>NZ_JBAQEO010000905.1:0-11915 GCF_049286785.1 Rhodococcus sp. (in: high G+C Gram-positive bacteria) | reverse complement strand
ACCGAGATAGATCAGCGACCAGATCGAGAACGCGGGCCCGCCGGGAGCGACAGCCGTGGCGTCGGCCGAGAGCGCCCCGTCCGCGGCTTCCGAGATCGGAGTTCCCACCACGGCCCCGGAGCCGATGGACGAACCGACGATCGCGATGACGGCCGCCACACACACGGCTGCCACGCGCACACCGTCACGATGCGCTTGCCCGGTCGATGGACTCATGCCCCCAACCTATCCAGCCATCGCTCGTCGCCGACGGATTTTCCGATGATGGCGTTCGAGCCCCGGCAGGTAGATGCTGGAATATGAACAGCCGCCGTCGGAAGAATCGGGCGTCCGCAATGAGCATCCTGATCCAGGTTCTCGAACAGGGGTATTCACTCACCACCCCGTGGGAGCAGCGTAAGTATGCCTTCGTCGATGTCACTCACATAGTCACCATTCGCCTGGACGGGCAGTCCGGTGTCTGGCTCGACGGGATGAAACATGGTGAGGCGCATCGCCTCGCGATCACCCCGGTGCCCAGCGACGCCATCTTCTTCCTCCTCCGCACCCTGGACGTCCTGGCGGAGTGCCGGCAGAGCGGTGGGTCCTGGTTGATCGGCCACGACGGCGCACACCTGTCCTCCATTGCGTCGGTGCGCCTGCCTTTCACTTGAGTTGTCGGTGACGCGCTCGATACTGTCCCCACTCGAAGACTCGTCGAGCGCCTTGGGGGGACGCATGAGAGTTCTGTATGCCGTGGTGATGTCGGCAGTGCTGGTGAGCGGGTGCGGGGTGTCGATTCTCGACATGAATCGTGCTGCGCCCGCACCGGGCAGCCCGTCCCGGACCCAGCTGGAACAGCTGCTGGGACAGGTCCGGACCGTCGGATCCCGGCCGCACCCCGGCGGATATCAACGCGGGTGTTCCGGAGCGGAACTGTGCGTGTTCGGTCCCGCCTGGACCGACGACAACGACGCCGCCGGCGGTCACGACGGGTGCGACACCCGCAACAACGTGCTCGCCCTCGATCTGCGATCTGTGACGTTCCGCGAAGGCACCCAGGAGTGCGTGGTGCTGAGTGGCGTTCTCGCCGATCCCTATTCCGGAGACACGATCGATTTCGAACGGCGCGATGCCAAGGCCGTTCAGATCGATCATGTCTACCCACTGGCCGCCGCCTGGGACATGGGTGCGGCCACCTGGCCACGGGACACTCGCGTGCGGTTCGCCAACGACATCGCCTTCAACCTGCTCGCCGTGAACGGCGAAGACAACCAGGACAAGGGAGATCGAACTCCTGCCGAGTGGTTACCTCCCGACCCGGCATACCACTGCTTCTACGCGGGCAAGTACCTCACCGTCGCAGTGGCCTATGCCCTGCCGGTCACCGACGCCGATCACGACGCACTCGCCGGTGTGGCGGCGCGGTGTCCATGACCGGCCGTTCCGGGGGCTGACCGGCCGTTCCGTGATTCACAATCAGCCGTCAGGACACGGTGAACGAGCGGGTGTGCCAACCGGTGGATCCGTCGGGGACAGGCGGGTTCCGCTCCTCCACCTGTACATTGCCGTCGAGATCGGTTGCCCGGACCTGCAGGGTGTGCAGTCCGGACGTGGCTTCCCAATTCCACGTCCACTGGCGCCATGTATCGATGGTGTACTGCGGTGCGAGCGTGGCCGTCTGCCACTCACCGTTGTCGACACGGATCTCCACCTTCGCGATACCGCGGTGTTGTGCCCACGCAGTGCCGGCCACGCGAACGGGGCCGGGATCCGTCGGCTCGAACGACGCCGGAACGTCGATCCTCGACGCAGTCTTGATCGGCCCCTTCTCCCCCCAGCCCCGCTTGGTCCAATACGCCTCCGCCCTGTCGAATCGTGTGAGTTCCCAATCCACCACCCATTTGGTGGCCGACACGTAACCGTAGAGACCGGGGACCACTTGACGCACCGGATATCCGTGCTCGAACGGGAGTGGATCACCGTTCATCGCCACCGCGAGAATTGCATCGCGCCCGTCGCGCAGAACCTCGACGGGAGTACCTGCTGTGAAGCCGTCGACACTCGTCGACAACAGCATGTCGGAATCTGCGTGCACCCCGACTTCGTCGAGAATGTCTTTGATGCGGTAACCGATCCAGGTGGCGTTGCCGGCCAGGTTTCCCCCGACCTCGTTCGACACACACGTCAACGTGATCACCCGTTCGATCGGAGTGCGTGCCGCAAGATCGTCCCACGCCAACGTGAGTTCCCGATCGACCATGCCGTGGATACGCAGTTGCCAGTCGTCGGTGGTCAGCTGCGGAACCCGCAGGGCCGTGTCGATGCGGTAGAAGTCCTCGTTCGACGTCACGAACGGTGTCGCACCGGGAACTCCGATGTCGGTGCCCGGAGCGATCGGCGGCGCCGTGTCCGCCGCCGCGGGAACCCTGAATGCGCGGCGATTGTCCACGGCTCCAGCGATCTGTTGCCCGAGCCGCCGTCCGAGGGCGCCGGCGGCGGCCGCCACTGCGGTTGCGGTAGCAGCAAGCAACAGGAAGTTGCGCCGGGGCAGCCACGAATCCGTGACGTCGGCCTGCTCCGGGACCGTGGCGGTGGCGGTCAGTAGGCGGAGGACCAGGATGCCGGCGACGACACCGACCAGTGTCGGCACTGCGTACACCCAGGTGGCACCCGGGCGTGACGTGGCTGCGTACACCCCGACCAGTCCCAGTGCGGTGAGGATGGCGCTGCCGTACGGCGCACGCGGCCGCTCCACAATGCCTGCCACCGCCGAGAGCAGCACGATCAAGATCGTCATTCCCACGAAGAGCGCCGGTTTGTCATTGGTGCCGAACGTCTCGATGGCGAACTCACGCGCCCAGGCCGGGCTGCGATCGACGGTCGTGGACCCCACCGCATAGAAGGGAGACGAATCCGGGTCGATCGCCAGAGACAGCAACTCCGCCGAACCCAGCACCACGCCCGCCGCGATCACTCCGGCACACGCGCGGGAGAACAGATGGCGTCGCCTTCCGGTCCTCGTCATGGCAGCCCTACCCCTTTTGTGTCGTCCCGGTGTATTCGGAACAGAGACAGTCACGGACGGGCCCGACGCCACTAGCATTCAGTAGATGAACCAGCTCGACAAGGACACGCGGCTGTGCATATCCCTTTCCGGACGCCCGAGCAACATCGGCACTCGGTTTCACAACTATCTGTATGGCGAGCTGGGTCTGAATTACGTGTACAAGGCGTTCACGACCACTGATCTCCAGGGCGCGGTCACCGGCATCCGTGCTCTCGGCATTCGCGGCTGCGGGGTGTCGATGCCGTTCAAGGAGGAGATCATCGAATACGTCGACGTCATGCACGAATCGGCCTCGGTGATCGATTCCGTCAACACCGTCGTCAACGACAACGACACACTGCACGCCTACAACACCGACTACCAGGCTGTCGCACAACTGTTACGCGACAATGGTGTGCATCATTCCCTCTCCGTCGCGATCACAGGTAGCGGCGGGATGGCGAAAGCGGTGAGCGCCGCGGTGCGTGACTACGGTTTCACCGACGTCACCGTGGTGGCCCGAAACGAGAACACGGGCGCAGCCCTCGCCGGCCGGTATGGATTCACCTGGCGGCCCACTCTGGGAGCTACCCGCGCGGGCTTGCTGATCAACGCCACCCCGGTTGGGATGGCAGGGGGTTCGGAGGCCGGCAGCCTGCCATTCACGCTCGATGCGATCGAGGCAGCCGAGACCGTATTCGACGTGGTCGCGATGCCGTCCCACACGCCCTTGATCCGGGCGGCGGCCGAACACGGAAAGACCGTCATCACCGGCGCCGAAGTCATTGCTCTGCAGGCCGCCGAGCAATTCTTCCTCTACACGGGCGCGCGTCCCTCTCCGGAGGAAGTACGCAGAGCCGCGGAGTACTCACGGTCGTGAGCGATGCCGAGACTCGTGCGCAGCGACTCGCCCGCAATTTCAGCGAGCTGCTTCAGGAACTGCGGGTTGCGCAGGCCGGTGTGCAAATTCTGTTCGCGTTCCTTCTCGCGGTCGCCTTCACGGAGTCCTATCAGGAAAAGTCGTTCGCGATCCGCATGCTCCATCTGGGCACGGTGCTCCTCGCCACCGTGTCGGCAGCACTCCTCATCGCTCCCGCGGTGTGGCACCGGGTGCTGTTCCGCCGTGGCCGCCGGGAGAGCATCTTGACGATCGCCAACCTGTGCGCGCTGTGGGGTATGCGCTTCCTCGGCGCGACGATGACCGGGACGGTACTGCTGATAACCGAAGTGGCGGTGGGCGGTTGGGTCGCGCTGACGATCGGAGCACTGTCCGGCGTGATGTTCGTGTCCCTGTGGTTCGTCGTTCCCCGGCTGATCCTGCGCGAAGACGACACCGGCTAGGAGTAACCTGCCCGCCACCGGGAGGCGCTAGGGTCGAATCGATGACAACCGACGACGCCACTGAACTGCCCACCGCGGCCCACTTCCCTGCCCTGTGGGCTGTTCCGACACGCTGGGCCGACAACGACCACTACGGACATGTCAACAACGTCACGTACTACTCGTACTTCGACACCGCCGTCAACGGCTGGCTGATCGCGACGACGGGCATCGACATCCGCAACCTGCCTGCGATCGGTATCGTCGCCGAAACGTCCTGCAGGTACGTCAGTGAACTGACGTTCCCGGACCGCCTGCAGGTGGGGCTGTCGATCGAGAAGCTCGGCAACCGGAGTATCGTCTACGCGCTCGCGATCTTTCGGGAGAACGACGACACCCTCGAGCTCGCCGCGCTGGGCCGCTTCGTCCACGTCTATGTCGACGCGCAGACTCGCAAACCGGTCCCGATTCCTGCCGAAATCCGAAGTGCAGCAACGCTGTTGGTAGTAGCCGGCACCGACTAGGCCCCCGGGGATCAGCGGAGCCCTTCGGCCTCCGCCGTCTCGACAGCCCTGGTGACGATTCCGTCGATCAGTGCGATCGTGGGTGCACCGTGTTCGGCCATGTTCCGGGGATCGTCGCTCACCCGGCGCAATACGCCCTCCGCGATGATCGCGAGCTTCCACAGCGCCAGCACATGCCAGTAACCCACATCGGTGACGTCCCGGCCGGTCTCGAGGACGTAGGTTTCCACCAGTTCGGCCCGGTTGGGGAAACCCTCGAGGGTCGACGCGGGGAACGGACCGGGCTCCGCGTCACCGGCCTCGGGCCAGTACGCGAGCAGCGCGCCGACGTCGGCGAGGGGATCACCGAGCGTGCACAACTCCCAGTCGACCACCGCGACCACGTCGCCGTGCTCGGGGGAGGTGATGACGTTACTGAGATGGAAGTCGCCGTGCACCAGCGACAGTTCGCCCTGCTCGGGCATGTTCCGCTGCAGCACCTTCGCCAGTTCTTCGATCTGCGGGACCTCGCGCGTGCGCGACTTCTCCCACTGATCCATCCACCGCTTCAACTGCCTTGCCGCATAAGGCTTGTGGCTGGCCAGGTCCTCGAGTCCCGCGTCTGCCAAATCGACACCGTGAATCTTCGCGAGCGTCCTCGGCATGGCGAGCCCCACAGCGTGCCGCTGCTCGGGTGTCAGCCTTTTGGCCACCCCGATGCTGTCGATCACCTCTCCCGCGACGTAGCTCATCAACATCAACGGCGCATCGGTCACCTCGGGATCCTCGGTGAGACCCAGAACCTTCGGCACCGGCACGTCCGACCCCTGCAACGAGGACAGAATCCGATGCTCCCGAACCACATCGTGAGCCGACGCCAGCAGATGCCCGAGCGGCGGACGGCGAAGTACCCACCGGCCACCACCCGAATCGCTGACCGCGTACGTGAGATTCGACTGACCGTTGCCGATCCGCTCGAAACTCAGCGGCGCAATCGCCCCTACACCGAGTCCGGCAATCCACGCGGACACGGCATCTTCGTTCAGCCCCACAGCAGTCACGCGCTCGATGCTAACCGGTCCAGGCATCCGCGCGCCGAGAACCTGCTGCCGTCGCAGGTAAGAGCTCCGGTCGAGCAAGGATAATCCTGCGAACAAGGCTGGAGAGGCAACGGCACTTCCACTTTCATCGGGCGGTGACGACCGCGGACTTCGCGCCACGCAAGGCCCTCTCTGCGATAGCCCCTACTGTCCTGCCAGCCGCTCGAGCAACGGCGCCATGCGGGGGCCGACGAGTTCACGCATCACCAGCGCCATGTTGGTGCGCTCGACGCCGGGTATCTTCAGGATCTGGCCCGCGAGCCGATACAGGTCGTCGGCGTCGCGGGCCACCACCTTCACCGAGAGATCCGTCTCGCCGGTCATACCGGCCACCTCCACAACCTCCGGAATGTCGGCGAGCGCGTCGACCACGTCGTCGAGTCGATGCTGATCCACCCGGGTCGCCACGTACGCGGCGAGCGGGTAGCCGAGGGCCCGCGGATCGACCCGGCGATCGAAGGTACCGAGGACGCCGGTCGCCTCCCAGCGAGACAACCTCGCCTGCACGGTGTTCCGGGACAGTCCGAGATGCTGCGCCAGCTCCACACCCGTCGCGCGCGGGTGCTCGGACAGGTGCAGCAGCAAGCGTGCGTCGGTGGAATCCACAGTGGTCATAAGGCGCAGTATGACACCTCCGGCCCCTCCATGACTGAGCATTCTGCTCGATCTCGACAGAACCACTTGCGCACTTCGCGTCCGCGTGGATGCTGTGATGTAGGGCACAGATCTGCCCGGCTGCAGAGCACGTCCGGAGGCTCACAAGGTCGACGGACTCGACGACGCGAGGTGAATCCGATGGTCGACAAGATTGCCTACCCGGTCCAGCTCATACAGCCGGACGGCCGACGGGTCCACCGGCCCGACTACACCCGTCTGGTCCGCGACATCGGACCCGAGCAGCTACGCGGCCTGTACCAGGATCTCGTGGTCACGCGCCGTATCGACACCGAGGCCACTGCCCTGCAACGGCAGGGCGAGCTCGGTCTGTGGGCTCCCATGCTCGGACAGGAAGCCGCGCAGGTCGGTTCCGCACGCGCCCTACATCCCGACGACTATGCCTTCATCAGTTACCGCGAACATGCCGTCGCCTACTGCCGGGGCGTGGATCCGGCGGCCATGACCCGCATGTGGCGCGGATGCACCCACTCCGGCTGGGACCCGGACGCCGTGAACGTGACCAACCCGGCGATCGTCGTCGGCGCTCAGGGTCTGCACGCCACCGGGTACGCCATCGGAGCCCACCTGGACGGCGCCGAGATCGCAACCATCGCCTACTTCGGCGACGGCGCAACCAGCCAGGGCGACATCGCCGAGGCTCTCGGTTTCTCGATGAGCTTCAACGCACCCGTCGTCTTCTTCTGCCAGAACAATCAGTGGGCGATCAGCGAACCGGTGCACCTTCAGAGTCCCGTCCCGATCGCGCAGCGGGCGGCGGGCTACGGCATGCCGTCGATCCGGGTGGACGGCAACGACGTTCTCGCGGTGCTCGCCGTCACCCGGCAGGCCGTCTCGAGGGCTCGCGAGGGCAGTGGGCCCTCGTTCATCGAGGCCATCACCTATCGCATGGGCCCGCACACCACCTCGGACGATCCCACCAGATACCGGGCTGCCGCCGAAACCGAGATATGGAAAGCCCGCGACCCCATCGAGCGGGTCCGGCTGCTCCTGGACCGGGAAGGTCTGCTCGACGACGCGTTCGCAGCCAGCGTCCGGGCCGCCGCTGACGACGTGGCGGCGCGGTTGCGCTCCGGCACCCTCCACTCCCCCGACCCCGAACCGCTCGAGCTGTTCGACCACGTCTATGTCACCGGACACCCACTGATCGACGAGGAGCGCGAGCAGTATGCCGCGTATCTCGCCGGTTTCGGCGCCACCGAGGAGGCCGCGTCATGACCACCACCACGATGACCCTTGCGGCGGCGCTGAACGCCGGGCTTCGGCGCGCACTCGAACACGACCCCGCAGTCGTGATCATGGGCGAGGACGTGGGCCGGCTCGGTGGGGTCTTCCGCGTCACCGACACGCTCCAGAAGGATTTCGGGGACAAGCGGGTGATCGACACACCGCTGGCCGAGTCGGGGATCATCGGAACGGCCTTCGGCATGGCGCTGCGCGGATACCGCCCCGTCTGCGAGATCCAGTTCGACGGTTTCGTGTATCCGGCCTTCGACCAGATCGTGTCGCAGGTCGCCAAGATCCACTACCGCACCCGGGGACGAGTGACGGCACCGCTCACCATCCGGATTCCCTATGGCGGCGGAATCGGCGCCGTCGAGCACCATTCGGAGTCTCCGGAAACCTACTTCGCGCACACCGCCGGACTGCGTGTGGTGACCCCGAGCAATCCGGTCGACGCGTTTCACATGATCCGGCAGTCGGTGGCCGCCGACGATCCCGTCGTGTTCTTCGAACCCAAGCGGCGTTACTGGGACAAAGCCGACTTCGATATCGACGCCGGACCCGACCTGCCGCTGCATCAGGCCCGGGTGGTGCGGGAAGGCACGGACGCCACAATCGTGACGTACGGCTCCGTTGTACCGACCGCGCTCTCTGCGGCCGACATCGCCGCGGAAGAAGGGCACTCGCTGGAGGTCGTCGACCTGAGGTCCCTGTCTCCCGTCGATTTCGCCACCATCGAGGGGTCGGTCCGCAAGACGGGACGCCTCGTCGTCGCGCACGAGGCGCCGACCTTCCTCGGACTCGGCTCGGAAATCGCAGCCCGCATCTCGGAACGGTGTTTCTACCAGCTCGAGGCCCCCGTCCTGCGTGTCGGCGGATTCGACATCCCCTATCCGCCCGCCAAGCTCGAACGACACCACCTGCCCGACGCCGACCGCCTGCTCGACGCCGTCGATCGCAGTCTCGCTGCCTGAACATGCCCTGCCCGAAGGCGAAAGGAGAGGTCCCGGTGTCCCAGGAATCTCGGTCGCAGGAATTTCGCCTCCCCGATCTCGGTGAAGGCCTGACCGAGGCCGAGGTGGTGTCGTGGTCCGTCGAAGTGGGCCAGCGCATCGACCTCAATCAGGTGATCGGCGAGGTCGAAACGGCCAAGGCGCTGGTGGAGTTGCCGTCACCGTACGCAGGAGTCGTGGAGGAGCTTCTCGTTCCCGCCGGGACCACGGTGCCGGTGGGCACTCCGCTCATCCGCATCGCCACCCACTCGGCGCCCCCAGAATCGGCACCCCCAGGATCGCCCGGCCGGACTCCGGTACTGGTGGGATACGGCCCGGCGGTCACCGAGCGCAGCAAGCGGGGACGACGGAAGGCCTCTGCTCCGGAACCGGAGGAGTCCCCCATCGGTTCGCGTCGCGACGCCACACCGGCGGCCAGGCTTGCCGCCCGTGAACTCGGAGTCGACCTCACGCTCGTCGCGGGGACCGGTCCGTCCGGCGCCGTCACCCGTGACGACGTGCATGCGCATTCGACGGAACGTGAAACCCGCACTCCCATCCGGGGTGTGCGGAAGGCGACGGCAGCGGCAATGGTCCGCAGCGCGTTCACCGCGCCGCACGTCACGGAGTTCGTCACCGTCGAGGTGACGCGGTCGATGGAACTGCTGGACCGGCTCCGCCACCTCCCCGCCTTCGAGGGAGTGACGCTGACACCGCTCAGCCTCGTCGCGAAGGCACTGATCGTGGCACTGCGCGACAATCCGAGCCTCAATGCGTCCTGGGACGAGAATGCCCAGGAGATCGTGACCAAGCACTATGTCAATCTCGGCATCGCCGTCGCGACACCCCGCGGCCTGGTGGTTCCCCACATCAAGGAGGCGCAGACCCTGAATCTGGTGGAACTGTCCCGGGCGATCAACGAACTGACCGGCACCGCACGCCGGGGCAAGTCCTTGCCGTCGCAACTGACCGGCGGCACGGTGTCGATCACCAATGTCGGGGTGTTCGGTGTGGATGCCGGCACACCGATCCTGAATCCTGGCGAATCGGCCATTCTGTGCCTGGGCAGCGTTGCGAAGCGCCCCTGGGTGCTGGGCGATGAACTCGCGGTGCGCTGGGTGACCACACTGAGCGTGTCCTTCGACCACCGGGTGGTCGACGGGGAAGAGGGCTCTCGGTTCCTCTCGTCCGTTGCGGCGATGCTGCACGACCCCGCCGCACTGCTCGCGCACCTCTGACGATCGTATTCCGGACGCTCGGTACCGTTGGCCCCGTGAGTACTTGTCAACCTTCCGCGGTGAACAAGCACGCACGGTCGGCAGAAGCGCTGCGACACGCGCGGGCCGCAATCTTCGGAATTTTCGGGATCAACGGGTTTCTGCTCGGCATGTGGGTGGTGCATATCCCGGCCATCGAGAATCGGACCGGGATCAGCCACTCCACTCTCGGCTCACTACTGCTTCTGCTGGCTCTGGGAGCGATCGGGGGAATGCAGCTCAGCGGTCCCCTGGCCGACCGCTTCGGGAGCAGGCGAATGGTCATCGTGGCAGGCCTCGCACTGTCGGTGGCCACGTTCGGTCCGGGTACGGCCACCGGCGCATGGCAACTCGGACTCGCCCTCGTGGTGTTCGGATTCGCCAACGGCGCGCTGGATGTATCGATGAATTCCCAGGCCGTCGAGGTCGAGCAGGGCTACGGTCGGCCGATCCTGTCCGCATTCCACGCTCTTTTCTCCCTCGGCGGCGTCGCCGGATCCCTCGTGGGAGCCGCGACCCTCGCCGCCGGATGGGCGCCGGCGACCGCACTTCTCCTGGCCGGTGGTATCGGCCTCGTCGTCGTCGGGGTCTCCTCGCGTCGGCTGATGCAGGGGCGACCCCGCGACGGCAGGCAGGTCCATACCTCGGAGAGGGCCCACGGCCATTTCTCCCCCCGGGTTCTGGCGCTCGGCGGGATCGCCTTCGTGCTGATGCTCTCCGAGGGAGTCGCGAACGACTGGAGCAGCCTGCAGGTGAAGGAACACCTGGACGCGTCGGATGCGGTCGCCGCGCTCGCGTTCGGCGCCTTCTCCGTCACGATGACCGTCGGCAGATTCACGGCCGACCGCGTGAGCGCCGCAGTCGGCCCGGTAGCGGTGGTCCGCTACGGCACCTTGCTCGCCGCCGCGGGAATGCTGCTGGTCGTGGTGTCCGAGATCCTGCCGCTCACGATCGCGGGCTGGGCGCTGTTCGGGCTCGGGTTGTCCGGCTGCGTCCCCCAGATCTTCACCGCTGCCGGCAACCTCGGCACGGGCTCCGCGGGCACCAACATGTCACGAGTGGTGGGCCTGGGCTACGTGGGATTCCTTGCCGGTCCGGCGACCATCGGCTGGATCACCCGGGTGATACCCCTCACCGCGGCGATGACGGTCCCCTTGGTCTGCGCTCTGATCGCTGCAGCGTGCGCGGGTGTCGTGCGCCGCACCCCGCCCATCGCACACCGACGTCACGGCGGGCACTCATAGTTCGTTCAGTATCGCTTGGCATGGTGGAAATCATGATCGCATCGACCAGCACGCTGCGCCGCAGCGTTTGCCACTCCGCACTCGCCGTCGCGGGTGTCGCGGTGCTGTGCGCGCTCTATCTCGTCAGTCCCGAGTCACCGCACCTCGTCCTGCCCGAGGCGCTCCGACCCATCGCGATCCCGGCGATAGCGGCGATCGATGTCACCACCGTCCTCGCCGCGACGGTTGTTCTTGCCGTCGTCGCAATGATGCGGACACTGTCCTACGGGATCGGCGCCGTGTTGACGCTGTGTCTCGGCGCCAACCTCTCCAACGCCGCGATCCAGGTCTGGGCGGCGGATACGCCGTCCGCCCTGCTTCCGAGCGGGCACCTCGTCGCCGTCGTCGCGCTGTACGGTTCGGCGATTCTGGTGGCTGCGCCCCGATTCCGCCCCGTCGTCGCGGGCCTGGGTTTCGCCCTCGTGCTGGGGGTCGCGGGCGCCGCCGCCGTGGTGGAGCCGATCGGCGTGTACGGCCTGGCGGCGAGCGTTGTCGTCGCAGCGATCTGGTGGGCCGTGGCCTCGGCCCTCATGG
>NZ_JBAQEO010000904.1:0-40368 GCF_049286785.1 Rhodococcus sp. (in: high G+C Gram-positive bacteria) | reverse complement strand
GTCCCGGACAGACCGCCGAACGTTTCGTCGCGAATCCGTACCGTGGTGGCGAACGGATGTACCGTACCGGCGACATCGTCCGCTGGGTGACCGCCCCGGACGGGCGCGATGTGCTCGAGTTCCTCGGGCGCACCGACTTCCAGGTCAAGATCCGCGGATTCCGCATCGAACTCGGCGAGATCGACTCGGTGTTGTCCGCGCACCCCGCAGTGGAATTCGCGCACACACTCGGCCACGACGACGGCTCGGACAATACGCGTCTCGTGTCGTACGTCTTGCCCGCCGCGGGCGCCGTGATCGACACCCGCGAGCTCGCGGAATTCGCCGCGAGGAGCCTGCCCGCCTACATGGTGCCGTCCTCGATCACGTTCCTCGACGCTCTCCCGCTCACTCCGGCGGGAAAGCTCGATCGAAAGGCGCTTCCCGCCCCGGTTTTCGCGGCGCGGTCCGACGTGGTCGTCAGGCCGCGCACGGTCACCGAGGAGGTCCTCGCGGGAGTCTTCGGTGACGTGCTCGGAATCGCCGAGGTGAGTACCGTGACCAGCTTCTTCGAGCTGGGCGGAAACTCGCTGATGGCCACCCAGGTGGTGTCCCGGGTGGGTGAGGCGCTCGGCGTCCGGATCGGCGTTCGCGACCTGTTTCAATCCCCGTCCGTCGCCCAGCTCGCTGTCGCGGTGGCCCAGGCCGCGCCGTCCTCGGCCGGCCGGCCGGTGCTCGAGCGGCAGGAGCGCCCCGACCAGGTTCCGCTGTCCATTGCGCAGCAACGGATGTGGTTTCTCAATCAGTTCGATCCGGCATCACCCGCCTACAATCTTCCGATCGCGCTGCGGCTCACCGGGAAGCTCGATCCGAGCGCGCTGCGGTCGGCCCTCGAGGACGTGCAGGAACGCCATGAGACCTTGCGCACGGTCTTCCCCGATAGCGCGGAAGGTCCGCACCAGGTAGTCCTGCCGGTCGCCGGCATGCTGCCGCAGGTGCCGGCAGAGGCGGACGGCTCCTCGATCACCGAGAAGGTGATCGGTCTCGCGAGTGCCGGTTTCGATCTCACCGCCGAGATTCCGCTGCGCGCCGGGCTGTTCCGCGAGGCCGAGGATCGGCACGTCCTCGTACTCGTCGTGCACCACATCGCCGCGGACGGCTGGTCGATGGGCCCACTGGCCGCCGACGTCATGACCGCCTACTCGGCACGCGTTCAGGGCCGGGCGCCCGGATGGACGCCGCTGTCGGTGCAGTACGCCGACTACAGCGTCTGGCAACACGAACTGCTGGGCTCGGAGGACGACACGGACAGTCTGGTCGCCCGGCAGATAGCGCATTGGCAGAGCGTGCTGGCCGGCGCGCCGCAGGTGATCGACCTTCCCACCGACCGGCCGCGTCCGGCGAACATGTCCCACCGCGGTGGCCGTGTCGAAGTCGAGATCCCGGGGCGGGTGCACGAGCAGCTCACCCGACTCGCGCAGAGCACCGGTACCACGGTGTTCATGGTGACCCACGCAGCCCTCGTGGTGCTGTTCTCGCGTCTCGGCGCCGGACCGGACATCGTGGTCGGGACCCCGGTCGCCGGCCGCGGCGAGCAGGCGCTGGACAACCTGGTGGGCATGTTCGTCAATACCCTGGTACTCCGCACGAGCGTCGAGTCCGGGGACAGTTTCACCGATGTCCTGAATCATGTCCGGGACGTGGATCTGGCGGCTTTCTCCCACGCCGATGTCCCGTTCGAGCGTCTCGTCGAGGTGCTCAGCCCCGAGAGATCTGCCGCGCATCACCCGATGTTCCAGGTGATGCTGTCGTTCCAGAACACCGCGCCCGCCTCGGTGGAGCTGCCCGGTCTGGATGTCGAGGCGGCGGAGATCGACGTTCACGTCGCGAAGTTCGACCTGCAGCTGACGGTCACCGAACAACGTACCGCCGCCGGGACGCCCGGCGGCCTGGCGGCGAGTTTCGAATACGCCACCGACCTCTTCGACGAGACGACAGTCGAGTCGATGGCCCGGCGGTTCGTGCACATGCTCGACACGATCGCGGAGGATGCCGCCATCGTCGTCGGTGATCTTCCGATCCTCGACGCGGTGGAGGGTCGTCGCCTTCTCGACACCTGGAACGACACCGGCCGCCCGATGCCCCGGGTGTGCCTCCCCGAACTGTTCGACGCGCAGGTGGCCCGCACACCGGCTGCGATCGCGGTGGTGTTCGAGGATCGCACGCTGTCCTATGCCGAACTTGATTGCCGCGCAAATCGTCTGGCGCGTCATCTGATCGAGAGGGGAGTGGGACCCGAGTCCCGGGTCGGGTTGGCGATGCGACGGTCACCGGACCTGCTGGTGGGTATGTACGCGATCGTCAAGGCGGGCGGCGCCTACGTTCCGATCGATCCGGATCATCCGGTCGATCGGATCGGGTACGTACTCGACTCCGCGGAGCCCGTCTGCGTTCTCACGACCTCGGCTGACCGGAGCGCACTTCCCGAGGGAGCGACGTTCGTCGAGATCGACCGGATCTCGCTGGATTCCTATGCCGACGACACGGTGACCGACGCCGATCGTCCGGCCCCGCTTCGCCCGGACAATCCCGCATACGTCATCTACACCTCGGGGTCCACCGGGCGGCCCAAGGGTGTGTCGGTTCCGCACCGCGGGATCGTCAACCAACTGCTGTGGATGCAATCGAAGTACGCGCTCACCGGCCGGGACGTGTTTCTGCAGAAGACCGCAACCACGTTCGACGTGTCACTGTGGGGCTACTTCTGGCCGCTGCAGGTGGGCGCGACGATGGTGCTGGCCACCCCGGACGGTCACCGCGATCCGGAATACCTCGCCCGCGTCATCGACGAGCACGGTGTCACGGTCACCGATTTCGTGCCGTCGATGCTCGACGCCTTCGTTGCGTCCCTGCCTGCCACATCCTGTACCACGCTGCGGCATGTGTTCGCGATCGGCGAGGCGCTTCCTCCCGAGACCGTGACCCGGTTCCGGACGATGTCGGCCGCAGCTCTGCACAACCTGTACGGGCCCACCGAGGCCGCGGTCTCGGTCACCTACTGGGACACGGCGGATGCCACCACCGGCACCGTGCCGATCGGCAGGCCCGAGTGGAACACCCAGGTCTACGTTCTCGATTCGCGTCTGCACCCAGTTCCGCCCGGTGTCGCCGGTGAGCTCTATCTGGCGGGCGAGCAGCTCGCCCGCGGGTATCTGGGCCGGGTGGATCTCACCTCCGACCGGTTCGTGGCCAATCCGTTCACCACCGGTCTGCGGATGTACCGCACCGGCGACCTGGTGCGGTGGCGCCACACGGGTGACGAGGACGCGGGCGTACTCGAATACATCGGGCGCACCGACTTCCAGGTGAAGTTCCGCGGCCAGCGCATCGAGCTCGGCGAGATCGAAACCGTGCTGCGGGCACATCCGTCGGTCACCGGTGCTGCCGTGCTGGTCCACACCGATCCGGGCACCGGCGATCACCTGGTCGCGTACGTGGTACCCGAGCCCGAACACGACCTCGACGCCGCCCTGCTCCGTGAGCTCGCGGCCACTTCGTTGCCGCCATACATGATCCCCGCAGCGTGGGTGGTACTCGACGGGTTCCCCCTGAACACCAGCGGCAAGCTCGACCGTAAGGCCCTGCCCGCGCCCGAGTTCTCGGTGACGGCGACCGAATACACCGCCCCACGGACAGCGCTGGAGAAGGCCCTCGCCGACGTGTTCGCCGAGGTCCTCGGAACCGCGCGGATCGGTATCCACGACAACTTCTTCGAACTCGGCGGCAATTCGCTGATCGCCACCCGGGTGATATCCCGCGTGCGGGCCGAGTTCGACGCACCGCTCGCCCTGCGTGATCTGTTCGATGCCCCCAGCGTCGAGGCACTCGCGCAGCGCATCGAGGGCTCGGCGAAGACGGCTCCTCGCCCGCCGTTGGTTGCCGCCACACGACCGGTCCGAATCCCGTTGTCCCCGGCGCAGCGTCGGATGTGGTTCCTCAACCAGTTCGACACCGCGTCCGCGGCGTACAACATGCCGTTTGCACTGCGACTGTCGGGCACGCTCGACAGTGACGTGCTACTGGCCGCGATCTCAGACGTCCTGCACCGTCACGAGACGCTGCGCACCGTGTATCCGGATTCGGCGGACGGTCCACATCAGGTGATCGTGGACGTCGCCGACGTGCCGGTCGCTCAGGGAGTGCACCTCATCGCCGAGTCGGAGGTGCCGGCGCGGCTGTTGACGCTTGCCACCGAAGGTTTCGACGTCACGTCCGTGGTGCCCCTGCGGACAGCGCTGCTGCGGCTGTCCGAGACCGAACACGTCCTGGCCGTGGTCGTGCACCACATCTCCGCGGACGGATCGTCGATGGCACCCCTCGCGCGCGACATCATGCTCGCTTACACCGAACGCGCCGCAGACCGGGCACCGGCTTGGGCCCCTCTGGAGGTGCAGTACGCGGACTACAGCCTCTGGCAGCAGGACTTCCTCGGTGACGAGACCGACGATCGATCACCTGCCGCCGAGCAGATCGCCTTCTGGTCGGTGGCGCTGGACGGCATCCCGGATCTGCTCGAGTTGCCGACCGATCGGCGCCGCCCCGCTGTGTCGACCGGGTCGGGTGCCACGGTCAGGTTCGTGGTCGAGGCGGACACCGTGAAAGCGGTCGCGGATCTCGCGGCCCGGTCTGCCGCCACCCCGTTCATGGTGTGGCACGCCGCCCTGTCGGTGTTACTTGCCCGCCTCGCGAACTCCGCCGACGTCACCGTCGGGACACCGGTCGCCGGCCGGTCGGAACCCGGGCTGCAGGAACTGATCGGCATGTTCGTCAACACCCTCACCCTGCGCGTCCAGATTGCCGGTGACCAGTCGTTCGCCGACCTACTTGCGCAGGTACGGGCCTTCGACCTCACCGCGTTCACGCACGCCGACCTGCCATTCGAACGTCTCGTCGAGGTGCTCGACCCGGTCCGATCCACCGCGCATCATCCGCTGTTCCAGGTGGGTCTGTCGTACGAGAACTTCGAACCCGGTGTGCTGGAACTTCCGGGGTTGACGGTCTCCGCCGTGGATCTGAACCCGGAAATCGCCAAGTTCGACCTGAACGTGACCCTCACCGAGATCCGGGACGAGCAAGGCACCGTGTCCGGTCTCGACGGAGCCTTCACCTATGCCACCGATCTGTTCGACCGCGCCACCGTGGAGTCCTTCGCAGCGCGATTCGCGCTGATCGTCTCCGCGGCACTGGCCGACCCCGGCACTGCCGTGGGGGACCTCCCGATGCTCGATTCCGCCGAAACCGCGCATGTTCTGCGCGATTGGAACGCCACGGACGCCGACGTGAGCGGACGGACGCTGCAAGCCTGTTTCGACGAACAGGCGGCGCGCACACCCGACGCCGTGGCCGTCGTCGACCGGGGAAGATCGCTCACATACCGGGAATTCGATTCCCGTGTCAATCGATTGACGCGCAAACTCATCGACGAGGGCGCGGCACCCGAGTCCACGATCGCCGTGGCCGTGCGCCGTTCGGTCGAGTTCCTCATTGCCTTCCACGCGGTACTGCGGTCCGGCGCGGCGTATGTGCCTCTCGACGTCGACCTTCCCGCGGAACGGGCGGCGCACGTCATCGAGACGGCGGCGCCGGTTCTCGTTCTCACCGCGGGGGACGACGAGTTCGCGACGGACTCCGGCACGCCGGTGCTGTCGATCGACGGTCTCGATCTCGATCCCTACGACGATTCGCCGGTGTCGGACCGCGACAGGCGACGGCCCCTCGCAGCCGAGAACCCGGCCTACATCATCTTCACCTCAGGGTCGACCGGCCGCCCCAAGGGAGTGGTCGTCTCGCACGCGAGCCTCGGAAGCCACGTCCGGTACCTGTTGTCTCTGGGCGTGCTCGACGAGACCGACCGGGTGGCGTTCAAGACGCCCCAGTCGTTCGACGCCTCGTTGTGGGAGTTGTTGTGGCCCTTGGCTGTCGGGGCTCGCATCGTGGTCGCGACACCCGACGGGCACAGGGACCCCGAGTACCTCGCCACGCTGATCGACACCGAACAGGTCACGGCGCTCCACTTCGTACCCTCGATGCTCGCCGTCTTTTCCGACGTCATCGAACCGGCCCGGTTCTCCTCGCTGCGCACCGTGTTCGTGGGCGGCGAGGCACTTCCGGTCAGCGTGGCGCGGCGTTTCTCGGACCTGTCCGACGCGAGAATCCTCAATGTCTACGGTCCCGCGGAAGTAACGGTCGCCTCGACAATCTCATGGGTCGACGCGGAGCAATCCGATACCGTCACCGTCGGCCGCCCGGTGTCGAACACCAGGGCCTATGTTCTGGACGAACGGCTCCACCCCACTCCGGTCGGAGTCGCGGGTGAGCTGTACCTGGCCGGCATCCAGGTGGCCCGAGGATACGCGGGCCGCCCCGACCTCACCGCCGAGCGCTTCGTGGCGAACCCGTTCGACGCGTCCGGCGAGCGGATGTACCGGACGGGGGACCGGCTGCGCTGGAACGCGCAGGGTGAACTGGAGTTCCTCGGTCGCAACGATTTCCAGGTGAAACTGCGTGGACAGCGCATCGAGCTCGGTGAGATCGAGGCCGTGCTCGAGGCCGCGGAGTCGGTAGCCCAGGCGGTCGTCACGGTGCACGCGGGGGCGGCGAGCGAGCAACTGGTGGCGTACCTGGTGCCCGCTGCCGGTGTGGCCGTCGACACCGTCGAGCTCGCCGAGCATGCCCAGCGCAGATTGCCCGAGTACATGGTGCCGGCCGGTTTCGTCATACTCGATGCCTTCCCGCTCAACGCGAACGGCAAGTTGAATCGTGCCGCGTTGCCGGCGCCGAACATCGGGACCGTCACGGTGGCGCACGTCGAGCCGCGGACACCGATGGAGGAAACCCTCGCCACCTTGTTCCGGGACGCCCTCGGGGTCGACGACCCGGGAGTGAACGACTCGTTCTTCGCCCTGGGCGGAGACAGCATCGTCTCGATCCAGCTCGTGTCGCGGGCCAAAGCCGCCGGAATCGTCTTCACCCCACGAGACGTGTTCGAGCGCAAGACGATAGCCGCCCTCGCAGAGGTCGCGACCGTGGCCTCCGAACACACGAACGTGCTTGCCGAACTCGAGGGTGGCGGCGTCGGTGACGTCGAACTGACACCCGTCGTCCGGTCACTCCTCGACCGGCCCGGACGCATCGGGCGGTATTCGCAGTCGGTGCTGCTCACCGTGCCGGCCGGTGTCGACAGGCCGGCCATCGTGGCGACGGTGCAGGCGGTACTCGACCGGCACGACGCGCTGCGTTCTCGGCTGGTCGTCGACGGCCGGAACGCACGCCATGAGGTACTGCCGGTCGGCGCTGTCGATGCCGACCGCCTGGTGACGGTCGTGCCCGTGAGTGCCGACCTCGACGTCGACGTCTTCGACGCGGTCGTCGACCGCGAAGTGTCCGCGGCTGCCGACCGCCTCGATGTCGAGGCGCCCGTGCTCACGCAGTTCGTCTGGCTCGATCGCGGTCCTACCGGCAGCGGACGGCTCCTTGTCGTTGCGCACCACCTGGTGATCGACGGCGTGTCCTGGCGAATCATCGTCCCCGACCTGGTGGCGGCGGGAAGTGCCGTCACCGCCGGCCTGGCACCGAATCTTCCCGCCGTCGGTACATCGCTGCGGCGGTGGGCACACGGATTGTCGGAAGCCGCCCGAGAGCCGTCGACCCTCGCACAGTTCGACTACTGGCGCAGTGTCGTCGACGGTTCGGATCCGATGCTCGGTGTACGAGCGCTCGACCCCTCGATCGACCAGATCGGGACCATGCAGGAAATGCGGGTCGAGCTGCCGACCGAGATCACGAAAACGCTCATGACGCGGGTACCGGAAGCATTCCGGTGCTCCGTCAGTGATGCACTCCTGGCCGCGTTCGCGGTGGCTCTCACCCGATGGCGCAGTGCTCGTGGCGTCCACGAGACCTCCGCGTACATCACCCTGGAGGGCCACGGCCGGGAGGAATCGGCGGTACCCGGGGCAGATCTGTCGCGCACCGCGGGCTGGTTCACCAGCGTGTTCCCCGTTCGGCTCGCGCTGGGTGACGTCGACGCAGAAAGTGCGCTCACCGGCGGCGCCGGCGCGGGCGCCGCGATCAAAACCGTGAAGGAACAGCTTCTCGCCATTCCGGATCGGGGCATCGGATACGGGCTTCTGCGATACCTCAACCCGGACACGGCTGGCGCGCTGGAGCACTTCGACCCGCCGCAGGTGGTCTTCAACTACCTGGGACGAACAGGAATGGGCGAGATCTCCCCGGAGATGCGTCAGCTCGGCTGGGTGCCGGACCTCACCTCGTCCCGCGTCTTCTCCGGCGCAACCGATCCGGACATGGGTGCCTCTGCGGCCGTCGAGATCAATGTCGGTGTGGCCGACACCGACTCCGGCCCGCAGCTCGGCGCCTCGGTGCTGTTCGCCGCCGAATTGCTCACCGTGGAAGAGGTTCGCGAACTCACCGATTTGTGGAAGCAGGCGCTCACCGCCCAGGTCGAGCACGTCGTCGACGGGTCCGGTCGCGGACTGACCCCCTCCGACCTCGCGGTGGTTGCCACCCAGGATCAGATCGAGGCGTGGGAACGTGCGTATCCGACGCTCCAGGACGTGTGGGCGCTGTCGCCGCTGCAGGCAGGTTTCTATTTCCACTCGTTGCTGGCGGCCGAACACAGCGTGGATGTCTACCATTCCCAGCTGCGGATGACCCTGGTCGGCAGAGTATCGGCGGAACGGATGCGGGCTGCCGCCACTGCGCTGGTGGAGCGGTACCCCAACTTGGGGGCCGTGTTCGTGCAAGATGGCGACGCCACGGTGCAGATCCCCATCGGCCGGGTCGAGGTGCCGTTGACCGTCGTCGACCTGTCCGATTGTGAGAGTAATTCCGCGACAGCAGAACTCGAGACGCTGGTCGAGAACAATCGGACGGCGCCGTTCGACATGACCGAGGCGCCGCTCCTTCGACTGCTACTCGTGCGCACGGCCCCCGAGCGGTACGAACTGGCGATGACCAACCACCACATCCTGCTGGACGGATGGTCCATCCCGCTGCTCGTCCAGGATCTGCTGGTGCTCTACGCGACTGCGGGTGATCCGTCCGCGCTGCCGACGGTGCGACCGTATCGGGAGTTCCTCGATTGGCTGGCCCGCCGCGACATTTCCGGTTCGCGGACAGTGTGGGCGCACGCGCTGGAGGGTCTCGAAGAGCCGACCCTCGTTGCGCCCACCCGCACCGACGACGGTGTGACGGCGGACCCGGTGGAAGTTCCGATCCGATACTCGGAGAAGGAAACCGGCGACCTGCTGGCATTCGCCCGACAGCGCGGCGTCACTCCGAACACCGTGATCCAGGCCGCCTGGGCTCTGGTGCTCGCGAGGCTCACCGGACGCGAAGACGTCGTGTTCGGCGCCACCGTCTCGGGCCGACCCCCGCAGATCCCCGGGATCGAGTCGATGGTCGGGCTGTTCATCAACACCGTGCCCGTACGGGTGCGAATCGACTTCGACGAGTCGGTGGCCGAGTTGCTGGCGCGGCTGCAGGGGCAGCAGGCCGACCTGCTCGACCACCACTACCTGGGCCTGCCGGAGATCCAGAGCGACGCGGGTCTCGGGCCGCTGTTCGACACCCTCACCGTCTTCGAGTCCTACCCGGTGGATCAGGCTGCTCTGGAGGCGCAGACCGACATCGCCGGCATGCGGGTGGACACGGTGCAGGTGCACAGTGTCACCCACTATCCACTCAGCCTGATGACCCAGATCGACGACACTCTCAGGTTCGGAGTGACCTACCTGCCGGACGCCTTCGGCGCCGAGGAAGCGGAGTTGATTGCGGCACGGCTCGATTCGGTTCTTCGCACCCTGGTATCGGAGCCCTCCGCCGCGGTCGCCGAGATAAGCGGATTCGTCCCGGGTGAGTACGCGCGCGTTGTGCACGAGTGGAACGACACCGACCACGAACTACCGGCCGCCACGCTGGTGACGTTGTTCGAGGCGCAGGCGACCCGGACACCCGGGGCGGTCGCCGTCGACTTCGAGGGCGAGATGCTGACGTACGCGGACCTCGATGCGCGCGCGAACCGGCTGGCCCGTCACCTGATCGCCCTGGGTGTGGCCCCGGAAGCCCGGGTGGCCGTGGCGATGCGCCGGTCGCTGGATCTGGTTGTCGGAATCTATGCCGTGCTCAAGGCGGGCGGTGCGTACGTGCCCGTCGATCCCGATCACCCGGCGGATCGAACAAGCTACGTGCTCGCGTCGGCACAACCGGTGTGTGTACTGACCACGTCGACCGACCTCCCGGACCTGCCCGACTGGGTCGCGGTGTCGGCCGTCGACACCCTCGACCTTTCGGACCTCTCTGCGGCGCCGGTGACCGATGCCGAGCGTATCGGCCCGTTGCGACCCACGAATCCTGCGTACGTCATCTACACCTCCGGATCCACCGGCAAGCCCAAGGGCGTCGCGGTGCCGCACGTGGGCATCGTGAATCAGTTGCTGTGGATGCAATCGGAGTATGCACTTACCGATCGGGACGTGTGGTTGCAGAAGACGGCAACCACGTTCGATGTGTCGGTGTGGGGTTACTTTTGGCCGTTGCAGGTCGGTGCCACCCTGGTACTGGCCACCCCGGACGGGCATCGTGACCCTGTCTATCTGATTCAGGCCATCGACGAGCATGCGGTGACGGTCACCGACTTCGTGCCGTCGATGCTCGACGTCTTCATCGCAGCGACCCCGAAGGGGTCGTGCCGTTCGTTGCGACTCGTGTTCGCCATCGGTGAGGCGTTGCCACCCGAGACGGTCAGTCGTTTCCACGAGATCTCCGCGGCCGGACTGCACAACCTGTACGGGCCCACCGAGGCCGCTGTTTCGGTGACGTATTGGGAGACCGGCAAAGCCGACACGACGACCGTGCCCATCGGGGGTCCGGAATGGAACACCCAGGCCTACGTGCTCGATTCCCGGCTTCGACCAGTCCCGGCCGGTGTTCCGGGCGAGCTCTACCTCGGCGGAGCCCAGCTCGCCCGGGGATATCTCGGACGCGCCGATCTCACTTCCGACCGGTTCGTCGCGAGCCCGTTCGGAGGCGGGGGAGAGCGCATGTACCGCACCGGCGATCTCGTGCGATGGACGCCGTCCGGGGCGCTCGTCTACATCGGCCGCACGGACTTCCAGGTGAAATTCCGTGGTCAGCGCATCGAACTCGGTGAAATCGAAATCGTGCTGCGCTCGCATCCGGCCGTCACCAGCGCCGCCGTGCTGGTGCACTCCGACGCCACCACGGGCGATCATCTCGCCGCGTACGTCGTCGGTCTCCCCGGCGACGAGCTGGACGTCGTGGAGCTTCGCCGGCACGCGTCGGGTTCCCTACCGTCGTACATGGTGCCGTCCGTGATCACCCTGCTCGACGAGTTCCCGCTGAACACCAGTGGCAAACTGGACCGCAAAGCGCTGCCCGCTCCCGAATTCCCCGGGAGTGCAACCGAATACATCGCTCCCCGCAGCGAGGCCGAGCAAGCCGTCACGGCAGTGTTCGAGGACGTACTCGGCGCAAGCCGGATCGGTGTGCACGACAACTTCTTCGACCTCGGCGGCAACTCGCTGTCCGTCACACGCGTGGCGGCGCGGCTCGGCGAGCTCTCCGGCACCAGACTCTCGGTGCGCGACGTGTTCACTGCGCCCACCGCCGCGGAGCTGGCTCTTCGTCTCGCGCAGCCCAGGGCAGCGGGAGATGCGCGGCCGGTCCTGTCCGCGGCGCCGCGGCCCGCCCGCATACCGCTGTCCCCGGCGCAGCAGCGGATGTGGTTCCTCAACCAGTTCGACCCGACCTCGCCCGCCTACAACATGCCGTTCGCCGTGCGACTGTCCGGCGCACTCGACATCGCGGCGCTGTCGCGTGCACTCGACGACGTAGTCGGACGTCACGAGTCGCTGCGCACCGTCTTCCCTGACACCGAGGACGGACCCGCGCAGGTCGTTCTGTCCGCCGCGCATCGCTCGATGCCCCTCGAGGTCGTCGACGTGCTGGAAGGTGACCTCGAGTCCCGGATGTTCGCGTTCGCGTCGCGCGGGTTCGACGTGACAGGCGAACCCCCGGTGCGGGCCGTGCTGTTCCGTTCTGCACCTACCGAGCATGTCCTGGCGATCACGATGCACCACATCGCCGCTGACGGATGGTCTTTCGGGCCTCTCGGCCGGGATGTCATGATCGCGTACGCCGCCCGCGTAGAGGGTCGAAGTCCGGAGTGGACCCCGCTCGCGGTCCAGTACGCGGACTACAGCCTGTGGCAGAGGGCGGTTCTCGGCAGCGAAAGCGACCCGGAGTCCGTCGCGACGAAGCAACTCGAGTACTGGACACTGACCCTCGCAGGCCTCCCGGACGAGCTGAAGCTCCCCTTCGATCGCCCACGCCGGACGGAGCAGTCCTACGCGGGGGGATCGGTGGACTTCACCATCAGCCCCGAGATGCACAGCGGTATCGAGCGATTGGCGCGTGAACACGGAGCCACCACTTTCATGGTTGCTCACGCCGCCTTCGCGGTCCTGCTGGCACGCATGTCCTCGTCGGACGATATTGCCATCGGTTCGCCGATCGCCGGACGCGGAGAGCGAGCTCTCGACGATCTGGTCGGAATGTTCGTCAATACCATCGTGCTCCGCACGCCTGTCGATGGTTCGAAGACGTTCGCGGAGTTCCTCGTGCGGGTGCGCGACAGCGATATCAGTGCGTTCGGGCACACCGACGTCCCCTTCGAGCGTCTCGTCGATGTCCTGGACCCGGTGCGGACATCCGCACATCACCCGCTCATCCAGACCGTGCTGTCACTGCAGCCGGCTGCGCTCGACGAAATCGAGCTCCCCGGCCTGCGGGTGGGGGTCGAGGACATCGACGCCCGCATCGCGAAGTTCGACCTGCAGCTCACACTGGGTGAGAAAATCGACGCCTCGGGGATCCCGTCCGGGATGCGCGCCGAGTTCACCTATGCCGCAGATTTGTTCGACGAGATCACTGTGCGCCGGTTTGCGGTGCAGCTGGTGAGAATCCTCGAGACGGTGACCGCCGACCCCACCGCAGTGATCGGCGACCTGAATCTCCTGGACGATGGCGAGAGGGCTCGGCTGGCACCGGTTCGCGGGGCTCCGAACCGAACGCCTCGAGTACTGAGCGAGGTACTGGCCACCTCAGCGGCAGACCCCTCCGCGACGGCTCTCGTCTTCGGCGACTGCTCGATCACATACGCGGAGCTCGACCAGCGATCCAACCGCTGGGCACGCGAATTGGTTGCGGCCGGCGCCGGCCCCGAAACCTTCGTGGCCGTTGCGCTGGCCCGTTCGATCGAATCCGTGCTCGCCGTGTGGGCCGTCGCCAAGACCGGCGCTGCGTTCGTGCCGGTGGATCCGAACTACCCGGCCGAGCGGATCGCCCACATGATCGACGATTCGGGTGCCGCGGTCGGCCTCACGACGGTCGAGTTCCGAGGCGACCTGCCCGACACCACGCGGTGGCTGGTCATGGACGATCCCGCCCACACCGCTCTGGCGGCGTCGCAATCCGCGGCTGCGGTGACACCGGCCGATCGTCTCGGCCCGCTGCACGCGGACCAGCTCGCGTACCTCATCTACACGTCAGGATCTACCGGACTGCCCAAGGGCGTAGCCGTCACCCACACCGGGCTCGCCAACCTCCTGACCGAACTGAGCGACGATTACGCGCTCACCGCCGATGCCCGGACCCTGCACTTCGCATCGCCCAGTTTCGACGCCTCGGTGTTCGAGTTCCTGATGGCCTTCTGTGCGGGCGCGACGATGGTGATCGTTCCCAACTCGGTGTACGGCGGTACGGAGCTCGCCGAAGTCCTCTCCGAGCAGAGAGTCACCCACGCCTTCATCACACCGGCGGCATTGGCGTCCGTGGACCCCGCGGGGCTCGACGAACTCGCGTTCGTCGTCGTCGGCGGTGAGGCGTGGGGCGCCGATCTCGCCGAGCGGTGGGTACCGGGCCGGTCACTGTTCAACGGCTACGGCCCGACCGAGGCATCGATGATGGTGACGCAGGCCGGTCCGCTACTCCTCGGCGAGCGGATGTCCGTCGGCGGTCCGGTGCGCGGTGTCGAGGCCCTGGTTCTCGACGCGCGTCTGCATCCCGTGCCCGTCGGCGTTCCGGGGGAGCTGTACGTGTCGGGACCGGCGCTCGCCCGCGGATACCATCACCGCCGCGCGCTCACCGCCGAGAATTTCGTCGCGAACCCCCACGGTGCACCCGGGCAGCGGATGTACCGCACCGGTGACGTCGTCCGGTGGATCGAGACCGAGAACGGCTCGTACGTCATCGAATACGTGGGACGCAGCGACTTCCAGGTCAAGATCCGCGGCTTCCGCGTGGAGCTCGGCGAGATCGATTCTGCCTTCCGGGCACACCGTGCCGTCGGCTTCGTGGCCACCATCGCTCACGATATCGACGGCCGGACGGCGCTGGTCACCTATGTCCATCCGGCGGCTGCGGTCGACATCGCGATCGACATCGACGAGCTGACCACATTCGTCGGCCGGATGCTGCCCGCACACATGGTCCCCGCCTCGATCATGGTGCTCGACTCGATCCCGCTCACGCCGGCGGGCAAGCTCGACCGCCGTGCGCTGCCCAAGCCCGTGTTCGCGAGCCGTACCGAATTCACGGCACCCGAGACGCCGGACGAGCTCGCAGTCGCCGCGGTGTTCGCCGATGTGCTGGGTGAATCACGAATCGGTCTGGACGACAACTTCTTCGAGCTCGGCGGCAGTTCATTGTCCGCCACCCAGGTAGTTTCCCGGGTGGGTTCGGCGATGGGCACCCGCGTGTCCGTTCGCACACTGTTCGACAACCCCACCGTGCGGCAACTCGCGTCCGTCGTGGTCAGCGCGGGGTCGGACGCATCCCCGCACCGACCTGCGCTGACGCGACGGGATCGGCCCGCGCAGATTCCGTTGTCGCTCGCGCAGCAGCGGATCTGGTTCCTCAATCAGTTCGATCCGTCTTCCTCGGCGTACAACATCCCACTCGCACTGCGGATGTCGGGCCGAATCGATGTCCCGGCCCTGCGCGCGGCGCTCGGTGACGTTCTCGAACGTCACGAGTCGCTGCGCACCGTGTATCCGGGTTCGGTGGACGGTGCCCACCAGGTGGTGCTGCCCGTCGAGGCGGCGGACTTCGATCTCGCCCCGCTCCGAACCACGCCGGACCAGCTGATGCTCCGGATTGCCGAGTATGCGGCCGCCGGTTTCGATGTGGCCCGGGAGATTCCGTTCCGGATCCACCTGTTCCGGGAGAACCGGTCCGAGCATGTCCTCCTGCTGGTGGCACACCATATCGCGGCCGATGGATGGTCCTTCGGGCCACTTGCCGTCGACGTGATGACCGCGTACGCGGCGCGTGTGGAAGGGCTCGCACCGTCCTGGGATCCGTTGCCCGTCCAGTACGCCGACTACAGTCTCTGGCAACGTGAGCTGCTCGGCTCCGAGGACCACCCGGACAGCCTGTCCGCCAAACAGATCGAGCGGTGGCGTACCGCCCTCGACGGTGCGCCGGACGCAATCGAGTTGCCCACCGACCGGCCTCGCGCCGCCGTGGTGTCCCACCGCGGCGAACGCGTGAGCTTCGGAATCGATGCCGACACCCATCGCCGGTTGGTCGAGCGAGCCCAGGAGAGCGGCACCACGCTGTTCATGGTGGTTCACGCGGCATTCGCCGTGCTTCTCCAACGTCTCAGCGGCAGTCCGGACATCGTGGTCGGCACCCCTGTTGCCGGACGCGGCGAGCAGGGGCTCGATCCGCTCGTCGGGATGTTCGTGAACACGCTGGCGCTACGAACACAGGTCCGCCCCGGCGACACCTTCAACGCGCTCCTCAACCAGGTCCGCGACGTCGACCTCACGGCCTTCCAGGACACCGAGGTGCCCTTCGACCGGCTCGTCGAGGTATTGCGTCCCACCCGGTCATCCGACCGGCACCCGTTGTTCCAGGTGATGATCGCGTTCCAGAACCTGCGACCGGTGAGCCTCGAACTGCCGGGTCTGGTGGTGGAGGCGATCGAATTCGACCCCCACGTCGCGAAGTTCGATCTGGATCTGACCCTTGCAGAGACCGTCGACGACGACGGAAGGCCAGGAGGCATCTCCGCCGCCTTCACGTACGCGTCGGAACTGTTCGAACGCGGCACGGTCACACGGTTCGCGGACCGATTCCTGCGCATTCTGTCCACGGTCGCTGCCGGCGCGGACACGGTCGTCGGCGATATCGACATCCTGGATCCGGCAGAGCGGCGGTCGCTCGCGCCGGTGTGGGGCGGACCGGCTCTCGGCACCGGCACCCTGCCCGAACTGCTCGTCGCCACCGCGGATCCGTATCCGGACGGAACCGCCCTCGTGTTCGAGGATGTATCCGTCACCTACCGTGATCTGGATCGACGGTCGACACAGCTGGCCCGTCAGCTCATCGGCAAGGGTGTCGGCCCGGAAACATACGTCGCGGTCGCCCTGCCGCGCTGCGCCGAGTCGGTGCTGTCGGTATGGGCCGTGGCCAAGACCGGTGCTGCCTACGTTCCGATCGACCCCACGCATCCGGTCGACCGCATCGCGCACATGCTGCGGGATTCGGGTGTTGTCATCGGTGTCACCCGCGCCGAGTTCGCCGACCATCTGCCTGGGGTGACCGACTGGCTCGAGCTCGACGATCCCGAGGTACTCCGCGGATGGTCCGAGGCGAGCACGGAGCCGGTCAGGGACGCTGACCGCACCGCCACTCTGCACATCGATCATCCGGCCTACCTCATTTACACCTCGGGTTCGACCGGTCTACCCAAGGGAGTGGTGGTGTCCCACCGGGGACTCGCGAATCTCGCCGTCGCGTATACCACCGCAGTGGGGGCCACTCCGGAGGCGCGGGTCGCGCACCTCGCATCCCCGACGTTCGACTTGTCCGTCCTCGAGTTGCTTCTCGCCCACACTTCCGGGGCCGCGTTGGTGGTCTGTCCGCCCGGTGTGTATGGCGGGATCGAGCTACACGAGGTATTGCGGTCCGAACGTGTCACGCACATGACCATCACGAATGCCGTACTGGCGTCGGTCGACCCGGAGGGATTGGACGATCTGCTTTCGGTCGTCGTCGGCGGCGACGCCTGCCCGCCGGAGACAGTGGTGCGGTGGGCTGACCGGATCGAACTCGTCAACGGGTACGGTCCCACCGAGGTGACGGTGGGCGCCACATTCAGTTCGGTGCTCGACCCGGGTCGGGACATCACCATCGGGGGGCCTCTGCCCGGTGTCGCCGCCGTGGTTCTCGATTCGAGGCTGCGGCCCGTCCCGGTCGGTGTCGTGGGTGAGTTGTATCTACTGGGACCGGCTCTGGCCCGGGGCTACCATGAGCGCTCGGCGCTCACGGCAGACCGCTTCGTGGCCAGCCCGTTCTCAACGGCCGGTACCCGGATGTACCGCACGGGTGACCTGGTGCGCTGGCGTGCGGTGGACTCCGCTGTCACCGGTAGCATGACCGCCGGAACTCTCCCAGGCCATGCCATCGAATACCTGGGCCGCTCCGACCATCAAGTCAAGGTTCGCGGTCTTCGTATCGAACTCGGCGAGATCGATGCCGCTCTCACCGCGCATCCCGACGTCGAGTTCGCTGCCACCCTGGGCTACGAGTCCGAATCGGGAACACGACTGGCGTCGCACGTACTCGTCGGAGAAGACGCCGACCGTGATTCGGCTGCGCTGCTCGCATTCCTGCGTCGCTCGTTGCCGGGGTACATGGTTCCGTCCGCGCTGATGTTCCTGGACACCATCCCGCTGACCCCGAACGGCAAATTCGACCGCAACGCTCTGTCCGCACCGGATTTTGCCGCGGCAGCAAAGGAGATCGTCTATCGGGCGCCGCGCAATCCACTCGAGCAGTCGGTCGCCGATGCGTTCGCCGAGGTGCTGGGCAGCGCGGACGTCGGGATCGACACGGATTTCTTCGATGCAGGCGGTAACTCGCTCTCCGCGACACGGGTGACCGCCCGGGTGGGCGCCGCCCTCGATATCCGTGTCGCGGTGCGCGACCTTTTCGAAGCACCGACCGTCGTTGCGCTGGCAGAGTTGCTGGCACCCCGCGTGTCCTCGGCGGGGGACGGTGCACCCGCCGGACCGGCATTGGTGCCGCAGACTCGCCCGGAGACAATCCCGCTGTCGCCGGCCCAGCAACGGATGTGGTTCCTCAACCAGTTCGACCCCGCGTCGCCGGCCTACAACATGCCGATGGCGGTGCGGCTGAGCGGACCGCTGGACAGCGAGGCGCTGGCGGCAGCCGTCACCGACCTGATCGGCCGGCACGAATCACTGCGTACCGTGTTCCCCGATTCCCGTGGCGGCCCACACCAGGTGATCCTCGGTGCCGAGGAATGCGCGCCCGACCTCGCACCCGTTCCGGTGCGTGACGCCGAACTCGGCGCCGAACTCGAGCGGTTCCTGCTCGCCGGTTTCGATGTCTCCCAGGCTGTGCCGGTGCGCGTGAGGTTGTTCTCGCTCAGCGACCGAGAGCATGTTCTCGCGGTCGTCGTCCACCACATCTCCGCCGACGGTGCCTCGATGACGCCTCTCATCCGGGACGTGATGACGGCGTATGCGAGCCGGGCCGCCGGCCGGGCCCCGGCGTGGGCGCCGCTCGCCGTGCAGTACGCCGACTTCGCGTTGTGGCAGCGCGCCGTGCTCGGTGACGAGGGCGATCCGGACAGTCTCGCCGCCGCGCAGTTGCAGTACTGGACCGGTGCGCTGAACGGTATCCCGGATCAGCTGTTCCTCCCGAGCGACCGCAACCGTCCAGCCGTCCCGACCCACCGGGGTGCGGTGGTGCGCTTCTCGCTGCCCGCGACCACACACCGCGCGCTCACCGACCTGGCACGAGCGCAGGGCGCCAGCGTCTTCATGGTGGCGCACGCTGCGCTCAGCGTGCTGCTGGCACGGCTCGGTAACAGTCTCGACATCACCGTCGGTACCGCCATCGCCGGGCGCGGGCGCGCCGAACTCGACGACATCATCGGCATGTTCGTGAACACGCTGGTGTTGCGGACACAGCTGGATCCCGGCGTCTCGTTCACCTCCCTGCTGGCGCAGACCCGGGACGTGGATCTCGAGGCCTACTCCCACGCCGATGTGCCGTTCGAGCGGCTGGTGGAAGTTCTGAGTCCGGTTCGTTCGACGTCGCATCATCCGCTGTTCCAGGTGGCGCTCGGTGTCCAGACGGCCACCACCGATCGACTCGTGCTGGACGGACTCACGGTGGCACCGTTCGGTGTGGACGCCACGGTTGCCAAGTTCGATCTGCATTTCACACTCACCGAACGGTTCGACGATACGACCGAGGCGACCGGAATCGATGGCGAACTGGTCTATGCAACAGACATTTTCGATGCGGACACCGCGGTCGAATACGCCGTCCGACTCCAGCGGATCTTCGAGGCCGTGGCCTTCGATCCGGAGCAGCCGGTCGGCGACCTTCCCGTTCTGAGCGCTGCCGAGTACGAGGCGCTCACCCCCGTCAGCGGTGCGGAACCACGCCCGGTGCAGTTGCTGCCCGAGATTCTCGCCGTCGCGACGGCGGCGGCGCCCGACGGACCTGCGGTCGTGTTCGACGGTGAGACCCTGTCGTACCGCGACCTCGACGAACGGTCGAACCAGCTGGCACGGCTCCTCGTCGACAGGGGAGTCGGGCCGGAATCCCGAGTCGCACTGGCCCTGTCGCGTTCGTTCGAATCGATCGTGGCGACGTGGGCGATCGCCAAGACCGGTGCGGCCTTCGTACCCGTCGATCCCGGTTATCCCGCCGACCGGATTCAGCACATGGTGCAGGACTCCGAGGCGATCGTCGGCGTCACCGTCACCGAGAAGGTGGCGCTGCTCCCTGACTCCATCCGTTGGCTCCTGCTGGACGACCCGGACATCGAGTTGCGGTGCGCCCTCGAATCCCGGCTGCCCCTGACCAACCGGGACCGGATGCGGCCGATCCTGGCCGACCAGGTGGCCTACGTCATCTACACCTCCGGCTCCACCGGAGTACCCAAGGGTGTCGCGGTCACGCATCGCGGTCTCGTGAACCTGGTGACGGACGAACGTGAGCTTCTGGACGTCACTCCTCGCTCGCGCACCCTGCACTTCGCGTCGCCGAGTTTCGACGCATCGGTATTCGAGATGCTGATGGCGCTGAGTGCCGGCGCGACCATGGTGATTGCGCCGTCCACGATGTACGGCGGCTCGGAACTTGCCGAACTGCTCGTCTCCGAGCGGGTGACGCACGCGTTCTCGACGCCCGCGGCGCTGGCGTCCGTGGACCATCACGGACTCGATGACCTCGCCGTCGTGGTGGTGGCCGGTGACGTGTGCCCGCCGGAACTGGTGTCGCGGTGGGCGCCCGGCCGTCGCATGATCAACGCCTACGGTCCCAGCGAGGCCACGATCATGTCGACCATCACCGAACCGTTGCTCGCGGGCGAACCCGTGAGCATCGGGGGACCGAGCCGTGGTGTGCGGGCACTGGTCCTCGACAGCCGCTTGCGTCCGGTTCCCGTGGGTGTGCCCGGCGAGCTGTACGTCAGCGGACCGAGCCTGGCCCGAGGCTACTTGGGCCGTCCGTCGCTGACATCCGAGCGGTTCGTGGCCGACCCGTACGGCAGACCCGGCGATCTCATGTACCGCACCGGAGATCTCGTGCGGTGGCGGGAGAACCAGGTGCTCGACTTCGTCGGGCGCACGGACCACCAGGTGAAGATTCGCGGCTTCCGCATCGAACTCGGTGAGATCGATGCCGCACTGACCCGCCATCCGCAGATCGAGTACGCCACGACGATCGGCTACGAGCATCCGAACGGTGAAACGTCTTTGGTGGCCTACGTGCTGCCGTTCACCGGACAGGACGTGGATCGAGTCGAGGTCTCGAACTTCGTGGGCCGGACGCTTCCCGGCTACATGGTTCCCGCGGCGATCACGATCCTGGACACGCTGCCACTCACCCCCGCAGGCAAACTCGACCGTGCGGCGTTGCCCGAACCGGTGTTCACGGCTGCCGGCCGTCCGTTCGAGGAGCCTCGAAACCCGATCGAGATGATCGTCGCCGGCATCTTCGCGGACATTCTGGCTTTGCCGGAAGTGGGGATCCACGACGGCTTCTTCGAACTGGGTGGCAACTCTCTGCTCGCAACCCAGGTCGTGTCACGGGTGAACGCCGCACTCGATGTCCATGTCGGTGTGCGGGAGGTGTTCGACTCGCCCACCGTGGCGTCGCTGGCGGCGCGGCTCACCGAGTCGTCGGCGGTTCGGAGCACTCCGCGACCGCCCCTCACTGCACGACCGCGTCCAGACCGCATCCCGCTTTCGCTTGCGCAGCAACGCATGTGGTTCATCAATCAGTTCGACACCGCATCGCCCGCCTACAACCTGCCCATCGCAATGCGGTTGACAGGACGGCTCGATCTGCATGCCCTTCAGATCGCGATCGCCGACGTGATCGGCCGGCACGAGTCGTTGCGCACGCTCTACCCCGACTCCGGCGTGGGACCGCACCAGGTGATCGTGCCCACCGAACGTGCGATCCCGGATCTGACACCGGTCACGACCAGCCAGGACGAGGTCCTCGCACTGGTCACCGCGCTCGTCGGCACCGGCTTCGACGTCACCGCGGAGGTGCCGCTGCGAGCGCGCGTCTATCGGGTGTCCGACGACGACTACGTTCTCGTCCTCGTGGCCCACCACATTTCGGGTGACGGCTGGTCGCTCGCGCCGCTCGCGCGTGACGTGATGCTGGCCTACACCGCCCGCGCCGAGGGCCACGTGCCGCAGTGGACGCCGCTCCCGGTCCAATACGCCGACTACAGCCTCTGGCAGCGTGAACTCCTGGGCGAAGAAGGCGACCCCGGTTCGGTGGGCGCCGACCAGATCGCATACTGGACTCGCACGCTGGCAGGTGTGCCCGATCGGCTGGCGCTCCCGACGGACCGTCCGCATCCCGCGGTGGCTTCTCAGCGGGGTGCGCACATCGAGTTCACCATCGACGCCGACACGCACCGTGAACTTCTGGGCCTCGCGCGCCGCCAGAACGCGTCCCTCTTCATGGTGATGCACACCGCGTTCGTGGTGTTGCTGGCCCGCCTCTCGAACGGGTCCGACATCGCGGTCGGCGCACCCATCGCCGGGCGCGGCGAGGAGTCCCTCGACGAGCTCGTGGGTATGTTCGTCAACACCCTGGTGCTGCGCACGACGGTGGACCTCGGCAGTTCCTTCGAGGACAGCCTGAATGCTGCGCGTGCGACCGACCTCGGCGCCTTCGCACACTCCGACATTCCGTTCGAACGTCTTGTGGAGGTGCTGAACCCGGCCCGGTCCCGCGCGCACCATCCACTGTTCCAGGTGGCGTTCTCCTTCCAGAACCTCGCCCGGACGGCGCTCGAGCTGCCCGGGCTGCACGTGTCCGGCCTCGATGTCCCGAACACGGTCTCGAACTTCGATCTGCATCTGACCTTGTCGGAGCGCCACGACGTGGACGGGAATCCGGACATCATCGAGGCGCAGTTGACGTACGCCACGGATCTGTTCGACGAATCGACGGTGCGTACCTTCGCCGAACGGTTCACCCGCATTCTCGACGTCGTCGTCCGCGATCCTCAGACGGCAGTCGGTGCCATCGACCTCCTCGACGAGGCTGAACGGCACAGCATCCTCGCCGAAAGCAATTCCACGGCGACGGAACTGCCGACTGCGACGCTGCCGGACCTGTTCAGTGCCCAGGTGGTGCGGACACCGGACGCACCCGCCGTGTACTTCGAAGGCGCCGAGCTGACCTATGCCGAGTTCGACGCGCGGGTCGACACGCTCGCCCACCGACTGATCGCCGAGGGGGTCGGACCCGAGTCGGTTGTCGGTCTCGCCATGTACCGTTCGCTCGAGCTGATGGTCGGCATGTACGCGGTGCTGCGCGCCGGTGGCGCCTACCTGCCGATCGATCCGGCGCAACCGGCCGATCGCCTCGCGTACGTGCTGGGGGTGGCCGGACCGGTCTGCATCCTCACGACAAGTGCGGAGAGATTCACCGCCGGCGCGGTACCGGTGATCGACATCGACCGCATGGCCGTCGAGTCGCCTGCACCGGCGCCTGTCACGGACGCCGACCGGCTGTCCCCGCTGAGACCGGACAACACGGCGTATCTCATCTTCACGTCCGGTTCCACCGGTCGCCCGAAGGGTGTCGCGGTCTCGCATGCCGCGATCGCCAACCAGTTGCGGTGGAAGCAGAGCCGATACGCACTGGGTACTGATGACGCGCTCGTGCAGAAGACTCCCATTACCTTCGACCTGTCGGTGTGGGAACTGTTCTGGCCGCTGATGTCGGGTGCCAGGCTGGTACTCGCCCGGCCGGACGGTCACCGCGATCCCGCCTACCTTGCGGATCTGATGCGCGAACAACGGGTTACCACAGCGCATTTCGTTCCTTCGCTGCTCGATGCCTTCATGGCCATGCCGGACGCCTTCCCGCAGCCGACGCTGCGCCAGGTGCTGTGCATCGGCGAGGCGCTGGGGGCAGATACCGCCGCCCGCTTCCGCCGGCTCGGCTCGGCTGCCCTGCACAACCTCTACGGCCCCACCGAGGCGGCGGTGTCGGTGACGCACTGGCAGCACACGGATGCGGACGAGGGCGTCGTGCCCATCGGCGAACCCGAGTGGAACACACAGGTGTACGTGCTGGACGACCGCCTCAACCCGGTTCCGGTCGGTGTTGCCGGCGAACTGTATCTGGCCGGTGACCAGCTCGCCCGCGGATACGTCGGGCGAGCGGATCTGACGGCGGAGCGGTTCGTCGCCAATCCCTTCGGCGTCGCCGGAACCCGGCTGTACCGCACGGGCGACGTGGTGCGCCGGCGCATCCACGGCGCTCTCAGTGCGCTCGAGTACGTGGGCCGTTCGGACTTCCAGGTGAAGGTCCGCGGATTCCGCATCGAACTGGGCGAAATCGAGTCGGCCCTGCTCGACTGCGCAGGGGTACAGCAGGCGGTGGTGGTCGCCCGTGACGACGCAACTGCCGGGCCCACGCTGGCCGCGTACGTGGTTCCCGAGGACGGCATCGACCTCGAAACAGCCGACATCCAGGCGGAACTGCGCGCGAGGGTGCCGGAGTACATGGTGCCCGCAGCGGTCGTCGTTCTGGGCGAGTTCCCGCTGTCGAGCAACGGCAAACTCGACCGCAAGGCGCTGCCGGCACCCGACTTCGATGCGCACACAACCGAGTACCGTGAGCCGCGAACGCGGGCGGAGGAGGTCGTGGCCGCGGCCTTCGCGGACGTCCTGGGGATCGAACGCGTCGGCATCGATGCGAACTTCTTCGAGCTGGGCGGAAACTCGCTGATCGCCACCCGGGTGGTTGCACGTGTGGCCGACGCCCTGGAGCGGCGCGTGGAGATCCGGGCCCTGTTCGAGGCACCGACGGTCTCGGCCCTTGCGGCGCTGCTCGATTCGACGGTCGCGGCAGCCGCCTCCCGTCCACGTCTGGCGCCGTTCGACCGTCCCGCCAGGATTCCGCTGTCTTCCGCTCAGCAGCGGATGTGGTTCCTCAACAGGTTCGAGCCGAACTCGGCGGTGTACAACATCCCGGTGGTCGTCCGCCTGTCCGGCGAACTCGACGTGGAGGCACTGCAACTCGCGGTCACCGATGTCGTCTGCCGCCACGAGACACTGCGGACGGTGTACCCGGATTCCGCGGACGGCCCGCATCAGGTGGTCCTGCCGACCGATCGGGTGGGCGGTGAGCTGTCCGTCGTCTCGGTGGTGGAGGACGATCTCCCCGAACTGATCGCCTCGTCGGTGACGGCGGGATTCGACGTCACGACCGAGGTGCCGGTGCGGGTGCGCATCATCCGAGTGTCGGCATCCGAGCACGTCCTGGTGGTTGTGGTGCATCACATCTCCGGTGACGGCTGGTCGATGGGTCCGATGATCCGTGATGTGATGACCGCGTACACCGCGCGTTCGGTCGGCGACGCACCCACGTGGTTGCCGTTGCCGGTCCAGTACGCGGATTACGCGTTGTGGCAGCGCGAATTCCTCGGCGACGAGTCCGATCCGGACAGTGTCGCCGCTGCGCAACTCGCGTTCTGGAAACAGAGTCTCGCGGGACTGCCCGACCAACTGGACCTTCCCACCGACAGGCCGCGCCCCGCCGTTTCTTCGTACCGGGGTGGGACAGTCGACTTCGAAGTTCCGGCGGAACTGCACCGGGTTCTGCAGAGTGCGGCACGCGATGCGAATGCCTCGCTGTTCATGGTCGTGCACTCGGCTCTGGCGGTGTTGCTGAGCCACCTGTCCGGATCCGGGGACATCGCGATCGGCACTCCGGTGGCGGGGCGCGGTGAGCGTGAACTCGACGATCTGATCGGCATGTTCGTCAACACTCTGGTGCTGCGCCACCAGGTGGACGGTGCCCGGACCTTCGCCGACATGCTCGGTGACGTCCGCGCCGCCGATCTCGCGGCCTTCGCGCACGCGGACGTTCCTTTCGAGCGTCTGGTGGAGGTCCTCAATCCGTCACGATCGACGAGTCGGCATCCTCTGTTCCAGGTGATGCTGACATTCCAGAACCTCGACCGGGAGAGTCTCGAACTGGGCTCCCTGTCAGTGAGCGGCGTCGACACAGACATGGACATCACCAAGTTCGATCTGCACCTCACGATGGTGGAGCGGTTCGATGCCGATGGGCGTCCCGGAGGCGTCGCTACCCGTCTCGCGTACGCGACCGACCTGTTCGACGAGTCCTCGATGCAGGTGTTCGTCGAGCGTTTCCTGCGGGTTCTGCAGACGGTGGCCGAGACACCCGATACCTGTGTCGGGGATATCGACATTCTCGGGCCGGGGGAGAGAAGGCAGATCGCGGGCACCAACGCGACCTCGCACGACGTACTCGCCGGTACGCTGGCATCGCTGTTCGATGCGCGGGTCGCCGCTTGCCCGAACGCCACCGCGGTGGTCTTCGAGGACGCCGAGATGACGTATGCCGAGTTCGATGCGCGGGCGAACCGGCTCGCTCGGTATTTGATCGCGGCGGGTGTCGGGCCGGAGTCGGTGGTGGCGGTGGCGATGCGCCGCTCGATCGATCTCCTGGTGTCGATCTATGCGGTGGTCAAGGCGGGCGGTGCTTATCTGCCGGTCGATCCCGATCATCCGGCCGAGCGCACCGCCTACGTCCTCGCGACGGCACGGCCGGTGTGTGTGCTCACCTCCAGCACCGAGAACCTCGACATCGACACTTCTGCACCGGTGGTGAACGTCGACGCACTCGACCTCTCCGGGGCCGACTCCACACCGGTGTCCGACACCGATCGTGTCTCTGGACTGTCTGCGGGCAATACCGCGTATGTCATTTTCACGTCGGGTTCGACAGGACGGCCGAAAGGTGTGGCCGTCAGCCATGGTGCGATCGCGAATCGTTTGCTGTGGATGCAGCATGAGTACGGGTTGACCGTCGATGACGTGGTGCTGCAGAAGACTCCGGTGACGTTCGATGTGTCGGTGTGGGAGTTGTTCTGGCCGTTGCAGGTCGGTGCCACGCTGGTGATTGCTGCTCCGGACGGTCACCGGGATCCGCGGTACCTGGCGCGGATCGTTCAGGACCGTGCGGTGACGACGACGCATTTCGTGCCGTCGATGCTGTCGGTGTTCACCGCCGAGTCCGCCGCGCAGGACTGTGACTCGTTGCGGCTGGTGTTCTGCTCGGGTGAGGCGCTGACGCCGGATCAGGTGAGCAGGTTCCGGGCGATCAGCGGCGCGGCGTTGCACAATCTGTACGGGCCGACCGAGGCGGCGGTGGATGTCACGTACTGGGAGACCGGTGAGGCGGATGTTCACAGCGTGCCGATCGGACGTGCGGTGTGGAACACGCAGTTGCACGTGCTCGACGCGCGGCTGCATCCGGTACCGGTAGGGGTGGCGGGGGAGTTGTACCTGGCCGGTGATCAGTTGGCGCGTGGTTATCTGGGTCGTGCGGATCTGTCGGCGGATCGTTTCGTCGCGAACCCGTTCACGGCAGGTGCCCGGATGTATCGGACCGGGGATCTGGTGCGGCGGCGCCCGGATGGGGCTCTCGAATACCTCGGGCGCACCGATTTCCAGGTGAAGTTGCGCGGCCAGCGCATCGAACTCGGAGAGATCGAGACGGCCCTGGAAACCCACCGGGATGTCGAACGCGCTGTCGTCACTCTGTACCGGGACGAACGAGGCGAAGACTCCCTGGTGGCGTACCTCGTCGGAAGGATCGCCACCGCTGATCTGCTCGGGTATCTGGCGGCCCGGCTGCCGTCGTATCTGATTCCGGCGCACTTCGTCGAACTCGCCGCCCTGCCGCTGTCCGCAAACGGCAAACTCGACCGGGGAGCGTTGCCCGTGCCGGTCGTGCGGGCGGACGCGGCGGTCTACCTGCCACCGCGCACCGCGCCGGAACGAATCCTCACTCGCGCCTTCGAGGACGCACTCGAGCTCGAACGGGTAGGAATCGAAGACAACTTCTTCGATCTCGGCGGCAACTCGCTGATCGCGACACGCGTCGCCTCGGCGGTCGGAACCGAGCTGGGATTCGACTTCCCGATCCAATGGATGTTCAGCGACCCGACGCCACGATCGCTGGGGCAGCGCATCCAGAAGTGGACCGCCGACGGCATTCTCGACACCACGGGGTCCCTCGACGTTCTCCTGCCGATCCGGGCGCGGGGTACCGCGGAACCGTTGTTCTGTGTGCATCCGTTCATCGGGCTGTCCTGGAGTTATGCGGGTCTGAGCCGGGAGCTGGCCGAAGACCGCCCGATCTACGGCCTGCAGTCACCGACCCTGACCGAGGACGGTCCTCGGCCCGAGACGATCGCCGATTTCGCGGCCAGGTACGTACGGGAGATCCGTTCGATCCAACCGCACGGTCCCTATCACCTTCTGGGCTGGTCGCTCGGTGGTGTGATCGCCCAGGAGATGGCGGTGCAGCTGCAGGACGCGGGCGAGGAGGTGCGGCAGCTGGCCCTCCTCGACAGCTACGCGGGAGACCGGCGCCGCGGTGGGCAGAGTGGGCAGAGTGCGCCGACGCCCGCGGAACTACTGGGTGGCTTCGGGCTGGAATTGCCGGCGTCGGCCGGCATCGACCAGTTGATGACAGCGGGTGAGTTCGATGCCTCGCGAGCCGCGGAGGTGCTCACGCACATCGGTGGACCGCTGGCCGGGCTCGGGGCGGCGCAGCTCGAACGAATCTATTCGCAGGCGATCCGGGCACCCGAACTGATCGACGCGCACCAGCCGCGCACGTTCGTCGGCGACCTGCTGTTCTTCACGGCAGCACTCGACGAGGGGGCCCACGCCGATCCGATGACGTCGTGGGGTCCCTTCGTCGACGGATCGATCGACGAATACCCTGTGGACGCCACGCACTGGACGATGTCGACCCCGGCATCGCTCGCCGCGATCGCCCCGAATCTGGTGACACCGAGCGGTGCCTCCCGGCTCGGCCCGACCGGCACAGGAGACACCGATCCGGACGACAGCGAGAACCGGACACAATCGGTTCGCTGATCGGATATTCAGCCGATAAAGCTACCGGACGTTTGGATTCGATCGCGGCGGGCAATACCCCTGTCAATGGCAGTATGTGACGGATCGAACCGATGACGACCTGAGTGCGTGAAGGCGGTATCGAGGGCCGAGGTCTCCGCATGCCGGCGGTCCTGACCTGGCGATCCGGCCGGATCAGGAGAACAGACCAAACCCTTGACTCCGCCGTACCGAATAGTAGATTGAGGGCAGTCATGTGACCTACCTCTCATTGGGGCGCGAGCTCCGAGGGGTCGGTCATACGTGGTTTCTTCGACTGCGTGTTCGGGGCGTGACTCTCTCACTGGTGTGCCCGGAATGAAACGCGTGTGCGTTCAGCAGATCGGAGTATGTGTATGGATTCTGTCGCCACGGTGACCTCGTCTCGAACTCACCGCTCGCCCGAGACCGGTGCGGTCCCGCATCGGACGCTCCACGCGCGGCAAACGCCGCCCCGGCACAGCCGGGACGGCGTTCGTGAGTTTCTGCCCGAATCAGGCTCCGTGACGATTCACGGGAATTCAGGCCCCGCGACGCTTCGCTTTCAGCAGGTCGAGCCGCTCCTTGAGGAGTTCCTCGAGCTCTTCCTTGGAGCGGCGCTCGAGCAGCATGTCCCAGTGAGTGCGGGGTGGCTTGACCTTCTTGGCCTCGGGTGCGGTCCCCTCCATCAGGGTTCCCTCCAGGCCGTTGCGGCAGAGCCAGGTACCCGGGATCTCGGCCTCGTCGGCGAAGGGAATGTCGAACACCTCACCGTTGTCGCACCGGTACTTGGCCATCCGACGGGGCGCGAGGTCGTGGTCACGGTCGGTCTCGTAGCTCACCGCTCCGAGTCGACTACCTCGAAGTACGCGATCTGCCATGGTTGTGTCCTCTCCTCGATCGTCTCCGCGCGAGCACGCCTGGACAAGAACCAAGCGTTCACACTCATCTACAACGCCACGGACTCCCGATTGGTTCCCGTACGCCGCGCAGATGCAACCTCGCCATCTTACCGGGCGGTCTTCAGGGCTCCGCCCGGTAAGGTGGTCGATCGTGACCGGCTCCTCCCGCAGACCCGATCCGTGCCTCTGGTGTGGCCGGGAGATCGCGGAGTCGGGAATGGGACGCCGTCGGCGGTATTGCCGCCAGTCGTGCCGCCAGCGCGCCTACGAGCAGCGCAGTCAGGTCAAGGGCACCAGCATTCCGGCCGACGCGCTGGTGCTGACGTCGGAAGAAGCCTCCGCAATGGTCGACCGCATTTTTCAGGTTCGATGTGCCGCAGAGGACGTGGCGACAGCCGTTGCCGAAGGTGCGGCGGCCCATGAAGTTCAGTCGCTGTGTGCGGATCTCGTGCGCCTGGCCCGTGAGGCCGAACGCTTCCGCTGAGTGCCGGGAACGGACCGCGGGACGGGATACGCATCCTGTGGGACCCGCTCCTCCGTTGCCGTCGAGCATTGGCGGCGATTCAGACACGAACTGCTTGATTCGACACACGCCGGAGTCCCGCGCACCGCATCATCGGTACAGCGCGGCGGACCGGCGGCGATGGGCCCGAACCACGCGCGGCACCCGCGCATCCACAGTTCTCCACCCGCTGGGGGTAAAAGATGACGAGTTCGAATTCGCCGACGACAGGTAATCGCTCCGACGACGGGTACGTGCCGGAGGGTGCTTTTCCGCTCTCCTCGGTGCAGCGCAGCATGTGGTTCGCGCAGCAGCTGAGCCCCACCGTCCCGAAGTTCATCGCCCAATACGTGGATCTGCGCGGCGAGATCGACCTGGACCTTCTGAGCGAGGCGGCGGTGACCGCGGCACACGAGTTCCAGTCACCGTTCCTCCGGCTGCTCGACGTGGACGGTGAGCCGTACCAGATGGTCGATCACACGATCGACCCGACGGTCGGTTTCTGCGATTTCCGGGGCGAGCCCGACCCGATGGCGGCGGCACAGGCGTGGATGGACAGGGACTACTCCACGCCGCTACGGCTGACCCGTGATCGTCTGGTCGAGATGACGATCCTCCAGGTGGGCGAGGAACACTACCTGTGGTACACCAGGATTCACCACGTCGCGCTCGACGGCTACAGCGGAATGACGATGCTGAACAGAATCGCGGCGCTGTACACGGCCGCGATCGAGGGGGTCGAGCCCGAGCCGAATCGTGCGCTTCCGCTGCGCGAACTCTACGACCTGGACACCAAGTACCGGTCGTCGAGCCGCTTCGAGAACGATCGCGCGTACTGGGCCGAGCACATCGTCGGTATCGAACACGGGTCCACCCTGTCGTCGCATGCGGCCCCGGCTGCCGCGCAGAGCAGGCTCGAGAGCGGCACCGTGTCCCCGAGCGCCGTGGAGTTGCTGGGCAAGTCCGATCAGCGGGTCGCCGCCACCTCGGCGGCGGTTCTGCTCGCCGGATTCGCGGTCTACCTGTCCAGGATGACCGGTCGGGAGGATGTGCTGGTCAACCTGCCGGTGTCGGCGCGCACCACGGCGCCGCTGCAGCGGTCCGGCGGCATGCTGGTGAACGTCGCACCGTTGCATCTGACGGTCCGACCCGACGACACTGTCGCCGACCTGGTGCAGCGTGTCCAACTCGAATTGATGGGCGCACTGCGTCATCAGCGATGCAGCCTCGAGGACATCCGGCGTGACGCGGGCCTCGCCGGAAGCGAAGACGGTCTGACCGGTCCGATGGTCAACGTCATGCTGTTCCATCACGCCCTGACGCTGGGGTCGGTGGTCGGCGAGTATCACATCGTGACCTCGGGTCCGGTCGACGACCTGCTGGTCAACATCTATCAGGGTGGTGAGGGGCAGACGCTGCTCGACTTCCGGGGCAACCCCCACCGGTACGGCCCGGAGGAACTGCGCGCCCACCACCGGCGTTTCGTCGAACTGATCGAGGAGTTCCTGGCGGCGGAACCGCAGACCCGCACCGCGGACATCCACACCGAGAGCGCGCGGCAAGGGGCACGCATCCTCGAACGGCAGTCGCATCGCGAATTCTGGACACGTGAACTCGCGGGTCTGCCCGAGGTGTCGGCCTTGCCGCTCGATCGCCCGAGGCCCGGCGAACGCGACGGCACCAGCGACGTGGTGGAGTTCGCCGTCGACGACAGAGTTCGGCTGGCCGCAACCGAACTGGCCGCAGAGGCCGGCACCGGGATGTTCACGACGCTGCACGCCGCGCTGGCGATCCTGCTCGGACGGCTCGGAGACACCGACGACGTCGTGATCGGAACACCCGTCGTCGTTCGGGAACCGGCCGGGTCCGAGCCAGGGTCGGGAGGCCCCGATACCGATGTCGTCTTCACCGATGCCGTTCTCCGGTCCCCGGTGAACGTGGCATCGTCCTTCGCCGAACAACTCGCGAGGGTCCGCGACGCGGACCGGGTGGCGTTCGCGCACGCCGCACTGCCGTTCGACGAGTTGGTCGCGACGTTGGGAATCGAGCCGGATCCCTCGCATTCACCCCTGTTCCAGGTGATGCTCGCGTTCGCCGACGAGGGTCACCCGCACGATTCGTCCGGTGCGGCGATCGTTGCCCCCATCGACCGCGAAGAGCGGGCGCGCGGTCTCGACCTGGCATTTTCCCTCGCCGAATCGGGGGAGGGCGGACTGGCGGGCCGGTTGACGTTCGCGGTGGACGTGTGGGACCGCGACTCCGCAGAGACCCTCGCGGGGCGTTTCGTACGGCTCCTGCAGGCGGTGACCTCCGATCCCTCCGCGCCGGTCGGGGACGCGGAGATTCTCGAGGCGGCCGAGTCTGCCGCGCTCGCCCCGGTGCGTGGCGAGCCCCCCGTCGAACCGAGGACGTTGCCCGAACTGCTGCGCCATGCGGTGGCCGCGGGAGGTGACGGGGCCGCGTTGATCTTCGACGGTGTCGCCGTCTCCTACCCCGAGCTCGACGAGCGGTCGAGCCGCCTCGCACGGATACTGATCCGGCGCGGTATCGGACCGGGATCGGTGGTCGCATTGGCGATCTCCCGATCCACCGAGTCCGTGCTGGCCACGTGGGCGGTCGCGAAGTCGGGTGCCGCGTTCGTACCGGTCGACCCCAATTATCCCGCCGACCGCATCGAGCACATGCTCACCGATTCCGGTGCCGCTCTGGGGCTGACGACGAGTGCGCATCGGTCCCGCGTGACCGAGTCGGCGCCGTGGCTGGTGCTGGACGATCCCGGTTTCACCGAACTGGTGGAGAGGGAGTCGGCCGCCGAGGTCACCGACGACGACCGGCTCCGTCCGCTGCGAATGGCGGACCCCGCCTACCTGATCTACACCTCCGGTTCCACCGGCACGCCCAAGGGTGTGGTGGTGCCCCATCTCGGTCTGGCCGATTTCGCGACCGACGAGCGTGAACGGTTCGGCGTGAGCCCGCAGTCGCGGACCCTGCATTTCTCCTCGCCGAGTTTCGATGCCTCGATCCTGGAACTGCTTCTCGCGGTGGGCGCCGGAGCCACCATGGTGGTCGCGCCCGCCACGGTCTACGGCGGTAGCGAACTCCGGGAACTGTTGCAGCGTGAACAGGTGACCCATGCCTTCGTGACGCCGGCGGCATTGGCATCCGTCGATCCCACGAGTCTCGACCGGTTGCGCTGTGTGGTCACCGGTGGCGAGAGTTGCCCGCCCGCCCTGGTCGCGCAGTGGGCACCCGGCCGCGTGATGTTCAACGCGTACGGCCCGACCGAGGCCACCGTCGTCGCGAGCGTGAGCGGACCTCTCGCGGTCGGCGCGCCGGTGACGATCGGCCGGCCGTCGCGCGGTTGCGGCCTGCTGGTGCTCGATTCCCGGCTCCGTTCTGTTCCGGTGGGGGTGCCGGGCGAGCTGTACATCACCGGCGACGGTGTGGCACGTGGGTACCACAATCGCTCCGTCCCGACGGCCGAGCGCTTCGTCGCCGATCCGCACGGCGCCCCGGGCGAACGGATGTATCGGACCGGTGACCTTGCGCGCTGGAACCGTGCCGGGGAACTCGAATACCTCGGCCGCACCGACTTCCAGGTGAAGATCCGCGGATTCCGCATCGAACTCGGTGAGATCGATGCGGTGATGCGCTCGCATCCGAGCGTCGCGTTCGCCACCACCGTCGGCCGTACCGCTCCCACGGGGGAGACGGTGCTGGTGACCTATGTGTTGCCGGCGGAGGGAGCGGATCTGGTGGTCGGGGACGTCCTCGAACGTGCGGCCGCCGTGCTGCCCGCGCACATGGTGCCCGCCCGGGTGATGGTGCTGCTCGAGGTTCCGCTCACACCGGCGGGCAAGCTCGATCGGAAGGCATTGCCCGAACCCCGGTTCGATACCACGACCACCGTCTACCGGGCTCCCGTCACACCGACCGAAATCCAGGTCGCGAAGGTGTTCGGGGACCTGCTCGGTGTCGAACGCGTCGGAGCCGACGACAGTTTCTTCGACCTCGGCGGAGATTCTCTCGTCGCGACGAGGGTGGTGTCCCGCGTCAACGCCGCCCTCGGCACCGAGATCGGGGTGCTGGACCTGTTCGAGGCGCCCACCGTGGCGATGCTCAGTGCACGGGTGGACGCCGCCGGCCCACGGGTGTCCGCCCGACCGGAACTGCGGCCCCGGCAGGGTTCCGGTCCCCTACCGGTGTCGCTGGCCCAGCAGCGCATGTGGTTCATCAATCAGCTCGACACCGCCTCGCCGGCATACAACATCCCGGTGGGAATCCGGTTGCGCGGCACCCTCGACGTCGCGGCGCTGCGGATGGCGGTGGCCGATGTCCTCACCCGCCACGAGTCGCTGCGCACCGTCTTCCCGAACACACCCAACGGACCCATCCAGCTGGTGCGCCCGGTGGCGGAGGTGGCTCCCCGCCTCGACGCCGTGGATGTCGTCGAAGACGAACTCGAGTCCCGTCTCCGCGGCGACGCAACCACCGGGTTCGACGTGACCGCGGAACCGCCGCTGCGGGCGCAGCTGTACCGGCTAGCCGCCGATCATCACGTCCTGGTGTTCGTCGTCCATCACATCGCCGCCGACGGTTTGTCGATGACACCGCTGACCCGGGACGTGATGGTGGCGTATCACGCCCGCGCTGCCGGCGAGTCCCCGCAGTGGGCGCCGCTCGAGGTGCAATACGCGGATTTCTCCGTGTGGCAGCGCGAGCTGCTCGCATCCCCCGACGACCCGACCAGCCTGCTCTCGCGGCAGCTCTCGTTCTGGGCACGCACCCTCGAGGGTGCCCCGGAGGTCCTGGAGTTGCCGACCGACCGGCCTCGCCCCGCGCGGCAGTCGATGGTCGGTGCGACCACGGACTTCACGATTCCCGCGCATCTGCATTCCGCGCTGCTCGATCTCGCGAGCTCACACGACGCCAGCCTCTTCATGGTGGTCCACGCGGCTCTCGCGGTCCTGCTGTCCCATTCGACCGGGTCGCCCGACGTGTCGATCGGTTCTCCGGTCTCCGGACGTGGTGAACGCCAGCTGGACGACGTGGTCGGGATGTTCGTCAACACGGTGGTGTTGCGCACCGCCGTCGACCCGGATCGTACGTTCCCCGAGATTCTCTCGCACACCCGGTCGGTGGACCTCGCGGCGTTCAGCAACACCGATCTGCCGTACGAGCGGTTGGTCGACGAGTTGAAACCCAGCCGTTCCGAGGCGCACTCGCCGCTGTTCCAGGTCATGCTGGTGCTGCAGGGATTCGCTGACACGCGGCTCGAACTGCCCGGGCTCGAGGTGGAGGTCGAGGGTCTCGACACCGGCGCCGCCAAGTTCGATCTCCAGGTCATCCTCACCGAGCACACCGAGGAATCCGGGCGTCCGGGACCGATCGATGCCCAGTTCTCTTATGCCGCAGAACTTTTCGATCCCCCCACGATGACGGCGCTGGCGGAACGGTTCGTCACCCTGCTCGAGACGATCACTGCCCGCTCGGACGCCAAGGTCGGGGACATCGACCTGATGGGCCCGGACGAGAGCCGCCGGGTACTCGTGGAATGGAACGACACGGCCGCCGCCGTACCGCCGTCGGCCACGCTGGTCTCGCTGTTCGAGGATCAGGTGGCCCGCACACCGGATGCCGTGGCGCTCGTGTTCGGCGACGACGAACTGCTGTACGCGGAATTCGACGCCCGGGCCAACCGGCTCGCCCGTGAACTGCTCGCGCGTGGCGTCGGGCCCGAATCGCGTGTGGCGGTCGCCCTGCGCCGCTCGCTCGAGATGATGATCGCGATCTACGCAGTCGAGAAGACCGGCGCCGCCTATGTTCCCCTCGATCCGGACCATCCCGCGTCGCGCATCGCGTACGTGATCCGGAGTGCGTCCCCGGTGTGTGTCCTCACCTCCTCGCGCGACCGGTGCGAGGGCGTGGATGCCGAGGCAGGAAGCAGGGCGATCGAGATCGACACCCTCAACCTGTCCGGACGGTCCAGCAGTCCGATCGTCAGCGCCGAACGCGGAGGATCGATTCACCCCGATTCGACCGCCTATGTGATCTACACGTCGGGTTCGACCGGCAGGCCCAAGGGCGTCGCCGTCTCGCACCGGGCGATCGCGAACCGCCTTCTCTGGATGCAGGACACCTACCCGCTGGACCCGTCGGACGTGGTACTGCAGAAGACGCCTGTCACGTTCGACGTGTCGGTCTGGGAGCTATTCTGGCCCCTCGAGGTCGGTGCCCGGCTGATGATCGCGGTCCCGGACGGACACCGCGACCCCACGTACCTGTCGCATGTGATCGCCGATCATCAGGTCACCACCATGCATTTCGTGCCGTCGATGCTGGCGGTGTTCACCGCAGGCGCCGAACCGGCTCTGTGTGGTTCGCTGCGCCGGGTGTTCTGCAGCGGCGAGGCATTGCCGCCCGCGTCCGCAGACGCCTTCCGGGAGCAGTTCGGCGCTGCGGAACTGCACAACCTCTACGGTCCCACCGAAGCGGCCGTGGACGTCACGTACTGGGCGTGCTCCGAGAACGACCGGACATCCGTCCCGATCGGTGCACCGGTGTGGAACACCCAGCTCTACGTGCTGGACTCGCGGCTGCATCCCGTCCCGGTGGGGGTACACGGTGAGCTGTATCTGGCGGGCGTTCAGCTGGCCAGGGGTTATGTGGGGCGCAGCGACCTCACCTCCGACCGGTTCGTCGCCAATCCCTTCGGTGAACCCGGGGCCCGGATGTACCGCACCGGTGACGTGGTCCGCTGGCGGGCCGACGGCAACGTCGAGTACATCGGCCGCCGCGACTTCCAGGTGAAGCTGCGAGGGCAGCGCATCGAACTCGGAGAGGTGGAAGCGGCGCTGCTCGCGCATCCGGCGGTGGCGCAGGCTGTCGTGACCGTTCACCGCAGCGAAGCCACCGGAGAAAACCTCGTCGGATATGTGATCGCGGTGTCCGGGATCGACATCGACACGGCCGACGTGCGCGACACCGCGGCCGAGGCCCTGCCGTCCTACATGGTGCCGACCCGGATCATCGTGCTCGAGCGCTTCCCTCTCGGCGCCACCGGAAAATTGGACCGAGGCGCCCTGCCCGAGCCGGAGTTCCTCAGCCCCTCCGCCGAGTTCGTGACACCACGCAATCCGGTCGAGGAAATCCTCGCATCGATCTTCGCGGATCTCCTCGACGCCCCGCGGGTCGGCGTGTACGACAGCTTCTTCGATCTCGGTGGCAACTCTCTGGTGGCCACCCGGCTGGTTGCGAGGGTCAACGCCGCACTGGGTAGCCGCATCGGTGTCCGCGAGATTTTCGACGCCTCCACAGTGGCGGCACTGGCCACCCGGATCGAGGCCGAAACCGTCCACGGTGCCGAACGTCTGCCGCTCATCGCGGGGGAGAGGCCGGCCCGGTTGCCGGTGTCGCTGGCCCAGAAGCGGATGTGGTTCATCAACCAGTTCGATGTCAGTTCCCCGGCGTACAACATCGCTCTCGCGGTGCGCCTGAGCGGGGTACTCGACGAGGATGCGATCCAGGCGGCCGTCGCCGACGTGATGGAGCGACACGAGTCGCTGCGCACCCGGTTCCCGATGGTCGACGGTGAGCCGTTGCAGGTGGTGCTACCCACCGAAGATGTGGTGCCGGACCTGACTCCGATCGACACCACCGAAGAGTCACTCCCCGAACGCATCTCGAGAATCGCACGTGCGGGATTCGATGTGACCCGGGCCGTCCCGGTGCGGGCCGCCCTGTTCCGGACCGGCCCGGAAGAGCATGTGCTGACGATCGTCGTGCACCACATCAGCGCGGACGGTTTCTCGATGGCACCACTGGCGCGGGACGTGATGACCGCCTACGCGGCCCGCACCGGCGGACAGGCGCCGGACTGGAAACCGCTGCCCGTGCAGTATGCGGACTTCGCGCTGTGGCAGCACCGGGTACTCGGCAGTGCCGACGATCCGGACAGTCTGCTCGCCGCCCAACTCGACTACTGGACGAAGACGCTCGCCGGGCAGCCGGAACTGCTGGCCCTGCCCCTCGATCATCCGCGCCCGGTGCAGCAGTCGATGCGGGGTGGAACACACTCGTTCAGCATCGACCCGCAAGTGCACGGCCGGTTGATAGCGACTGCCCGCGAACATAATTCGAGTGTGTTCATGGCCGTCCACGCGGCCTTGGCCGTGCTGCTCGCCCGACTCGGGGACACCGACGACGTGGCGGTCGGCACGCCGATCGCCGGCCGCGGGGATGCGGCGCTCGACGACATGGTCGGCATGTTCGTCAACACTCTGGTACTGCGAACCCCGGTGGTGCCGAGCAAGACGTTCCCCGAACTGCTCGCGACGGTCCGCGACGTCGATCTGAGCGCGTTCCAGCACGCGGATCTGCCGTTCGAACGGTTGGTGGATGCCATCTCGCCCGAACGGGCGACGTCGCATTCGCCGTTGTTCCAGGTGGTGCTCGAGTTCCGCAACAACGAACGACCGCGTCTCGAGCTTCCGGGGCTGACCGTCACCGGACTCGACCTGGCGACGGACATCTCCAACTTCGACCTGCAGCTCACGCTGACCGAGGAGTTCGGTGTGTCGGGCGAACCGGCCGGCATCTCGGCGTCCTTCACCTACGCGGCCAGTCTGTTCGAACCGCCGACGATCGCGGGATTCGCCGAATACTTGCAACGCATCTTCGACACCGTGACCAGTGCACCCGACACCGCCGTCGGTGACATCCACCTGATGACCGCGTCGGAGCGCGCCGCGCTGACGCCGGTGATGGACGGCCCGGACACCGAGCCCCGCACCCTGCCCGAGCTCCTCGCGGCGGCGGCGGCCGTCGATCCGCAGACCCCCGCGGTGACGTACGAGAACCGGTCGATGACCTACCGGGAACTCGACGAGCGCTCGAACCGCCTGGCACGTCTGCTCATCGGGCGCGGTGTGGGTCCCGAATCCGTGATCGCCCTGGCCATGGCGCGGTCGATCGAGTCGGTGCTGTCGCTGTGGGCGGTGGCCAAGACCGGTGCCGCGTTCGTCCCGGTCGACCCGAACTACCCGGCCGACCGGATCATCCACATGATCACCGACTCGGGCGCGGCCCTCGCACTGACTGTCGCCGAGTTCGAACCCGCGCTGCCGACCTGCACGTCGTACCTCGTGGTCGACGCCGCGGAATTCGAAGACGAGGTGTCGCGCTACTCCGGCGACCCCGTCACCGAGGCGGACCGTACCGCACCGCTCGCACTGGACAATCCCGCGTATCTCATCTACACGTCCGGATCCACCGGCACACCCAAGGGTGTGGTGGTAACCCATCGCGGCCTCGCGAACTTCGCGGCCGACGAACGGACGCGGTTCGAGGTGACCCCCCTTTCGCGCACATTGCACTTCTCGTCGCCGAGTTTCGACGCCTCGATCCTCGAGTTGCTGCTCGCGTTCGGGTGCGGCGCCACGATGATCATCGCCCCGCCTGCCGTCATCGGCGGAACCGAACTCGCGGACGTGCTCCGGGAAGCCCGGGTGACGCACGCGTTCATCACCCCGGCCGCGCTGGCCTCGGTCGACCCGAGCGGCCTCGATCTGCTCGAATGTGTCGTCACCGGAGGCGACGTGTGCCCACCGGAACTGGTGGAGCAGTGGGTGACCGGCCGGCGACGGATGTTCAATGCCTATGGCCCGACCGAGGCGACCGTGGTATCGAGTGTGACGGCGCCGATGAGGCCCGGCGAGTCCGTCACCATCGGCCGCCCGCCGATGGGCACCGGAGAGATGGTGCTCGACTCGCGTCTGCATCCGGTCCCGGTAGGTGTGACCGGTGAGCTGTACGTTTCGGGATCCGGTCTCGCCCGCGGCTATCAGGGGCGCGCGGGTACCACGGCCGAACGGTTCGTCGCCAATCCCTACGACGGTTTCGGTGCCCGCATGTACCGCACCGGTGATCTGGCCCGCTGGAATTCCGTCGGGCAGCTGGAGTACCTGGGGCGCAGCGATTTCCAGGTGAAGATCCGTGGTTTCCGGATCGAGCTGGGTGAAATCGAAACCGTCCTCGCCCGCTACCCGGGTGTGGCGCAGTCGGTGGTGTCCGCACACAAGGGCGGAACCGGCGTGAGCCGTCTGGTCGGGTACGTCGTGCCGGTACCGGGCGCCGAACTCGACCCGGACGACATTGTGCGGTTCACCGGAAACACTCTTGCGCCGTACATGGTGCCCTCCGCATTGATCATCCTCGACGAGTTGCCGCTGAACCCCGCGGGCAAGGTGGATCGCCGGGCGTTGCCGGAGCCGGATTTCGGGGCTCGGGTGTCGGCGGGGCGGACGCCGGTGACGGAGATGGAGGCGGTGCTGGCGGGGTTGTTCGCCGAGGTGCTGGGGTTGGAATCGGTGGG
>NZ_JBAQEO010000903.1:0-27760 GCF_049286785.1 Rhodococcus sp. (in: high G+C Gram-positive bacteria) | reverse complement strand
CCGACATCGACAAGCCCACGATGGCGTTCATGCCGGTGGTTCCGAGTGTGGCATCGACGATGGGCGGTAGCTCACGGGTGAGGAAGGTGGTCCACTTCTGCAGGCCCAGGACCGGGTCGCGCTGCTTCCAGTCCGTGTAATAGCTGAATGCCCCGCCGACAGGGGTCACCACGTTGACGTTCTTGTCCGCGAAGAAGGACACCACGTCGGTCCGGGCCTGCCAGGTCGCCGAATCCTCGCCTCCACCGGCGCCGTTGAGCAGGTAGAGAGTCGGCCGGGGAACAGACGAGTCGGCAGGGCGGATGACCTCGAGTGGGATCACGTCGTCCATCGCCGCGGAGTAGACGTGCACGGTCAACCGCCGGTCGTCGACCGTGGTGATGTGGTCGAGAGCCGAACCGTCCGCGGTCGCGACCGCGCCGGGAACCGATGGAGGATCGGCCGACGCCGAGGCCACGACCGTCACGGGAAGAGCCGTGACGGTCGAGGCGATGATCGCAGCAGAAACGATCAGGGACCCCACGGGAGTTCTTGCTCGCATGTATCAGTGATCCCCGAATACGGACGGTCGAAACCATCTCGTGGTGAATGCGCGCGACGTGCAGGGACGGCAAAACCGGATGAGCACCCCCGTGCGGCGCTAACCTGGGCACAGGGTTCCTCTCGCGCGGGTCTCCCGGCGGGTGGCTCCCGGTCACAGTTCCTCACGATCTGAGGGCAGGAGGCAGGCTATGGACGCCATCACCCAGGTACCGGTGCCCACCAACGAACCGGTCCACACCTACGCGCCGGGCAGTCTCGAGCGAGCCCGAGTGACATCGGCGCTTGCCGACATCGCCACCAACCCCGTCGACATCCCACACGTGATCGGTGGAACACATCGGCGTGGGGGTGGCGAATCCATCGATATCGTGCAGCCCCACCGTCATTCGGCGGTTCTCGGCACCTTGCGGGAGGCCGGCCACGAGGACGCGGCGGCGGCGATCGAGGCGGCGACGGCGGCGGCCCCTGCGTGGCGGGCCCTGTCGTTCGACGATCGGGCTGCGGTCCTCCTGCGCGCCGCCGACCTGTTGTCGGGTCCATGGCGCGAAACGGTGGCGGCGGCGACCATGCTGGGACAGTCCAAGTCTGTGCAGCAAGCCGAGATCGATGCCCCCTGTGAGCTGATCGACTTCTGGCGCTTCAATGTTCACTTCGCGCGTCAGATCCTCGCCGACCAGCCCATCTCCTCGCCCGGGGTGTGGAATCGTCTCGAATACCGGCCCCTCGAGGGCTTCGTCTACGCGATCACCCCGTTCAACTTCACCGCCATCGCAGGCAATCTCCCCACCGCCCCGGCCCTGATGGGCAACACGGTGATCTGGAAACCGTCACCCACCCAGACGGTCGCGGCGTACTGGACGTTGAAACTCCTCGAGGCCGCCGGAATGCCGCCCGGCGTGATCAACCTGCTCACCGGGAGCGGCCGAGCGGTGTCCGATGTCGCGCTGAGCGATCCGCGACTGGCCGGTATCCATTTCACCGGTTCGACCACAACCTTCCAGCATCTGTGGCGGCAGGTGGGGGAACGCATCGGCACGTACTCCGGCTATCCACGGTTGGTGGGGGAGACCGGGGGCAAGGACTTCGTGGTGGCGCACACCTCCGCCGACGAAGACGTGCTCCGGACCGCGTTGATCCGAGGCGCGTTCGAGTACCAGGGGCAGAAGTGTTCGGCCGCGTCCCGGGCGTACATTCCGAAGTCACTGTGGCAGCGGATGGGTGACACGTTCACCGCCGAGGTCGACGCCCTCACCTACGGTGACGTGACGGATTTCGAGAACTTCGGCGGCGCCCTCATCGACCGCCGCGCGTACGACAAGAGCGTCGCCGCAATCGAGCGGGCCCGCGGCGCGGAGGGCGTGGAGATCGCGGTGGGAGGTAAGTACGACGACAGCGTCGGGTACTTCGTGCGTCCCACCGTGCTGCTCGCGGACGACCCGAGGGACGAGGCGATGACCACCGAGTACTTCGGTCCGATCCTCACGGTGCACGTCTACGACGACGGCGCGCCGAACGCCTTCGCCGACGTGCTGGCCGCCGTGGATTCGGCAGGCACCTACGGATTGACCGGCGCCGTGATCGCCGACGACCGGCAGGCAGTGGAACAGGCAACTTCGAGCCTGCGGTTCGCCGCAGGAAACTTTTATGTCAACGACAAACCGACCGGCGCCGTGGTCGGGCAGCAGCCGTTCGGCGGGGCCCGCGCGTCGGGCACCAACGACAAGGCCGGTTCCAAGCTGAATCTGCTGCGGTGGGTGTCGCCCCGCACGATCAAGGAGACGTTCGTCCCCGCGACCGATTATCGCTACCCGCATATGGGAGTGGAATGAGAGCGCCGGCCGTGGTGGCGAATCCGCTGCGTCCGGCGATACTTGCGGCGGCCCGGTCGTCCCGCGTGAAGCGGGCCGTCACGGGAGCACCGGTCACCCGGAGACTGGTGGACAGGTTCGTCGCCGGAGAGACACGGGCGCAGGTGCTCGAGGTCGTTCGAGACATTCTCGCCTCGGGCAGGTCGGTGTCGATCGACTACCTCGGCGAGGGCACTCGGGACGCTGCGGGAGCCGAGACCACCGTTCAGGAGTATCGGGGCCTGATCGAGGATCTCGGTGCGCTGAGCGAGGCGTCGGACGTGGAAAGCGGAGTGCACCGGCTCGAGGTGTCCGTGAAGCTGTCGGCCCTCGGGCAGGCTCTCGCCGAGAACGGGAATGCCGTCGCCACTCGAAACGCACGCACCATCTGCGTCGCGGCCGAGGCTGCCGGCGTCTGGGTCACGGTGGATGCCGAGGACCATACGACCACCGATTCGACGCTCGCGATCGTGCGCGAGCTCCGCGGCGACTTTCCCTGGCTGGGTGCGGTGTTGCAGTCGTATCTGCGACGCACCGAGGGGGACTGCTGGACGCTGGCCGATGCCGGTTCCCGGATCCGGCTCTGCAAGGGCGCGTATCAGGAACCCGAATCCGTGGCATTCCGTGACCGCGAGGCGGTCGATGCGTCGTATCTGCGGTGTCTGGGGATACTGATGACCGGCTCGGGGTACCCCATGGTGGCATCACACGACCCAGCCGTCATCGCCGCGGTCGAGCCACTGGTCCGGGGGACCGGCCGCTCGGCACGGGACTACGAGCACCAGATGCTGTTCGGGATCAGGGAACTCGAGCAACGCAGGCTCGCCGGCGAGGGCAAACACGTTCGTGTCTACGTGCCGTACGGGAATCAGTGGTACGGCTATTTCATGCGCCGGCTGGCCGAGCGCCCCTCCAACCTGCGATTCTTCCTGAGATCCGTGGTCACCAAGGACTGAGGGAGCGTTGCCGGGACGGCTCCGTGGCGACGTGTCGCCGCGACGGCTCCGCAGGGTCACGCCGTTGTAGAGTTCCGCGAATGAGCACATCCGGCCAAGGTTGGACCAGCGTGGTCCTCTTCGCCGTGGTTCTCGTCCTCACCACACTGCTCTGCCGTCCCTACCCGGCGGCCGGCACATCGGGTCCCCGGGGGCCGCTCGGCCGGGCCCCGGGTCCCCGGGGGCCGCTCGGCCGGGCCCCGCGTGTGGCGGTGGTGCTGTGGCTGGTGGTCGCCGTACCGTCGTTGCTGCAGATCGTGTTTCCCGCCGCCCTGGAAGCACTCGAACGGGACCCGGCCCGGATCCGGGACCACCAGTGGTGGCGGATCGTCACCTCCGCGACGGTTCAGGACGGCGGACTCCTCGGGACCGTGGTGAGCCTGGCTGTTCTCGCCTGGGTCGCGCCGCTTGCCGTCCTGGTGTGGGGAGGGCTCCGCGCCGTCCTGCTGTTCGCCGCGGGCCAGATCATCTTCGGGCTGTTCACCGCATTCGTCTTCCCCTCGTCCGGTGCGGGGCCCTCGGGCGCCACGCTGGCCCTCGCCGCCTCCGTCGCCGGTCTGGTGGTCATGCAGTCGCCGGAGCGGCGGGACCTTGCGATGAGTATCGGGGTGCTGGTGTCGGGCGTCGCGCTGGTCGCTGTCGACGACGCCCACGGACTCGCCGTGCTCACCGGTGTACTGCTCGGCGCCGCCCTGGCCACGGTCAGTCCGCCGCCCGGATACCTCGTGGGCGCCGCGCGTCCTTTGTGAGAGGCTGTGCGGGTGCTTCTGCGATCTCTGAATCCCCTTGCCGTCGCCCGCGGGGACGACATTCCCGACGCCGTGACGATCGGGGACACCACCCTGTCGCGCAGTGATGTCCTGGGCGCCGCCACGTCGGTGGCCGAACGCATTTCGCGTGCGGACCGGGTCGCGATCCTGGCCACGCCCACGGTCACCACGGTGCTGGCCGTGGTCGGCTGCCTCATCGCGGGAGTCACCGCGGTGCCCGTGCCGCCCGACTCGGGACCGACCGAACTGGGGCACATCCTGCGCGACTCCGGTGCCCAGGCCTGGCTCGGAGAGACGCCCGACGACACCGGCGGTCTTCCCGTCGTCCCGGTCCGGGTACACGCCCGGTCCTGGCACAGCTATCCCGAACCGCCGGAATCAGCCACCGCGTTCATCCTCTATACCTCCGGGACCACCGGGCCGCCGAAGGGGGTGCTGCTCAGCCGGAGGGCCATTGCTGCCGGTCTCGACGCACTCGCCGAGGCCTGGCAGTGGACTGCCGGCGACACTTTGGTGCACGGGCTTCCACTGTTCCACGTCCACGGTCTCATCCTCGGTGTCCTCGGTCCGCTGCGCTTCGGCAGCCCGCTGATCCACACCGTCGAGCCGAAGCCCACGGCCTATGCGGCAGCCGAGGGAACGATGTATTTCGGCGTCCCGACCGTCTGGGGCCGGGTGGCCGAGGATGCGGAATCGGCGCGGGCACTGTCGGGTGCCCGGCTGCTGGTGTCGGGCAGCGCGCCGCTCCCGGTACCGGTGTTCGAGAAGTTGCGGGAGCTCACCGGACTCGAACCCATCGAGCGCTACGGGATGAGCGAGACGATGCTGACGCTCAGCACCCGCGCCGACGGGGAACGCCGTCCCGGCTGGGTGGGACTGCCGGTGCGCGGGGTGGAGACCCGGCTCCGCGACGAACAAGGTGTCGACGTTCCGCACGACGGCGAGTCGATCGGGGGCCTACAGGTGCGGGGTCCCATGCTGTTCGACGGTTACCTGAACAAGCCCGAGGCCACTGCGGAGTCCTTCACCGAGGACGGCTTCTTCAAGACCGGTGACGTCGCCGTCATCGACGCCGGGGGTTTCCATCGCATCGTCGGCCGCGAATCCACCGATCTCATCAAGTCCGGCGGATTCCGCATCGGCGCAGGCGAAGTGGAGACATCGCTCCTCGGCTGTCCCGGAGTGCGGGAGGCGGCGGTGGTCGGTGTCCCCGACCCCGACCTCGGACAGCGCTTGGTCGCCTTCGTGGTGGGAGAAGACATCTCGGAGTCCGCGTTGATCGAGCACGTGGCCGGCCAACTGTCGGTGCACAAGCGGCCGAGGGAGATCAGGGTGGTCGACTCGCTGCCGAGGAACGCGATGGGGAAGGTGCAGAAGAAACAACTGCTGTGACGTCGGTAGGGTTGCGTAGGAAATCCGGTACTCCCATGGCCCGTTCCCAGGGCTCGAACGATTGGCAGGTGCGGTGAACATCGTCCAGAGCACTCGAATCGTCCTCGCATCACGGCCCGAAGGCGCGCCGAAGGCCGACAACTTCCGGCTCGAGGCCGTCAATCTTCCCCGGGTCGGCGACGGCCAGGTGCTGTTGCGGGTCATCTACCTCTCGCTCGATCCGTACATGCGCGGACGGATGAGCGCCGCCGAGTCGTATGCCGATCCGGTGGAGATCGACGAAGTGATGGTCGGCGGAACCGTGGGTCAGGTCGTCGAGTCCCGGTACCCGGATCTTGCCGCCGGCGACTACGTCCTCGGCTACGCGGGCTGGCAGTCGCACGCGGTAGTCGACGGTCGCCATCTCCGGAAGCTCGACCCCGAGGCGGCACCGCTCTCGATGGCGCTCGGCGTCCTCGGCATGCCGGGCTTCACGGCGTATGCGGGACTGCTGAAGATCGGTCAGCCGAAGGAGGGCGAGACGGTCGTCGTCGCGGCGGCGGCCGGGCCCGTCGGATCGGCGGTGGGACAGATCGCGAAGCTGAAGGGAGCGCGGGCGGTGGGCATCGCGGGTGGGCCCGAGAAATGCGCCTATCTTCTCGATGAACTCGGTTTCGACGCCGCGATCGATCATCGGGCCCCGGACTTCGCCGAGCAATTGCGCGCGGCCGTCCCGGAGGGGATCGACGTCTACTTCGAGAACGTGGGCGGCGCCGTTTTCGCCGCGGTGTTTCCCCTGCTCAACCTTTATGCTCGGGTTCCGGTGTGTGGCCTGATCGCGCAGTACAACGATTCCGCGAGACCCGAAGGCCCGGATCGCTTGCCAGGATTCTTCAACCGGGTTCTCGTCAAGAGCCTGACGATCCGTGGCTTCATTCAAACCGAGTTCGTCGCCGAGATGTATCCGGACTTTCAGCGCGAGATGTCGGGCTGGATCCGGGAGGGGCGCATCGGCTACCGGGAGGATGTGGTCGACGGCCTCGAGAACGCTCCGACGGCGTTCATGGGACTGCTCGAGGGCCGCAACTTCGGCAAGCTCGTGGTGCGGGTGGGCGAGGAGCACTGACTCCGAACCGTGCGGCATTCTGCACGGAGTTCCCTGTTATCCGTTCTGAAAACTCACTCATTGTGATACAACGGTGATATAGACGAACCCTCGTTATGTTTGTGTGATGTCGATTGTGCGAGAGTTCGATGTCATCCACACATTGGAGTGATGAGTTCGATGCCCGATCACATTCTCGGAGAGGGTTTGCAGATCCTCGTGGACGGCAGGCCCGCGTCCGCTCCGCTGCGTGACAAATTGTCGGTAGCCCAGAAGCTCGTGCGCCACTTCGCCGACAACGTGACGCCGTGCGGTTCGCTGCCCGGTAAGCAACTCCAGAACGACGTCACGGATTTCACGATCCTGTGCCTCGGTCTCGGGATCGAGATGCTCGACCGCGGGATCACTCCCAACGAGGAGGACCTCGCGGACGTGCGCGGAACATCCGCGCGATGGGCGCGCGAGGGTTTCCCTTTGAAACTCGTGCTCCGTATCCTCCATGAAGGCATTCGGCAGGCCGGTGAACTCGTGTCATCCAATGCGCGCGAGGAGGACATGCCCGAGTTGCTCGTCATCCAGCGGGTGATGTTCACGCTTCTCGAAAGCGTCACCGTGGCCGCCACGACCAGTTATGTGGACGAACTCGAGGTACTCCACAGCGAGCGGGACTGCGCTGCGGTCAACTTGGTCAATGCACTGCTCAGCGGCCGTGGAGCCACCGCGGCCGCCAGGCATGCCGGTGTGGAACCGGCCGGCGAATATGTTGTTCTGGCGCTGGCGATTCCGCCGCATCCCGCAGAGACGGTGACCCACCGCCGCAAGGCAGTCGTGGCACGTCAGAAGCTGCGCCGACTACAGGCGGAACTGGCCGCGGTCACCGACGACGCAGCGCTGTGCTCGCTCAGTCCCGAGGGTGGGACCGTCCTGTTACCCGGCCCCCGGGAACGGACGTGGACGATGTCGCTCCTCGATCGGATGGGGGCTGTAGCGGAGGTTCCGCTGACTGCCACGGCCACCCGGGTACGTGCGGCCGAGATCGCCGCAGCCGCCGAACAGGTCCACGAACTCCTCGATCTGGTGCATCAACTGGGCTTGGAGCCCGGGTTGTACGAGATGGACGACTTGGCTCTCGAGTATCAGCTCACCCGCCCGGGCCCCGGACGAAGTCATCTCGCCGGTCTCCTCGATCCGCTGCAGGGCTCGCCGGAGTTGATCGAGACACTCGAGGTGCATATCGGGCATGACCTCAATCGTCAGCGCACCGCCAAGAAGATGCATCTGCACACCAATACGGTGGACTACCGGTTGAAGAGGGTGGCGCAACTGACGGGCTGTGATCCCACCAGGCCTTCCGGGCTGCGCCGGATTCAGGCGGCGCTGGTGGCTCGTCGCCTCGAGGTCGCTCGACCTGAGCGCTGAACCCCGCCTCGGCGAGGATCCCCGGGACATCGCGAACGTGTTCGTCACCGCCCTGGCTGCTTGCGGGCGGAACCAGCGGCGGTGCCGCGGTGGTTCCGTATGCGGGTGTTGAGGAATGCGAGCGCCGTGATCCCGAGGAACAGCACGCAGGTGGAGATCAACTGAATCCGGGCGTCCGTGTCGAGGAGCATGAGCAGCACGAAGCCGCCGAGCATGGACAGCGTGCCGTAGCTGAGCCACGGGAACAACCACATACGGACCGTCAGCTTGCCCTCGCGTTCGAGCCGCGGCCGCAGCCGCAGGTGCGAGACGACGATGAAGATCCAGATCACCAGCAGGGCCGACCCGACCGCGTTCAGCAGCAGTCCGAGCAGGTCGTCCGGTAACCACCAGTTGAGCAGCACGCTCACGAAACCGAAGAACACCGACAGCAGCACGGCGCCCACCGGCACCCCGGAGCCGGAGAGCCTCGCCATGACAGCGGGGCCGTCGCCCCTGCGGGCGAGGGAGAACGCCATCCGTGAGGTGCCGTAGATGTTGGCGTTGAAAGCCGACAGCAACGCGACCACGACGACGAGTTCCATGAACCCGGCCACGTACGGGATGTGCGCCTGGTTCAACACAGACACGAACGGACCGCTCTTCAGCTCGGACGAGTCCCAAGGCAGGACCAGGACCATGATCGAGATCGATCCCAGATAGAAGACACTGATCCGCCAGACGATGCTGCGCACGGCGGTGGCGATCGACCGTTCCGGATTCTCCGACTCCGCTGCCGCGATGGTCACGATCTCGATGCCGCCGAAGGCGAACGCCACCACCAGGAGTCCGGCGGCGACACCGGCGAATCCCTCGGGCATGAACCCGCCTCGGCCGAACAGGTTGGTGGCCCCCACCGGTTGGGTGTCGGGCAGCAGGCCGAACACCAGCAGTACCCCGACCACCAGGAAAGCGATGATCACGGTGACCTTGATGGCGGCAAACCAGAATTCGAACTCACCGAAGTTACCGACCTTGGCGAGGTTGACCACGGCGAAGAAGATCACGAAGACGAGGGCGACCACCCACTGCGGCATGTCCGGCAACCACTGGCTCACGATGCCCGAGGCGCCGGTGATCTCCGCCCCGAGCACCATGATGAGCATGAACCAGTACAGCCAGCCCATCACGAACCCGGCCCACGGTCCGATGCCGATCCGCGCGTAATGGGAGAAGGATCCGCTGGCGGGTATCGCGGCTCCCATCTCGCCGAGCATCCGCATCACGAAGACGACGATCAGCCCGGCGAGGAAATAGGAGACGAGAACGGCGGGGCCGGCCGTCGCGATGCCGACACCGGTGCCGAGGAACAGGCCGGCACCGATGGCGGAGCCGAGACCCATCATCGTGAGATGACGGACCTTCAGGCCCTTCCCGAGGTTGCCGGTCGAATCGGTGGTGGTGCCGGTCGTGCGTGCGCCCACTACTGTCAGTCGTTTGCGTGTAATGCTGCGTTCAACTCCACGCCGGTGCCCTTCCACGGCACCACCTCGACGGCACCGGACACCGAGTTCCGGCGGAACAGCAGGTTCGACTTGCCGCTCAGCTCCTTGGCCTTGATCACCGTGCCGTCCGGGCCGGCGACCTTGGTGCCGGCGGTGACGTACAGGCCCGCCTCGAGTACGCAGTCGTCGCCCAGGGAGATGCCGAGGCCGGAGTTGGCACCGAGGAGGCAGCGCTTGCCCACCGAGATGACCTCCTTGCCACCCCCGGAGAGGGTGCCCATGATCGATGCGCCGCCGCCCACGTCGGAACCGTCGTCGACTACGACGCCACCCGAGATGCGGCCCTCCACCATGGAGTTGCCGAGCGTGCCGGCGTTGAAGTTGACGAAGCCCTCGTGCATGACCGTGGTGCCGCTGGCCAGGTGAGCGCCGAGACGGACACGATCGGCGTCGGCGATCCGGACGCCGGAGGGCACCACGTAGTCGACCATGCGGGGGAACTTGTCCACACCGAAGACGGTGACGGCGCCGCGAATCCGCAGGCGGGATCGCACGGTCTCGAAGCCTTCGACGGCGCACGGCCCGAAGTTGGTCCACACCACGTTGGCCAGGAATCCGAAGATGCCGTCGAGATTGACGCCGTGCGGAGCGACGAGGCGGTGGGAGAGAAGGTGCAAGCGCAGGTAGACGTCGTGGGCGTCGGCCGGCGGTGCGGAGAGATCGGTGATGGTGGTGCGGACCACGATCTGCTCGACCTCACGGGCCTCGTCCGGTCCGGCGAGAAGGGCCAGATCGGAGGGGATGTCGGCGCCCTCGACGCGTACGGTGCCGGCCTCGTCGAACGACCCCAGTTCGGGCGCCGGGAACCAGGTGTCGAGGACCGTGCCGCCGACGGTCACGTTGGCGATGCCTACTGCGGATGCTCCCTGTGTGCTCACGACACCAAAGGTTACTGCCTCATTACTCGGAGATTCCTGCGCGGTGGTACCGGGCTGAAAACTGTGCGCGTCCCAGTTGGCTGCGGAAGCATGCAGCACCGACCTTTTCGGTGGACGGGTCTTCCGTCCGGACGCGGGCTGTATTGCGTGCGGTGGTTTCGGTGGACGAGCAGTGTCGACGCCTGGTTAGGGTGTATGCGTGAGCACACTCGACCTGCACGCCGACCCGATCGACCTCACCGCTGCTCTCGTGGACATTCCGAGCGTTTCCCGGGACGAGTCGGTGATCGCGGCGGCCGTCGAGGCGGCGCTGCGCGAACAGACCACCGGATTCGAGATCATCCGTGACGGTAACGCCGTGCTCGCCCGCACCGCTCGGGGGCTGCCCAGCCGGGTGATGCTCGCCGGCCACCTCGATACGGTTCCCATCGCAGACAACGTGCCGTCACGGCGAGAGGGTGAGTTCCTGCACGGATGCGGCACGGTCGACATGAAGTCCGGCGACGCGGTGTTCCTCCATCTTGCGGCCACGGTCGAGAACCTCGCGCACGATCTGACTCTGGTGTTCTACGACTGCGAAGAAATCGCGGCCGTTCACAACGGGCTCGGTCGGATCGAACGCGACAACCCCGACTGGCTGCGAGCCGATGTCGCGATCCTCGGTGAGCCGACGGGCGGCTTCATCGAAGCGGGTTGCCAGGGCACACTGCGTGTCACCCTCACCACCCGGGGCACCCGTGCCCATTCCGCGAGATCGTGGCTGGGGGACAACGCGATCCACCGATTTGCACCGGTTCTGCAGCGGCTCTCCGACTACGTTCCGCGGTCGGTGGACATCGACGGCTGCGTCTATCGCGAGGGTCTGTCCGCGGTCCGGATCGCGGGCGGGGTGGCCGGGAATGTGGTTCCCGACGCCGCCGAGATGGACGTGAACTTCCGTTTCGCACCCGATCGCACTGCCGAGCAGGCCGTCGAGCACGTGCGGGAGGTGCTGGACGGGCTCGCGCTCGGGTTCGAGGTGACCGACCTGTCCCCTGGCGCCCTTCCCGGACTGTCCGACCCGGCCGCGGCTGCGTTGATCGAGGCGGCCGGCGGCCGGTTCCGGGCCAAGTACGGGTGGACGGACGTGTCGCGCTTCTCCGCCCTGGGCATTCCGGCCGTCAATTACGGCCCCGGTGATCCCAATCTGGCGCACAAGCGGGACGAGCACGTTCCGGTGCGGCAGATCACCGACGTCGCGACGGTACTGCGCGCCTATCTCACCGCCTGACCACCACGCCCGCCCGATAGCCTTGGGCGCATGGCACCTGAGAAGAACACTCGCGGTCGGACGCCTGCGCCGGTGAAGCACCGGGGTCCGGTGCAGCTCCGGAGAGCCCTCGCTGACGAGGGTTCCACCACCGACGAGCGACTGCTCGACGAGCGGGGGTCGACGGACTGGGTGCACACCGACCCCTGGCGCGTGCTGCGAATCCAGAGTGAGTTCATCGAGGGCTTCGGCGCGCTGGCGGAGGTTCCGCGTGCCGTCACGGTGTTCGGATCCGCCCGAACCACCGAGGACCACCCCGAGTACGAGGCGGGACGCGCGTTGGGGGCGGGACTGGCGGCGGCCGGGTTCGCGGTGATCACCGGCGGTGGCCCCGGCATCATGGAGGCGGCCAACCGCGGAGCCTGCGAAGCAGGCGGCTACTCGATCGGGCTGGGAATCGAGTTGCCGTTCGAGCAGCGACTCAACGAGTGGGTGGACCTGGGTATCAACTTCCGTTACTTCTTCGCGCGCAAGACGATGTTCGTCAAATACTCGCAGGCGTTCATCTGCCTGCCCGGTGGGTTCGGGACGCTCGACGAATTGTTCGAGGCATTGACGCTCGTGCAGACACGGAAGATCACCCGATTCCCGATCGTGCTGCTGGGAACCGAATACTGGGCAGGGCTGGTGGACTGGCTACGGAAGTCGCTCGAGGGTACGGGAAAGGTGTCGGGGGAGGACGTGAGTCTGTTGCATGTCACGGACAGTGTGGACGAGGCGGTGCGGATCGTGGTGGAGTCGCAGCAAGGCGTCGACGAAGCGGTGCTGATGGGGAAGGGCGACATGCTGTGACCCGAGAAACCGCTGCACCGCAACCATTCTCGGTGTGTGTCTACTGTTCCTCCGGACCTGTCGACGACCATTTTCTCCAGTTGGCCACCCAGGTGGGAACCGAAATCGGCAAGCGTGGTTGGCAACTGGTGTCGGGTGGCGGCAATGTCTCGATGATGGGCGCGGTGGCCGAAGCCGCCCGGGCGTCCGGCGCCACGACAGTGGGTGTGATTCCGAAAGCGCTGGTGCACAGGGAGGTCGCCGACGTGGACGCGGACGAACTGGTCGTCACCGACACGATGCGTCAGCGCAAGCAGGTGATGGAGGACCGGGCGGACGCGTTCGTCACCCTGCCCGGCGGTATCGGCACGCTCGAGGAGCTTTTCGAAACCTGGACAGCGGGGTATCTGGGAATGCATGACAAGCCTGTCGTCCTGCTCGATCCCGTCGGCCACTACACCGGACTGCTCGAATGGCTCGAGGGTCTGCGGGGCGGCGGGTTCGTGTCCCGGCGTGCACTCGACAGGCTGGTGGTGCACACCGAGGTCGGGGCAGCGCTCGACGCGTGCCTACTCTGACCCCAAAGGTTGTTACCGTGCAGTAAGGTGACTTGACTCATACCGCACGCTGAGGGGAAGTCATGCGATCTGAAGCCCGTTCAACGATCACTTTGGTAGATCTCGCCCTGCGGTTGCCGGCCATGATTCCGGAATTACCGCTCATGGCGAAGGGGGCGGTCGGGCTTCTCCGGACGCCGGACGCCAAGGAGTCCGTCGGGCTCGTCTTCCAGCGCGTGGCGGCAGCGCACCCCCGTCGCGATTTTCTCCGGTTCGAAGGCGAGTCGATCAGCTACGCGGACGCCAACGCCCGCGTCAACCGCTACGCCCATGCGCTCGCTGATCTCGGCGTCGGGAGAGGTGACGTCGTCGGCATCCTCGGTAAGAACACACCGGAGACTCTGCTGGTCACCCTCGCGACGGTGAAACTCGGCGCGGCGGCGGGAATGCTCAATCACAATCAGCGCGGCGGTGTACTGGCGCACAGCATCTCCCTGTTGAACGGCCGGCTCGTGGTGGTGTCCGAGGAGTGTTGCGAGGCCGTCGACTCGCTCGACGAGCCGCCGGCGGTGGACTCGGTCGTATACGTCGACGACCTGAACAACCTCGCCGAGAAGGCCGACGACGACAATCCCGCCGTCTGCGCGGAGATCCAGGCACGGGAGAAGGCGTTCTACATCTTCACCTCAGGCACCACCGGACTCCCCAAGGCGAGCCTGATGAGCCACTTCCGGTGGCTCAAGAGCATGTCCGGACTCGGGAACCTCGGTGTACGGCTCCGCGGCAGCGACACCCTCTACTGCTGCCTGCCGGTTTATCACAACAACGCGCTGACGGTGTCGCTGTCCGCTGTGCTGGGATCAGGGGCCACGCTCGCGCTGGGCCGCCAGTTCTCGGCGTCCAAGTTCTGGGACGACGTCGCCCTGAACAGGGCCACCGCATTCGCCTACATCGGTGAGCTGTGCCGCTATCTTCTCAACCGGCCCGAGAAGCCCGGCGATCGGGACAACGGAATCCGGCTGATGGTCGGGAACGGACTTCGGCCCGAGATCTGGTCCGAGTTCACCGAGCGATTCGGAATCTCACGCGTTGCCGAGTTCTACGGTGCCAGCGAATGCAATATCGCCTTCGTCAACGCACTCAACGTGGACAGGACGGCCGGGATCTGCCCGCTGCCCCACGCGGTCGTCGAGTACGACGAGGACAGCGGCGAACCCCGGCGGTACTCCGACGGCAGGCTACGCAAGGTGACGATCGGACAGGTCGGACTCCTGCTGTCGAAGGTGACGGACCGGTCCCCGTTCGACGGATACACCGACGAGGAAGCCACCGACAAGAAACTCGTGCGCGACGCGTTCGCGGACGGCGACTGCTGGTTCGACACCGGCGACCTCGTGCGCCGTCAGGGTTGGGCGCACGTCGCATTCGTGGACCGGCTCGGTGACACGTTCCGCTGGAAAGGTGAGAACGTGGCCACCACGGAGGTCGAGGGCGCGCTGCTCGCGCATCCGGCCATCGAACACGCCGTCGTGTACGGAGTCGAGATTCCGGGGGCCGACGGCCGAGCAGGAATGGCCGCGGTGACGCTGAACGACGGCGAGAAGTTCGATGCCACCGGTGTCGCGGCGTTGCTGTTCGACAAGCTGCCCTCGTACGCTGTGCCGCTGTTCATCCGCATCGTCGATTCACTCGAGCAGACGTCGACGTTCAAGAGCCAGAAGGTGCAACTGCGCAAGGAAGGGTACGAGGTCGACGACGTCTCCCGACTCTACGTCCTGGTGAGCCGCAGCGAGGGATACCGGCAGTCGTACGGCGACTACGTCGGCGAAATCGCCAAGGGTGTGCTCCCGAAGGCATAGGTGCCCGGCAGGTGGTGGTTCCCCCTGCGTGTCAATATTGGGGGCATGGCCGAGACCCACGCACAGTCCGCGCTCGACCACCCCTCGTCCACCCTCTGTGGGCGACCGGTGGCGGTCGACCGCGCGCTGGTCATGGCCATCGTGAACCGCACACCGGACTCGTTCTACGACCGTGGTGCCACGTTCACCGATGCTGCCGCGATGGCCGCCGTCGCGCGGGCGGTGGACGAGGGTGCCGATCTGGTGGACATCGGTGGTGTGAAGGCGGGGCCGGGGGATGAGGTCGACGCTGCCGAGGAGATCCGGCGTGTGGTGCCGTTCGTCGCGGCGATACGCGCGCGCTATCCGGAACTGCTCATCAGCGTCGACACATGGCGGAGCGAGGTGGCGCGACGGGCGCGGGCCGAGGGGGCAGACCTCGTCAACGACACCTGGGCCGGCGCCGATCCCGAACTCGTGGAGGTCGCCGCCGAGACCGGTGCGGGCATCGTCTGTTCCCACACCGGCGGGGCGGTACCCCGCACCCGTCCGTTCCGCGTGCGCTATACCGACATCGTCGCGGACGTGCTCCGTGAAGTGGTGACGGCCGCCGAGCGTGCCGCCCGTCTGGGTGTGCCGGCCGACTCGATCCTCATCGACCCCACACACGATTTCGGCAAGAACACCTATCACGGGCTCGAGTTGTTGCGTCGGGTGGAAGATCTTGTTAACACCGGATGGCCAGTGCTCATGGCGCTGAGCAACAAGGACTTCGTCGGGGAGACTCTAGGGGTGGATCTCGTCGATCGGTTGGAGGGAACATTGGCAGCGACAGCTTTGGCCGCCGCAGGAGGCGCCCGGGTCTTCCGGGTCCATGAGGTTGCCCCCACGCGACGAGTGGTGGACATGGTGGCCGCCATTCAGGGCAGGCGCGCACCGGCGCGCACGGTGCGGGGGCTGGCATGAGTGCCCTGGGGGAGCGCGTCTCCCGCGCACTGCTGGACGAACCGCGCCTTCCCCGGAGTTGGGCGGACGCGAACAGCTGGGACCAGCCGCACTGGAGCATCGAGGAACTCGAGCGTGCGAAACGGGGGCGGACCGTCTCGGTCGTTCTCCCCGCGCTCAACGAGGAAGAGACGGTCGCGGCGGTCGTCGACACCATCCGTCCCCTGCTAGGCGGTCTCGTGGACGAACTGATCGTGCTCGATTCCGGGTCGACGGACCTCACGGCCGAGCGGGCCCGCGCTGCGGGTGCCACCGTCATCAGCCGTGAGGAGGCGGTACCGGCGTTCCCGCCCGTCGCGGGAAAGGGCGAGGTGCTGTGGCGGTCGATCGCCGCAAGCACCGGGGACATCATTGCCTTCGTCGACTCGGACCTCATCAATCCCGATCCGGCGTTCGTACCCAAACTGCTGGGACCACTTCTGACCGTGGACGGTATTCATCTGGTGAAGGGTTACTACCGCCGCCCGTTGCGTCTCAGCGGATCCGAGGATGCGAACGGCGGTGGCCGTGTCACCGAGTTGGTGGCCCGGCCGTTGCTCGCCTCCCTGCGACCGGAACTGACCAGCGTCCTCCAACCGCTCGGGGGCGAATACGCGGGCACCCGGGAGTTGCTGTCGGCGGTACCGTTCGCGCCGGGCTACGGCGTCGAGATCGGTCTTCTGCTCGACACGTACGACCGGCTCGGGCTGGGAGCGATCGGACAGGTCAACCTGGGTGTGCGCAAGCATCGCAACCGCCCGCTGTCCGAGCTCGGGGTGATGAGCAGGCAGATCATCGGAACGATGATGCGGCGCTGCGGTGTCGAGGACTCGGGTGCGGGGCTCACCCAGTTCCTCGTGGACGGGGATTCGTTCGTCCCGACCACCACGGAAGTGGTGCTGACGGATCGTCCGCCGATGAACACGGTGCACCCCTGAGGGTGGAGCCACTCGCACGCGGGTGTCCGGACATCGGTGTCGGAGGTCCGTGACAGGATCGAGGCATGGTGACAGCCCTGCTCTATCTGCTTGTCATGGCGTTTGTCGGCGCGATGCTCTTCCTCGCTGCCAGTGCGGTGTTCGGTCGCTCCGAGGAGCTTGCACCCCTCCCTCCGGGCACCACCCTCACAGCACTTCCCGCGGAGGGAGTCACCGGTGCCGATGTGGAGGCCCTGCGCTTCCAGCAGACCTTGCGCGGATACAAGACAAGTGAAGTCGACTGGGCGCTGACGCGATTGGCACGTGAGATCGACTCGTTGCGTGAGCGGTTGGCGGCACTCGAGGCGGCCGCACACGACCGGCCGGACGGCTTCTCGTGACGGCCACGGACAACCGGGTCCGGTGTGGGTGGGCGGTCGACACCGACGGCACCCGGCTCTACCGCGACTATCACGACGAGGAGTGGGGACGCCCCCTGTACGGGCGGAACGAGCTGTACGAGCGGCTGTGCCTGGAGGCGTTCCAATCCGGGCTGTCCTGGATCACAATCCTCCGAAAACGGGAGGCGTTCCGGGAGTCGTTCGAAGCGTTCGACCCGGAGGCTGTGGCGCGGTACACCGAACGGGATGTCGAGCGCCTGCTGACCAACGCCGCGATCGTGCGCAACCGGGCGAAAATCGAGGCGGCGATCAGAAACGCCCGCGCCACTCTCGAATTGTCGGACACCGATCTGGATTCATTGCTGTGGTCGTTCGCTCCGGCGCCGCGCCCGAGACGGCTCACCACCGTGGAGGAGGTTCCGGCGGTCACGGTCGAATCCACCGCGATGGCGAAGGAATTGAAGCGTCGGGGATTCCGATTTGTGGGTCCTACCACTGCCTATGCGCTCATGCAGGCCACCGGCATGGTCGATGATCACGTGGCCGGTTGCTGGGTTCCGGTCGGTGTCGGAGCCACCGGTGGAACGGGCTAATAGTGACTCCGGTTCCCGGTACTTGTGTCCATAGGGAAGAATGGACCGCACGAGCCTCGTCGATGGTTGGCGAGGCGCCACAATTTGTCGAGGCGCAAGCAGGCAGCGCAGATCTGGAGGGAGCAGAGGATGGCGGCCATGAAGCCCCGGACCGGGGACGGTCCCCTCGAAGCAACCAAAGAGGGACGAGGAATCGTCATGCGGGTTCCGCTCGAGGGTGGTGGACGTCTGGTTGTCGAGCTCACCCCGGAGGAAGCTGCTGCACTCGGTGAAGAGCTCAAGGGTGTCACCAGCTAGTCGAGTGCAGGACTTACAGGGCAGGCCCCGTCGCCGTTCTCGGTGCGGGGCCTGCTTCATGTTCACGAGCCGGGAGGCATACACCGGTGCTGTCTGATGTGATCGACCTGCTGGCGTGTCCGCAGTGCCGGTCCGAGATGGAAATCGACGAGAACGTGGTGGTGTGTGACGCCGGACACACATTCGATGTGGCCCGCCAGGGTTACGTCAGTCTGATGAGCGGGACCGCGAGCAAGTTCGAGGGCGACAGCCCGGAGATGATCGCGGCCCGTGCGGAGTTCCTCGCGGGCGGCAGTTTCGATCCCCTCATGGACGCCGTCGCGGATGCGGTCGTGTCCACCGACCCCGGCGACACGCCGTGCATCCTCGAAATCGGCGCAGGCACAGGCCACTATCTCGCGAGGGTGCTCGATGCGGTTCCCGCGGCACGCGGAATCGGGCTCGACGTCTCGAAGTACGCGGCCCGGCGGATCGCCCGCGCCCATCCGCACGCCGGGGCAGTGGTGGCCGACGTGTGGCATCACCTTCCGGTACGGGATCACGTGCTCAGTCATGTGTTGTGCGTGTTCGCCCCTCGCAACGCGGACGAGGCCTCTCGTGCCTTGCGGGAAAACGGAGTTCTGGTGGTGGTCACTCCCACCGAACGGCATCTCGGCGAACTCGTGGAACTGCTCGGAATGGTCCGGGTGGACGATCGCAAGGTCGAGCGACTCGGCGCCGCCATGTCGGGCAGGTTCGAGCGAACCCGGCACCGAGGTGTGGAGTACCCGATGAACCTGTCGCATGCCGAGGTGACGCGTCTGGTCGGCATGGGGCCCTCCGCGCGTCACCTGACGGCTGATCAGCTCACGACCGCGATCGGGGAACTACCCGAGCCCTGCGTCGTGACGGCCTCGGTCACGGTGTCCACCTACGCCCGGCTCTGACCGGGGACGGTCCTCACCGGCGTGACAGGGCATCGAGATACACGTCGAGAGTCTGCCGGGCGATTGCCGTCCAGGAGAACTCGGCGATTGCCCGCTCCCGGCCCGCCTTACCCATGGCCCCGGCGATACCGGAGTCCGAGGCGATTTCGTTGACAGCGTCCGCCAGCGCCTGCTCGAACAACTCGGGCTCGTACGAGTTGTAGTGCACGAGACGGCCGGTGACACCGTCCTCGACCACCTCCGGGATTCCGCCAACATCGGATGCCACGACCGCGGTCTCGCAGGCCATGGCCTCGAGATTCACGATGCCCAGCGGCTCGTACACCGACGGACATACGAACACGTCTGCCGCCGAGAGGATTTCTCGCACCTGCTCGGCCGGCAGCATTTCACGTACCCAGAAGACGTTGTTCCGGTGTGCCGCGAGAGCCGCGACGGCGTGCTCGGTCTCCGCTGCGATCTCCGGGGTGTCCGGGGCACCTGCGCACAGCACCAGCTGGATGTCGGGATCGAACCGGTGTGCGGCAGCGATCAGGTGCCCGACACCCTTCTGCCGCGTGATGCGACCGACGAACGCCACCATCGGCTCGGCGGGGTCGACGCCGATCCGCTCCAGCGCGGACTCCTGTTCCGGTTCGGCGGGGCCTGCGTGCCAGATCGACGTGTCGATTCCGTTGCGTACCACGTGAACCCGGCCCGGATCAACCGACGGATAGGCGTCGAGAACATCGAGCCGCATACCCGCACTGACGGCGATCACGGCATCCGCGTGCTCCACCGCGTTACGTTCGGACCAGGAGGAGATCCGGTATCCGCCGCCGAGTTGTTCGGCCTTCCACGGCCGCCGCGGTTCGAGAGAGTGCGCGGTGAGGATATGAGGAACGTCATAGAGGGCCGCCGCGAGATGGCCGGCCAGCCCTGCGTACCAGGTGTGCGAATGCACCACGTCGACACCAGCGGCCGCATGAGCCATTCGCAGTTCGGCCGAGAGAGTCGCCAGGGCGGGGTTGGCCCCGGTCAGTTCGGGGTCGGGGACGTGCACGAAGGCCCCTGCCCGCGGAGCGCCCATGCAATGCACGTCCACCTCACACAGCTGCCTCAGCCGAGGAACCAGTTCGGTGACGTGTACGCCCGCACCGCCATAGATCTCCGGTGGGTACTCCTTGGTCATCATCGCCACCCGCACGCGCCCTAACGTATCGGTCCGGGCAGATTCCGGCCACCGCGGCGCGGACACATTCGGGTCTCGGCGACACGGCGGCCGGACCCTTCGCTGGCGGGGGCAGTAACCGCCCGATAGGTTGACAGGTGTGAGGAGTCAGCCACATGTGCTTGGAATCGTGCTCGCCGGCGGCGAGGGCAAACGTCTGTATCCGCTCACTGCGGATCGGGCGAAGCCGGCCGTGCCGTTCGGCGGTGCCTATCGGCTGATCGACTTCGTGTTGAGCAACCTGGTGAATGCGGGGTATCTCCGCCTGTGTGTGCTGACCCAGTACAAGTCGCATTCATTGGACCGTCACATTTCTCAGACGTGGCGACTGTCCGGGTTCACGGGGGAATACATCACTCCCGTACCGGCGCAGCAACGTCTGGGTCCGCGCTGGTACACCGGTAGTGCAGACGCCATCCTGCAGTCCCTCAATCTCGTCTACGACGAGGACCCCGAGTACATCGTGGTGTTCGGCGCCGACCACGTGTACCGGATGGATCCGGAACAGATGGTGCAGCACCACATCGATTCGGGTGCCGGGGTGACGGTTGCCGGAATCCGCGTGCCGCGTAGCGAGGCCTTCGCATTCGGCTGCATCGACAGCGACGAGTCGGGCCGCATCATCCAGTTCCTCGAGAAGCCGGCGCATCCGCCGGGAACCCCGGACGATCCCAACATGACATTCGCGTCGATGGGTAACTACGTGTTCACCACCAAGGCGCTCGTCGACGCCATTCGTGCCGATTCCGAGAATCCGGACTCCGACCACGACATGGGCGGCGACATCATTCCCGCACTCGTGGAGGCCGGCGAGGCATCGGTATACGACTTCAAGGACAACATCGTTCCGGGCGCCACGGACCGCGACAGAGGGTACTGGCGGGACGTCGGAACACTCGACGCGTTCTACGACGCCCACATGGATCTGGTCTCGGTGCATCCGATCTTCAACCTGTACAACCGGCGCTGGCCGATCCGCGGTGAGACGGAGAACCTGGCCCCGGCGAAGTTCGTGCAGGGCGGCCTGGCGCAGGAGTCGGTGGTCGGGGCGGGCTGCATTCTGTCCGCGGCGACCGTCCGCAATTCCGTCCTCAGTTCCAACGTGATGATCGACAGCGGGGCGACCGTGGAAGGAAGCGTCCTCATGCCCGGCGTCCGGATCGGCAAGGGGGCTGTGGTCCGCCGCGCAATCCTCGACAAGAACGTGGTCGTGGGAGACGGTGAGATCATCGGGGTCGACCTCGAGCGCGACCGGCAACGCTTCGCCATCAGCAATGGCGGTGTGGTGGCTATCGGCAAGGGCGTGTGGATCTGACTCGTGTGGATCTGACTGACTAGAGCTTGGAAGCGCAGAGCAGGCCGTCACCGAGCGGGAGGAACACCCGGATCAGCTGGTCGTCCTCCGCGAGCGCCTTCGCAGCCTCCCGGACGGCGACGGTCGCGGCGTCACGCTGGCTCGGGTCCACGACGCGGCCCCCGTGCAGGGCGTTGTGCAACACGATTGCTCCGCCGGGCCGCAGCAGGCGCACCCCTTCGCGAACATACTGCGGGTGGTCGACCGGCGAACTGTCCACGAAGACCAGGTCGTATCCGCCGTCCGCGAGCCTCGGGAGTACGTCGAGTGCGCGGCCGTTGATCAGTCGGGTGCGTGCCGGTGCGATGTCGTTGATCCGGAACGATTGCTTCGCGGCCCGCTGATGTTCGGGCTCGCTGTCGATGGTGGTGAGCACTCCGTCCTCACGCATGCCGCGGAGCAGCCAGAGACTGCTCACGCCGGCCCCGGTTCCCACTTCGACGACGGTCTTGGCGTCGAGCATTCGAGCGAACACCGCGAGGGCAGCGCCGACTGCGGGAGGTACCGGCCCGGCACCGAGGTCGTCCGCCCGCTCCCGGGCCGCACCGAGGGCCTCGTCTTCACGGACAGCCCCTTCCGCGTGGGTGAGTATCCGTTCGGCGTGTGTCTGCACGCACATCAGGCTATCGGGGTCTCGGCATCACCGCTGCGAGGCGCGCCCCTCGAACAATTCTCAGGAAGACTTCAGCTTGCTCACACCCCGCACATAACGCGGTGGGAGAGAGTGAGTACATCGCCAGATCCGACGACCGCACGGCGGGGAGATCATGACGACGACCGGGAAACCCCCCGGCGTCCGGGAACAAATCCGGACTCTCGGGAGTTGTGCTCTGATACCAGGTCGTCTGTGATCTGCGGTCCCGAGTAGGAGGATCCACTTAACTCGATGAACGAACACCAGATGGCTCGAAACGAGCGCCCCACCAGAGGTGCCGATGTTCCCGTGTCCCCGGTAGAGGTGTCGCCGGCAGAGGTGTCGCCGGCAGAGGTGTCGCCGGCAGACCACGCCGAATTGACTGGCACCGCTGTGTTCGATGCCACAGGGAAGAAGTCGGCGATGCCGTCGTGGGACGAACTCGTCCGCGAGCACGGCGACCGCGTGTACCGGCTGGCGTACCGACTCTCCGGTGATGCGCAGGACGCGGAGGACCTCACCCAGGACACCTTCATCCGAGTGTTTCGTTCATTGTCCGACTACCAGCCCGGCACGTTCGAGGGCTGGCTGCACCGCATCACCACGAACCTGTTTCTCGACATGGTGCGACGCCGCAACCGCATCCGCATGGAAGCGTTGCCCGAGGACTACGATCGTGTTCCTGCGGAGGGACCGAACCCGGAAGAGGTGTATCACGATGCCCGGCTCGACGCGGATCTCCAGGCCGCGCTCGATTCACTGGCTCCGGAATTCCGTGCCGCCGTCGTGCTGTGTGACATCGAAGGACTGTCGTACGAAGAGATCGGTGCCACACTGGGTGTGAAGCTCGGAACCGTGCGTAGCCGTATCCACCGCGGCAGGCAGGCGTTGCGAGAGCATTTGGCTGTGAACGGAAAGGTTGACTCCGATCAGATCGGCGTCGGGTAGCTACCAGGAGGGACGAATGACGCAGGGGCGTGTACCTCGCGAGTTTGGCTCCACCGAGCATCTGGCGAGCGAGGCGATCGCAGCCTACGTCGACGGCGAACTGCGGATGACCGCGTATCTACGCGCCGCACACCATCTGTCGATATGCCCGGATTGCGCATTCGAAGTGGACGCCCAGCAACAGGCGCGTCGTGCGTTGCGACGCAGCCGCGACGTGGTGATGCCGTCCGGCCTGCTGGGCCTGCTCAGTCAGATTCCCACCTGCAATCAGACCGAGCGCACCGGACATCATTCTCCTCTCGGCCCCTCCGGAATCGATTCCCCGGTCGCAGGCTCGTCCTCGATTGCCGATCGTCTCTGGTCGCGGCGTCGGCGGCGTTGAGCGGGTCGCACGAAACGACGGCAGTATCCGTGTCCCCCGGAGCATCAGTGATACTTGAGCGGATACTGGCCCGCGTGACCGACGCAGACGAGGGGGACACGACAGCGTGACGGCGGATTCGAAGACACCGGGACCCGGAAAGTCCGGTCCCGACGTCGGCACGGCTGACGCGTCGGGCATCGACCGACCGGACGACGCTCCCAGGCTCGCCCCGAGACCGGTGTACCGGCCCGACGTCGATGCCGCGTCCAGCAAGGCATTCAGCCGTCCCGGTGGTATCACCGGTTCGTTCGCTCCCTCGGCGGTCCGGGGTGAGAGCGACCGCGCAGTCGAAGTGCGTTCACCCGACCCCGTGCTCGCCGAGGCCTTCGGTCGTCCTCCCGGTCAGGTCGACACCATCCAACGGGACCCGCACGAGCGGGCAGCCGAGCCGCCGGTGGAGGCGCCTCCCGCAGACCCGTGGCGCGATCCCGATTCCGGTGTGCAACTCGGTGCTCCCGCGATGCACGCCCGAGACGGCGGTCTTCCGCCCGCCCCCGCCCTCAGCGCACGTGAGGTGCTGTTCGGCGGCAAGGTGGCGCCCCGCGCCCTCGTGGCCCTCGGCGCCATCGCACTGGCGATCGGTTTGGTCGGCGGTCTTCTCGCGGCCGTCATCACGGCGGACCGCAGCTCGCTCACCAGCCGGACCGTCACCCTGGTTCAGGGCGGGAGCGACGAAGAGATGGGACAGTCGCAGGTGGCGCAGGTCGCCGACGCCGTCCTGCCGGCCGTGGTGTCCGTCCAGGTTGCGGTCGGTGATCAGGGAAGTACCGGTTCGGGTGTCGTGATCGACGGAGCCGGATATATCGTCACCAACAACCACGTCATCTCGTCCGCGGCCACCGCGCCCGACGGCGGCAAGATTCAGGTGATTTTCTCGGACGGCACCAAGACCGAATCGAAGATCGTCGGCCGGGACGTCAAGACGGACCTCGCGGTTCTCAAGGTGTCGGCCGATAACCTCACCGTTGCCGAACTCGGCAGGTCCGAGGACGTGCAGGTGGGTGAGGACGTCGTGGCGGTCGGCTCTCCGCTCGGTTTGAGCAAGACCGTCACGCGAGGGATCGTCAGTGCGCTGCACCGTCCTCTGCGTCTGTCGGGTGAAGGTTCCGATACCAACGCTGTCATCGACGCCGTCCAAACGGACGCCGCGATCAATCATGGCAACTCGGGTGGGGCACTCGTCGACGCAGACGGCCGGGTGATCGGTGTCAACACCGCGATGCTCAGCGAATCCGGTGGATCGGTGGGTCTCGGTTTCGCCATCCCCATCGACGACGTCACCGCGGTGGCGCAGACGCTGATCCGGGACGGCGAGATGCATCATCCGGACATCGGGGTCAACGCCCGCACCGTCGTGAACGACAACACCAGTGGCGCGCAGGTGGCCAACGTCCGTTCGGACGGTCCGGCGGCCCAGGCCGGAATCGTCGAGAACGACGTGATCGTGAAGGTGGGGGACCGGACGGTCACCAGCGCCGACGAACTTGTCGTGGCGGTGAACCTGCAGAAGATCGGCGAACCGGTGAAGGTGCAACTGATCCGTGAGGGACGCCTTGTCGACGTCGACGTGACCCCGGTCTCCGACTGACTCGAGGAGTCGCTGTGAGTTCACCTCCTCACCTGGGCACCAGCCTGTCCGGCACAGTAGGCTGACCACGTGTTCGGCAACATTGGTTGGGGCGAGTTCATGGTCCTCCTGGTCGCGGCTCTGGTCATTTTGGGACCCGAGCGGCTGCCCGGTGCGGTCAGTTGGGTCACGAAGTCGCTGCGGCAGGTTCGTGAGTACGCGAGCGGTGCCAGTCAGCACCTGAAGGACGAGCTCGGGCCGGAGTTCGACGATCTCCGCAAGCCTTTGGCCGACCTCAATCAGCTCCGCGGAATGACACCGCGCGCCGTCATCACGAAACATCTTCTCGACGGCGATGATTCGATCCTCACCGGCAATTTCGACAAGCCGGGTCCGGGCGCGACGCCCGGGGGCACCAAGTCGGTCAGCGCCGACCCGGCCGCACCGATCGCCCCGCAGAACAAGCCACTGGCAGCGGGCGAGCGTCCGCCGATCGACATCGACGCCACGTAGGTAGGTTCGCGCACCCGTTCTCGGGTGCGGCTTCTGGTCGCTGGGCCGTCGCGAACCCGCGACCGTCAGAGGTGGCGGGTGGTGTCGATTCCCAATGACATGCCCGCCAGGCCCCGCCTGCGGACGGCCAGTTTCTCGGCAATGTTCAGCAGCGCGACGGCCGCAGGCGACTCCGGGTGCCCGAGAACGATGGGAACCCCGCTGTCACCGCCTTCACGCACGGCCTGCTCGAGGGGGATCTGGCCCAGTAGCGGAACGGTGGCGCCCACGGCCTTGGTCAGACGGTCGGCAACGGCCTGACCTCCGCCGGAGCCGAAGACATCCATGCGGGTGCCGTCCGGCAGATCCATCCAGGACATGTTCTCCACGACGCCGACGATGCGCTGACGGGTCTGCAGGGCGATGGCGCCGGCGCGTTCGGCCACCTCCGCGGCGGCCTGCTGGGGTGTGGTGACGACGAGGATCTCGGCTCCGGGGATCAACTGTGCCACCGAGATGGCGACGTCACCGGTACCGGGCGGCAGATCGAGCAGCAGGACGTCGAGATCGCCCCAGAAGACGTCGGCGAGGAACTGCTGCAGGGCGCGATGCAACATCGGTCCCCGCCACACGACCGGGGTGTTGCCCTTCGTGAACTGCGCGATCGAGATCATCTTCACGTCGTGCGCCACGGGCGGCATGATCATCCGCTCCACCTGGGTGGGCTTGGCATCGGTGCCGAGCATGCGGGGAACCGAGTGCCCGTAGATGTCGGCGTCGAGGACGCCCACCGAGAGTCCGCGGGCGGCGAGCGCGGCGGCCAGATTGACCGTGACGCTGGACTTGCCGACTCCACCCTTACCTGAGGCGACCGCGTAGACCCGGGTCAGGGATCCGGGCTGGGCGAAGGGGATCACGGGTTCGGCGGAATCTCCGCGCAGTGATTTCCGAAGTTCCGTGCGCTGCTCGTCGCTCATCACGTCGAGTTCCACGCGAATGGCCCCGACACCGGGCACGTCGGCGACGGCCTTGGTCACGCGGTCGCTGATCTCGGTCCGCATCGGGCAGCCGGCCGTTGTGAGGTAGATGGCGATGTCGACACTGTCATCGTCCGCGACGACGACACTCTTGACCATCCCGAGTTCGGTGATCGGTTTGCGGATCTCGGGATCTTGGACGCGCGCCAGGGCGCTACGTACAGCGGACTCGCTCAGGACGGACATGACTCAATGGTAGGGATCGTCGTTCAGTGAATGCGCGGCAGGGCCGAGGCGGCAGGCACGATGCCGCTGGCGTAGCCGGCCGACCACGCGAGAACATTGGCCACGTAGGCCGCGGAATTGTTGTAGCGGTGCACGGCCTTGGCCGCCTGGACGGGATCTCGCATGTCCAGACCGCCGTCGCACAGGTACTTGCCGGTGGTCAGTGCCGAGTCGAAGAGATTCTGTGGGTCGGCGTTGCCGTCACCGTTGCCGTCTCCCGCGTAGCGGTTCCAGGTCTCGGGCAGGAACTGGGTCGGTCCGACGGCGCGGTCGTAGTTCGCGTCACCGTCGAGCCTGCCGCCGTCGGTGTCGCGGATGACGGCGTTGCCGGCGAGATGTCCGTCGAGGACGGGGCCGAGGACGGGCTCGAGCATGTTGCCCTTGTCGTCGGTCTTCCCGTCGTACGCGTGCGTGGACTCGACGCGGCCGATTCCGGCGATGAGGGTCCAGTGCATCCCGCAGCCCGGCTGCTCCACGGAGAGGATGCGCTCCGCGTTCTGGTAGGCCGTGACGTTGACGACCGGGATGCCGAGCGCGCCCTGAGCGATGCTCGTGGGGAGTGGCGGAGTGACCTGGACGGGTGCGAGGGCCGGCGGCGCGGCCTCGGGAGCAGGCGCGGCGGCGGCAACGACGGGTGCGGCCTCGGCGACCGCTGCGACGGCCTCGGCCGCTTCCGGTGCGGGCTGTGCGTCCTCGGCGGTGTCGGCGATGCGCGCCGACGAGTTCGCGGTGAGGAACGGAACCTTGGTCGACGCGCCCGCGGTGTTCGCTGCGGTGATCAATCCGATGGGGACGAGTCCGGTG
>NZ_JBAQEO010000902.1:0-3305 GCF_049286785.1 Rhodococcus sp. (in: high G+C Gram-positive bacteria) | reverse complement strand
CGGTCGAGGAGCAGTTCGATGCTGGTGATCCGGTTGTCGGTGACGGTGAGGAGTTCGACGCAGCGGACCGCGCCGGCGTCGGTGTCCGTGACGAAGTCGTAGACGACGCACACGCGATCAGCTTCGGTGTAGGTCTCGCGGATTTCGTTGTGGACGAGCGCGGGTAGCAGGCGGGTCAGCGCGCCGATCCACTCGCGTTTGCCGTATTCGGTGCCTGCGAAGGCGGCGACCAACCGATCGTCGAAGAGTGCATCCAGTCCGGTCAGGTCGTGATCGCTGACGGCTTGGATGTACGCCAGGGCCGTCTCCGTCTCCGTCGCGGTTGTGGTCATGGGGTTCCTCCTCGTGATCGTGCATCTACCCTAAGCACAAAGATTCATAAGTACAAGAACTCACTTGTGTACGATATGGGTGAACGAAGGGAGTTGATGTCGATGCCCTCGGACCCTGCCCCGAGCCTGGACGAATCGCTGCGAGCGCTGGCCGACGGGAACCGTCGAGCGATCCTCGCGATCATTCGCGCCGAGTCTCAACCCGTCGGGGTCATTGCAGAGCAGATCGGCCTGTCGCAGCAGGCGACGTCCCACCATCTCGGAGTGTTGCGACGGGCGGGCCTGGTCGAAGGCACCAAGGCCGGTACTCGCCATCTGTTCGCGGTGAACACTGACGGCCTGGCCGCGATCCGCTCATATCTGGATGACTTCTGGCCCGATCGCCTGGCCGCGCTCAAAGCCGCCGTCGAAGGACGAGAGACCGGCTCGCGTGGCTGAGCACGTCTCTTCGATCGACATCGACGCCGCCCCCGAGGTGGTGTTCGACTATCTCGTCACCGAAGAGGGCATGACCGCGTGGATGGGCGAGCATGCGAGCCTCGAACCACGGCCCGGTGGCCGGTTCGACATCGAGATCGCCGGAGTTCCCACCCGACGCCGGCGTCACCGAAGGGCGAATGTTCAACGGGCAAGGCCTGAGAACTTCTGCCGGGTTCTTCACGTTCATCAGCAACACCGGTGATCTCGTCGTCAAAGTCGCGCAATCCGAAGCCCCAAGAACTCATCGCCGACGGCGTCGCCGGTCCCATGACCATGGGTGCTCGCACCATGCGCGAATGGGTACGCATCCTCCCCGGGCCCAACCATGACAACCGGACCTGGCGTCAGGCACTCCAGCGCTCCTGGGCCGTCATCAGCGAAAAGTGACAATCGCAACGGTGGCGTGCGCCAGGCCGCGATGTTCGGTCCGGCCGGTGAGGCCTCTTGGCCGGTGAACCACGCCCGGAGCCGTTCGCGATCGCGGCGAAGCGTTGTGGCCTTGGGGTGCAGCCACTTCCGCGTTCACTCCGAATTGTCGATCCGCCGAGCCGATGAGGCACGGACACTCGAAGCCGCTGCAGGTGCGGGAGTGTATGTGTGTGTGCGGTGTGCGTCTAAATCGGGACTTCAATGCCGCCGCGAATGCGAGAATGCGGGGGTGGAACTGCGTGGGGCATGTCGTGCGGCCGGTATCGGCGTGGTTGCCGCCAGCGAACATGTCGGCCGACCGCGCGTTCACAGCGCTCTTCCTGCCCTTACCGCGCGACTGGTCCTCAGCCTCGATGCTCCCATGGAAGTCGTCTACAGCGGGCAGGCCCACCATATGCAGGCGGTGGTTGCCGGACTGATGAGGCCGGAGGCGGCCACCCCGCGGCTCATCCTTCGGCCCCACCAGGCGACGGTGTATGCCGAACTGTCTCCGATGGCGATGCAACGCCTGGCTGGATTGCCCCTCAATGAGCTAGATGCAGGGGGTGTCGGCGCCGATGTCCTGCTGCCGTGGGTGGGTTGGTTGATCGAGGAACTGGCAGATCACCCGGCCGACCAACGAGAACGGATCATGCGAGTCCGTCTTCTCGAGCGCCTGCGGCAAGCTGGAAAGGCCGAGGCGTCTCAGGATGCCCTCGAATCGCTGAGAGTGATCGAGGCAAGCGGTGGGAGGGTGTCCGTTGAGGATCTGGCTCGCCGTGCACACCTGAGCCCGCGGCATCTGCGGCACGTGATGCGCCGGTCCGTCGGGATCAGCCCGAAGTTCGCCTCCCGCGTCGCGCGTGTGGCGGCCGCCGTCAGTCGGGCCGGCGACGGGGCCGACTCCTGGGCGCAAGTCGCGGCCGAAAGCGGTTACCACGACCAAAGTCACCTCGTGCATGATTTCACCGACCTGATGCAGACAACACCATCTGCATGGCTGGCCGAGGAAGGCCGAAATCTACAAGGTTGGCGCCGCCCTTCCCTGTAATCATCGACCCATGAACAGTGAACTCCATCCGAAACTGCTGGTGTCCGATGCCGATGCAGCGATCGATTTCTACACCAAGGCCCTGGACGCAACACTGACCGTCCGAGTGACTGATTCGCGGGACGTGGTGACCCACGCTGAACTCACCGTGGGATCAGAAACCCTTGCTTTGGCACAGAGCGTTCCAGAGTGGGGGTGGAACGATCCCCGGTCACTGGGCGGCACGCCGGTCCTCATTACGGCAAACGTGGCCGATCCGGATTCGACAGCAGACCGTATGGTGCAGTTGGGAGCCGAACTGGTGATCCCGGTGGAGGACCGCCCGTACGGCAAGCGCCAAGGCCGGATCGAAGACCCGTTCGGACACCTGTGGGTGATCAGTGGTGAGCTCCGGTAGCTGACGAACGTTCGGCCTCACAGGCTCAGGCGATCCGTCTCGTATTCACTCCAACCCTTCTCGGCGACCGAGGCGCGCCCGCGAGTTTCACCGCGCACTGTTCCAGCAGTTGCCGTCTGACGCCGAAATCGTCTCCTAGGAAACGGTTTTTGCCGAGCAACTGGTGGAGACGGCTGTAGAAGACGGGGGGAAGCAACCCGAATTCGGGAAGAATGTGCTCATCGCCCCCTCCGTACGGCAACCATTGCCGGGCGAAGGTGAGCATCGCGTGTTCGTCGGGGGTCATGATTCCTCGTAGTTGTCGGCGGAGAAGTTGAACGTCGGGCCGGATGACGCGCCGCAAGGAAAGCCAAACACTGATCGGGTGTCGGCGGCAGTGCCTGCCAGGGGTATTTCCGTACCCCTTTCGGTCTATGTCTCAGATCACAGCCGCGCCCGGAAGCGCCCCGGGAAATGAAGGCGCAGTCGCCATCCGACCCCGGGGCCGACCTGTGATATGGACTGCTCCAGTGGGGGAGTTGTGACCTGCTTCATACCCCTTAGAACGTGTTGGGAAAGTCTCAAGCGGCGGTTGAGCTACGTTGCCAGGGCTTGCGGCCGGGCGGTGGCGCCAGGCGTCGGACCATCAACCCGATCA
>NZ_JBAQEO010000901.1:0-4607 GCF_049286785.1 Rhodococcus sp. (in: high G+C Gram-positive bacteria) | reverse complement strand
CCGCAACGGTGGTGCATCCTGAGTTGTATCGTCTGCCATAGCTGGGAAGCTCCTGATTCCTGGTGAGGGGACCCGCCAACGGGAGGTGCAACTCCCGGCGGGCCCCGTTGCGGGGGTTTCGCGGTCGGCGGCCGGTGTTGCGTGCGCCGCCAGAAACACTCGCTGCGCTGGTCTTCGACCCGTCCTTCGCAGAGTGGCGATTCTTGCTCGCCCACAGCACAAACGGAAGTACGGAAGTACGGAAGTACGGAAGTACGCCCGGTTACCGTCTTGCGTGTATTTCCTGCTTGATCTGCTGGCCAAGATTTGGATCGGAGAGCATTTTCTCGACGAGTGCAACGAGTACTTCCTGTGCGGTTACCCGTGCGACGCCTAGTTCTCTTGCCGCCGATCGCTGCCAGTCCGCGAGCCGGTCGTTCTGGTCCGGAGAGAGATCGACGTTCTTCCGGATACTCCGCTGCAACGGAGCGATGACCTGAGCCGGCCTGCTGACTGGCGTTGCATCATGATGCTTCGGTGTTGCGTTGTCCGCTGTTGCGGGTTCGCTCGGGCCCTTCGGTTCGGGCTGCTGTGGTGTCGCGGGTTTCTTTGGCGCGGCTACGGTCCGGGCCTTGGTGGCACTCGCTCGAATGCGGTCAGCTGCGTTGCTCATGCCGCTTCCCGTCCCTCGAGGGTGAGGAGTTCCTCTACGGCGTCGCCGTATGCCGTGTTTGCTGCGTTCTCGATGGGCATTCCGTAGGACTGAGCGAACCGCTCGAGACGTCCGACTGTCGGCTTGAGAACGTGGTCTCCCTCTTCTGTAATCAGATCCCGATAGACCTCGGTTGATGCTGCGTTGGCAATAGTGCGCGTGAAGAGGACCGCGAAGACGGGAGGCTCCCCGTCGCGGAGGTCACTGGCGTCCGCAAGTAGCTGCCGGACCGCAGGGAGACGGGAGTACTCCATGCCGGTCGGTGCGATCGGACAGACCACATGAGTGGCTATGCGGAATGCCGATAAGACGATCCCCCGCTGTTCCTTCATCGGAGGTGTGTCGATGACGACGACGTCGTATTGGTTCTGGACGATCCCAGGCAACTGCTTGTGCAGATTAGCTACTGGCATCCCGATGACAGGGAACGGCCAATCGCCGAGCGCCTGCCAGTTCAGGAGGGATTCGTTCTCGCCGTCAGCATCTACTCCGAGCACCCGGAGGCCGGCCTCGTGAAACGCATGCGCGAGGAAGGCCGCCGAGGTGGTCTTTGTCGAACCTCCTTTGAGGTTCCCGACTGTGATGATCAGCATTTTTGCACCTTCCGAGGGGTGCGGGGATCAGCTAGTCCGTATCTACGGGAATCCGTAAATACGGCTTCCCATTCGGATTGCAATTCTCCGCGTTTCCGTGGCTCCGCATTTACGTATTTCCGTATCTACGGGCTTGCGCGTATCAGCGTACACGCGGATACGGCGCCACGGATCTAAGGACACGCGGAAAACCGTAGATTCGCCTATCCGCAACTCAGGAAATCCGTTGTCGCGGACCTACGACAACACTGATATACGGAAACGCGGGTTCACGGACTCCCGGACACGGCCTCAAGCCGAGAGGGCCCCGCAACTCCGCAACTACGGATGTACGGATGTACGGGTGTACGGGTGGAGGTCCGACTCGCGCGAGGCAAGGGCGCAGATTCCGTATATCCGCATTGACGGATATACGGATCGAAGACGATCGCGGGCGCTGACCAGGCAAGAATCGCCACAACAATCCGTAAAGACGGATATCCGCATCTTCGAACCGGCTTATCCGGCCCTTTCTCCGCACGCTGGAATGGATTCCTGGGCGACAATATGACCCTCCGCCCGGTGTGCTGTTCATGTCTCGACATGGTCGTGGGCACCTGTCGTGCTACGAGGGGTTCCGGTACCGCGTGCGGGTGGACCAGACCCCATCCTGATCACAGCGGGGGAGACCATGCCTCTGCGGCCGCTCGATGTCGCGCAGATTGTCTGCGTCAGCCACGGGTGGATCACGGGTGGATGCTGAGTCACGCAGGGACAGAGCGCGCGGGAGCGCTGAGCGACGAACTGAAGGAGGGAACTCAGGCCTTGGTTCGGACAACGATGAGGTTGGCCGACGACCTCAAATGATATCGCCGCGAATAATCCTGAGGGCCGACACGATCTAGGGCGTGCACTGAGGACGTCGTCACCACTGCCCGGACCATTCCCTCGGCCTGCGGGCGGCATGCGCAAGATCAGCTTTCCTGGGGATCCTGTCACCCCCACTTGCCTGATCGGGACCAATCGACGGTCACGCGGCGGACCGGCCTGCCGAAGTGGACCGGGTTACGACCGTCCGGGCAGTGGTGTAGTCGGCCTTCCCGTTCGCTCTGGTGGGGAACCGCCCGTAACGGACGCGGGCCGGTGCGGAGATCGGGAGCGAGAGCGTGTTGTCTGCGCTGTTCCTCCGAGCTGCGCCGGACTTCTTACCCGGTGTGGTCCGCCATTGCTGCTCTTCGTTCCACCAGTTAAAGAGCTCGCGGTCGACTAAGTGTCGTGAGGCACGCCGGGCGTTGATTCCTGCGACGCCGAGGGCCTTCGCGACGATCTCGAATAGTTGGAGCAGCTTCTCCCCGTCCGCTGTCACATCGAGCAGGCCCGCTGTATGCAGACGTTTCAGTGCTCGTGCAACGAACGCCGCACTGTAACCAGTCCGTTCCGACAACAGGTTTAGGTCCTCTACCCCGGACCTATAAAACCAGTGAACGCGTGCGGTGGCGGCACCAAGTCCTCCGTCTCTCGACGGGCTCCATAGATCGTGAGCGTGATGGGTCGGGAGGGAGAGCCCTAGGCGGGGGGCGGGTTCCCCTTGTGTTGCACGAGAAATGTCTACGCCGACATCGGATGGCAGGTTGAGAGTCCATGTCGCAGCTCGAGTCCCAGAGCTGGGCGTTGTCAGGGTGACCCAGCCTTCCTGTGCCAGCACACGAAGCCTCCGCGACACTGTGGAGGCGTCGAGGGCGCACGTCTGTGCGAGACGGCGGCAGTCGATGTCGAGGACCCGCGTTCGGGCGGTGCGCGCCAGTTCGGTCAGTGCGTGCAGGATCCGCTCATCACTCGCGCCTCCGCGCCGGCCCCAGTGCGCCGCTGTCACGGCGAGGGCATGTTCAATGCTGTCGAGTTCGTCGTCGATCGGCTCACGGGGTGTTTTTCCGGGGTGAGCGGTGAACGTAGCGGCGCGCGCGACGGCTCGTGACCACTGGCGTTCGGTGTCGCCGCGGCCGTGGGCCGCGTCTTCGCGAAGCCGAACCAGTCCGGGGGCTGAGGCGACGGCGGCTCTGGCGTCGTCCAGCGTGTACCCGGCCCGAGCCATGGACAGGAAGATCGTGTGGGCTAGCGCGCTACGGTCGGTGCCGGGCACCGGCGCGGCATTGAGTAGGGCCGCTGTGCGGTGGGGAAGTGGTCGGCGGGGGCGGTCGAGCCGAGGACCTGCGGAGTCTTCCACGATTCGCTGTGCGGGCGAACGAGGTGCCTGTGGCGGCGGTTGGTGGACGGCGTGGGGATGCCGTGCGATGAGCCAGGGGACGACTTCTGGTGTGGTTCCGCGGCCGACCTCATCGAGCGCGGCCGCGAGCGCCCGACCCTGCAGGTGTGGTGTCGATCGTCCTCCCGCTCGATGGGGCGATCCTGGCGGGCGCACTGCGCCGGTGGCTGGATTCGTGAGGGCGGAGGTGTCGAGTGTGGGGTAGTGCTGGCTGAGGGCATGAGCGAGTCGACGGACCACGTCCGGGCTCGCACCGGCTTCGGTAAGACGGATCCACACGTGCTGCCCACCGGTAGGTCCCGAGTGGGTGCGTAAGTGCGCTACTCCCAGCTCGGTGAGCTGTGAGGCGAGCCGGGCCGAATCGGCGAGGGCAATCTCGCGACCATGGCGGGCGCTGTCGAAGTCGAACCCGAGCAGACGAAACCGCTGGTCAGATCCTGCCAGGTAGACGGCCCAAGGAAACTCTGGCCGCTGCGCGGGGATGGCCACCGTGGCGCTGTAGCTATGTGTTCGGTCTGGGTCGACCCGTACTCGTCGCCGCGGAGACCACATACGAGTACACGTGTCGTATAGCTGCGCGTTCACTGCGCCACCACCAACAGGCTGGGTGACACGCGCAGGAATGATTGAACCTTCATCAGGGTGTGCTGATACCCTGGGCTCTGTCCGCAAGACAGTCCCTTCGGGGAAATGCAGTACCGCTGAGAAACGAGCTGCTAACTCGGGTCTCACCAACTTTGGAAACCCTCGGCCTGCCCGCCGGGGGTTTTCAGGTTTTGGTAGCTGTACCGCTAGGGATAAGAGTGCTGATGCACCCTATTATTCTAAACACCTTTTAGGTGTGCGGCGAGTCTCGCCGCCAACGGCCACCGTCAACTAGCCAGGGAGATCACCCCCTGCTCTCCGCCACCACTTGTGGACGGCGACTCGAGCTCGCGGCGAAGCGCGGCTTCATAGAATGCGCGCTTGGAGATACCTCGTTCCCTAACTGCTCGGTCGACGCGTTCGATCAGAGTTTCCTCGATACCGACGCCGATTCGCTTCCATGGTGGTGTGTACGGCTCAGCTGGCATGGATATAG
>NZ_JBAQEO010000900.1:0-2591 GCF_049286785.1 Rhodococcus sp. (in: high G+C Gram-positive bacteria) | reverse complement strand
GGATCCTCGCGGGTTCCTGCGTGATCAGTACTACTCGTTCTCCGGCGGACCGTATCCCGCCGACTACAAAGCCCCAAACCCCCTGGACGCCTCGCCTGCGGATGTCGAGGCACAGATACGCAGCAGTGGCGTCTGCCTGGAACCCGGCGCGAAGATGCGGGATGGCCTCCTGACACCTGATCCCATTCCGGAATGGCTCGCGGCCGACCTCGACGACTACGTGGCCGAGTTCGAACGCACCGGCCTGCAAGCGCCTCTGAATTGGTACCGCGCAATGGATCTGAGCTGGGAGGAACTAGAACCTTTCGCAGGCCGGCCGATCGAGGCTCCGGCGCTGTTCATCGGCGCCGAATTCGATGTCGCCACCCTGTGGAGCTCCGAAGCCGTTGCCGCCTTCGACAAGACTGTTCCCAACCACCGCGCCAGCGTAGTGATCAAGGGCTGTGGCCACTGGTTCACCCGGGAGCGTCCGATCGAGACCACAGCCGCAATTGTCGACTTCCTCGAAAACCTCGAGGTGCAGCGAGCCAAGCAGTCATGACTTCGACTGGGGCAGTAGATGCGGATTTCGCCCGCGTTGCAGCGATCGAAGATATCCGGCACCAACTCGCGACCGCGGCCATCGCAACCGACCGGATGGATTTCGATCTGCTCGCGTCCTGCTATCTCGATGACGCCACGGTCGATCTCGGTAGCTTTTTCTCGGGTTCTATCAGCGAGTACATCGAATCCAATGGGAGTGCGGATGGGCTACCCTCTCTCGATCGCACAATGCACGCGCTGACCACCAGCACGATCACCGTCGACGGCGATCGTGCGATCGCCGAATCGTATTGCACCTGTTTGCACAGCGGACCGGAAGGGCATCCTTGGTGCGACGGCTTTGTGGTGATTTACCTGCGCTTTATCGACACGCTTGTGTGTGTTGAAGGCAACTGGGTAATTGCCTCTCGAACTGGCATTTTCGAGTGGGGCCGCAATGAGACTACAGGTGAGTTCTTGGAACTCGACCCGCGGAGCCTTGGACGACGCGATCGTACGGACGTCCGGTATCGAGTGGTGCTCGATAAGGGCTGACGCGATACGTCGGCGCTGCTTGGCCTTGTAGTAGGTGGATGGGGCGATACTGATGCCGTGCTCGGTGAGTACGGCACAGATCGGGTCGACCCCGAATTGAGAGCGGTGAGCATCGATGTAATCGACGATCACCGCAGTCGGCGTGGGGCACCTCCCGCTTGCGGGGGACGACCTCCGCCGCCGCGAGAAACGCGCTCGCGGTCTTCAATATCTGGTTTGCCTGCGCAATTCGGCATTCTCTTTACGCAGGCGGCGTACCTCGTCGACGTCGACGTGGTCGCCTGCCGTCGATGCGGCTCGGGAGCGTTCTCGCTCTGCGGCTTCGATCCAGTTCCTTTGGCGTCGCCGGCTTGATGTCCAGCAGTTCGCCGACGTGGCGGCGAGCGGACAGTTTCGGCTCTCCGGTGTCACGGATCCGGTCTTGTCACATCCGGACCGCACGCTCCTGGGTGTCGGCGTCGTACTTCCTCGGTGCAGGCATACCAGCATTCTCCTTGTTGAATCAGGAGCCTCCACCACGTCCAGGACGGTTCAGACACCGATTGCGGCGAATGGCCGTGTTCCACCAGGGCCTAACCGAATGGTGGCCTGGCCGTCTCAGGTCGCTGGGCAGGAAGGAACCAGGGCTGATTCCAGCAATCCCACCGCGCAGATGCGCCGGCGGTTCGTCGCATTGCCCATCTGCCCGGCGAACTGGGACATTCCCACGTCGGAGATGGCTGCGGTGTCGCTCGCCAGTGGTATGGCCCAGATAACGAGATGGCCAGGTCGTAGGCGTAGGCCCGCCAACTTCGTTGCGATCGCACACCCGATGTCGGCAGCGAGCGGAAGAACCTGTCAAGCACGGAGTGATACGACTATCAGGGTTGAGAACGAACGGGATTCCGTCTGGAACAAATTGCTCCGCAAAGGCTTCAGTCCGATTCGTATCGAGACCCACACCCTCGGGGAGGGACAACGCGAGTGCCGCAGCGTCGGTGAAGAAATCTCCGTGCGGCTGACGATACGGGCCACCGAGACAGTCAGACACAATCATCCTGAGCGGATAAATCCCGAATCAATGTGTCTTGGTGATCGGCATCGTGCCCGCCGTCATCCACGACCTTCTCGAGGCCTGCCCGGAGCCGCACCTGACACTGATAGGCGACGATAGCCTGGGTGAAGTGGTAGCGGACATTGTCGAAATCACCGTCGGACCGACACCTGAACCTCGCTACGTCACCGTTGCGTATCTCATTCCGGGTTCTCGGCAGCTCGTGACGGTCCCCCGAAGAGGCGTGCGGGGTTCTGCGTCAGCAAGGCCTGCACCGTCTCCTTGGTGACGCCGTACCGCCCCAGCATGTCCGTGAATTCGGTGACGAGGTAGACGAGCGGTGTCGGTGCGTCGGCGTCGAACTTCGACTTCGGGCCGATGTGCGCCGATACGGAATCCATCGAGAGGAAGATCCGATCCTGCAGGCCGGCGTCCAGCAGGCTGGCGATGAGCCCGGCGCGGACGGAGTCGGGCAAGAAGA
>NZ_JBAQEO010000899.1:0-29807 GCF_049286785.1 Rhodococcus sp. (in: high G+C Gram-positive bacteria) | reverse complement strand
ACACCGGGGCTGCCCTCATGGAGGGAATGGTGTTGCGAAATGCTGTGTTGCCGAACGCCCCTCGGGACAAGAGCGATCCTTTCGGCACTGGGGACGAAGCTGAATGGGCGGTGCCCGCAGCAGCGTTCACCGGTTGCTTCCTGTCCATGACGGAACCCGATCCGACCTTCGACTCCGGTGCGACCAGGGACCGATTGGCCGACGCCGAAGTGGTGCTGGAGGAGCTCATCCGACGCGCCGGGGTCGAGGCTGCCCCCTTGCGCGTGCGGGGAGGACCGGTGCAGGGGGGATGAAATCAGCCTGGCCGTGGAATCAATGCAGTGGCGTGAAATCTCGGCTGCCGAGATAATCGGGACGCGGCACCGGGGCGGAATACGGTTCGGTCAAGGTGTTCTCGACGCTGTTGAACACGATGAAGAGGTTGGACCGCGGAAACGGCGTGATGTTCCCGTTCGAGCCGTGCATGCAGTTGGAATCGAAGACGGTAGCGGAACCGGCCGGCCCCGTCATCACCTCGATCCCGTAGTCGTCGGCCATCCGGGCGAGCGTCGCCTGATCCGGTGATCCGGTGGGCGGAACGTAGCTGACCAGCGATTCCTTGTAGTAGTCCTCGGGTGTCCGGCCTGCACAGGACACGAAGGTCCGGTGGGAGCCCGGCATTATCATCAATCCGCCGTTGTATCCGTAGTTCTCGGTGAGGGCGATCGAGATACTCGTGGCGCGGGGGCTGGGCATGCCGTCCTCGGCGTGCCAGGTCTCGAAATCCGAGTGCCAGTAGAATGGACCGCCGCTGAAACCCGGCTTGAAGTTGAGCCGGGACTGGTGGACGTATACGTCGGACCCGAGTATTTGCCGGGCGATCCCGAGGATCTCCGGGCGGCGGATGATCTTGTCCACGACGTCGCTGAGACGATGCACGTCGAAGACGGAACGGACAGCGCCGTCGCCGTTTTCGCGCACCATCCGGTCGTCACCGCGCAGCGTGTCCGTCTGGGCGAGACGCTTCATCTCGTCGACCAGGTCGAAGACCTCGCGAGGTGGGATCAGGGCATCGGTGGAGTGGAAGCCGCGGGTGTCGTAGCCGGCGAGTTGGTGTGCGGTGAGAGGACCGGATCCCCGGTCGTGCCGGTTCGGATTCGACCAGGTGACAGGATCCTGCCGGATCGACAGCGTGCACTCGGAGCGGTCCCGCGTGGGGTAGTGGTCGGCTACGGCCGTACGCATAACTGGTATTTCACCCTTTCGGATCGGACGACGTGTGCCCTTCCGACGTTCCCACTGGTCGTCGGCGAATGCAAGCCAGGCCCGGTCCAGCGAGCCGTCACCGGCCCGCGACCGAGACCGCGATCGGTGGGAGCAGGCTGTATCTGTTCTCGCGCAGCATCACTCAGGGCGCGAGTCCGGAGAGTACCGTGGGAGGAACGCGACGAAGGGACTTGCCATGTCTGCGACCATGTGGGCCGAGCGTTTCTATGCCGATACGAAAACAATTGCTGTGGAGCAGGTCCCGATTCCCGAGCCCGGACCGGGCGAGGTTCTGGTGAAGGTGGAGTTCTGCGGTATCTGCCACTCCGACCTCAGTTTGATCGACGGAACCTTCCCACCACTTCTGCCGGTGGTGACACAGGGGCACGAGGCGTCCGGCACCATCGCGGAACTCGGACCCGGAGTGACCGGATGGTCGGAAGGCGACCGCGTCGTGCCCTCCGCCGGTAAACCCTGCATGGTGTGCCGGAAGTGCCGTCGCGGTGACCTCACGAACTGTATGAACATCCAACTCATGGCCTTCGCCTACGACGGCGCGTGGGCCGAATACACGGTGGCGCAGGCGGGAGGGCTCACCCGTATCCCCGACAATGTGTCGTTCGAGCAGGCGGCGATCCTCGCTGACGCGGTGTCGACGCCGTTCGGCGCGGTGGTGCGGACGGGCAAGGTGGTGATCGGTGAATCCGTCGGGGTGTGGGGAGTGGGCGGCGTGGGGACGCACATCGTGCAGTTGGCGCGGTTGGCCGGCGCGGTCCCGATCGTCGCGTTCGATCTCAATCCTGCAGTGCGAGAGAGGGCACTCGAACTGGGCGCCGACTACGCATTCGACTCCCGGGAGGAGAACCTGAAGGCGAAGGTGCACGACGCGACGGGCGGCAGGATGTTCGACGTTGCGTTCGATGCGGCAGGCCTGAAGGTGACGTTCGATCAGGCACTCGACTTCGTGACGGTGGGCGGACGCCTCGTCGCGGTGGGGTTGAGCGGGCAGGAGGCGTCGCTGGGAACCACGGCGCAGTTCGGGTTGTCGCAGAAGCAGGTACTGGGCCATCTGGGGTACAAGAACGTCGATATCGAGACCCTTGCAGAGCTGGTCTCACGTGGCAGGCTCGATCTGTCCCGCTCGATCAGTGAGATCGTGGCCCTCGGAGACATCGAGGAAGGAATCGCGAAGCTCGAGAATCATACGGGCGATCCCATCCGGATCCTGGTGAGGCCATAGAACAGCGGGCCTGTCGGTGCCGCGTTGTACCGTCGGCGCATGGGATACGAATTTCAGGTCACGGTCGATTCGGAGAACCCCCACAGCCTGGCCAAGTGGTGGGCGCAGACGCTCGGCTGGGAGGTGGAGCCGAGCGACGAGAACTTCATCCGCGGACTGGTGCAGGCCGGTCATGCCCAGGAATCGGACACCATGGAGTTCGAGGGTGTCCTCGTCTGGCGTGAGGGCGCCGGCATTCGCGACCCCGAGCACCCGGAGCGTCCGCGCGTGCTGTTCCAGCTCGTCCCCGAGAAGAAGACGGTCAAGAACCGCCTTCACCTCGACCTACGGGTGGGGGACGACCGCGCCGACGTCGCGCGGCAGCTCGAACAGCGAGGGGCGACGTTTCTGCACCGCGGCCGGCAGGGACCGAGCGAGTGGATCACGATGGCCGATCCGGAAGGCAACGAGTTCTGCGTCAGCTGACGACGTCCGACCTCAGCGGTACGAACTCGGTGTGTTGCCCGTCCAGCGCTTGAATGCCCGCCGGAACGCGCTGGGTTCGGAGAACCCCAGACGAGCCGACAGTTCGTCCACTGATTCCCCCCTGCGCAGCCCCGCGATTGCGGCGTCGCGCAGAACCTGCTCGCGTAACTGGTTGAGCGAGGTGCCCTCCTGTCGGAGCAACCGGCGAAGGTGCGGAACGCTGATCGACAGCATCTCCGCGATGTCCTCCGCAGTGGAGGTGCGACCCTTGACGCCGAGCTCGAGCACCCTGCGGACCTGCGCCGACGCCGTGCTGTCGTAGTCGCGTTCCGACATCAGCAGGGTGGGCGACTCGCGGAGGTACTCCTCGAGTGCCTCCTCCGTCTGGATGATAGGGGAGCGGAGTACTGAATTGTCGAATTCGACTGCGGGGATGGCAGATCCGAAGGTCACCGGGACGCCGAAGATCTGGTCGTAATTCTCGGCGAGCCGGGGAGCCGGCGTCGGATACGGCATCTCCACCGACAGCAGTCGCACGCGCTTGCCGATCAGCCACGCCGCGAAACGGTGAAGCAGAATCAGCAGGAAATCGGTGGTGACTCGCGCCGCCTCGAGTGAGAGCCGCACATCCTCCGAAGACTGCTCGGACGTAATCGGCCGGATATCGATGGTCATCCGGGTTCCGCCGTGCACGCCGGGGCCGACGGTGAGAGCGGGCAGCGACGGCAGCGCGCGCAGGATATCGGCCATCCGCACGAGAGCAGCCGACAGATCGGCGGAATGGATCAGGGCGAGACACACCAGCCGAAACGTGCCGCGGGGAACGGGGGCCGGCCCCAGCCCGAACAGTTCGTCGCCGGTGATCTGCCAGACCGCCTGCGTGAAGGCGGTGACCTGCGTCGGTGTCAATCGGGTCAGCGGATCCTCGAGTGACATCCTGGTGAGTCCGGCAGCGTGTAGAGCGGGTGAGAGGTCGACCCCGCGCCGAGTCGACAGTTCGACGGACCGCCGCACGAAGTCGGCGGGAATGGTTCGCGCCGTCACCGCCCCGACTCCCCGAGGGTTCGCAGCCGACGCGCAGCCTCCTCGAGAACATGGTCCTGTTTGCAGAACGCGAAGCGCACCAGGTGGTTCCACTGGTCGGGATGGTCCGTGAAAACGCTGATCGGAACCGCCGCGACGCCGATGCGTTCGGGCAGTGCACGGCAGAATGCGATACCGTCCTGCTCGCCGATCGCGGTGATGTCGGCGCAGAGGAAGTAGGTGCCGCCGCCGGAGTGGACTCCGAGGCCCGCCGCGACGAGCGCGTCGTAGAGCACGTCCCGTTTGGTCTGCAGGCTGTCCCGTAGCTCCTTCACCCACTGCTGCTCGTGCGTGAGAGCGTGTGCGACCGCCGGCTGGAACGGCGCTCCGCCTACGAAGGACATGTACTGCTTGGCCGTGCGCACAGCGTCGATCAGCTCGGCGGGAGCGCACGCCCAGCCGATCTTCCAGCCGGTGACGTTGAAGGCCTTCGCGGCGCTCGACACGGTGACGGTCCGCTCGGCCATCCCGGGCAGGGTGGCCAGCGGCGTGTGGGTCCGGCCGTCGAACACCAGGTGTTCGTAGACCTCGTCGGTGAGGACCAGCAGATCGCGTTCGCAGGCCAACTCCGCGATGGCGGCGAGCTCGTCGGCGGTGAACACCGTGCCCGTGGGGTTGTGGGGCGAGTTGATCACCAGCATCTTCGTCCGCGCACCGATGGCGGCGCGCAGGGCGTCGAGATCGACGGCGAACCCCTCGCCGTAGGCCACCAGCGGCACGCTCCTGCGGACGGCGCCCGCCAGCGCTACCGACGCCGCGTAGGAGTCGTAATAGGGTTCGATCAGAACCACTTCCTCACCGGGCTCGACCAGGCCGAGGATCGCGGCGCTGATGGCCTCGGTAGCGCCGACGGTCACCAGGATCTCCGAATCCGGGTCGTATTCCTGGCCGTAGCGGGCGAGTCGGTCGGCGGCCACGGCGCGGCGCAGCACCGGCATTCCCGGTCCCGGCGGGTACTGATTGACACCGTCGGTGATGGCCTTCCGTGCCGCTTCGAGCATCGACTCCGGACCGTCGGTGTCGGGAAATCCCTGACCGAGATTGATCGCGCCGTGACGCACCGCCAGCGCGGTCATCTCGGCAAAAATCGTGGATGCGAACGGCTGCAAGCGCGAGACTATTCGATTGCGCGGCGAAGTCGACGTGCGATTGCGCGGCGTTGCGGGCATTACTGCAGCGTAGTCGGTATGCCTGCGGTGGTTGCACACGCCCGCGTCACGTTCCGACGGACTATCTCGTCTTCTCTGTAGACGGGGCGCACCGGGCGCCCGATGGCTGCAACGCAACCTCCAGTCGAGTACTGACGATGGAGGACATGATGCCCCGCATTCCCGCAGTGGCCCCGGCGGACGCGAGCCCGCTGGTCAAGATCGCGTACAGATATGCTGCCCACAAGTTCGACGAGGTGCCCGAGCCGTTCACCGTGCTCGCACATCATCGCAAGCTGTTCGTCGCCTCGGCACGGCATGAGATGGCGGTGCAGAAGGCGTCGACCGTCCTGCCCGCCAACGTGCGGGAGGTGGCCGTGTACCGGGTCGCCTGGACGATCGGGTGTTCGTGGTGCGTGGACTTCGGCACCATGCTGCAGAGGCTCGACGGCCTCGACGTCGAGCGACTCCGCGGCATCGGCAACTTTGCCGAGTCTCCCGCGTACAACGAGGACGAACGCGCTGCGATCGCCTACGCGGACACGATGACGTCCACGCCCACCGCGGCCACGGACGAGCAGGTCGCGGATCTCGAGCAGCGGTTCGGCCGAGACGGAGTGATCGAGCTCACTTACCAGATCGGTCTCGAGAACATGCGCGCCCGGATGTACTCGGCGCTGGGAATCACCGAACAGGGATTCAGCACCGATTCGTGCCGGGTGCCGTGGGCCGCGGACGATGCCGCCGTCACGAGGGACGGTGAGATCCCGCGAGCCTGATCCCGTGGAACTTTTCCGGGTTGGCGATGTCGTAGGCCGCACACACGACACCGTCCCGGACGGTGAACCCGCCGATCCGGGGCGGTGAGCTGCTGCGCCCGTCGACACCGACGATCCCGGTGCCGAGGACACCGAGCTGACCGTTGACCAAGGCCGGTTGCAACGTGGCGAAGGCCTCGGGGCCGTAACGCCGGGCGAGTCCGAGGAAGAAGCGGGCGAACTTGTCGGCGCCGCGGATGATGTGGACAGCGGTGCTCGTGGTGCCGTTGGCGTCGCCGATGACGAGGGCATCCGGGTGCAGTGCGGCGACAACCGCATCGACGTCGCCGGAGGCGAGTGCTCGGAGCAGCCGCTGCACGGCGCGCGCGTGCTCCTCGTCCGGAACGGCGGGAGTCGTGGTGGCCGCGACCTTGCGCGCCCGCGACGCCAATTGGCGCGCTGCCGGGATCTCGATGCCGAGAAGGTCCGCCACGTCGGCGAACGGCACACCGAATCCATCGTGCAGCACGAAGGCGACGCGTTGCTGTGGCGTGAGGGAGTCGAGGACGATCAGCGCAGCGAGCCGGTTGTCTTCTTCTCGGACAACCACTTCCAGTGGATCGGGTTCCCGGGACGGGGAGAGGCTGGACACAATCGGCTCCGGAAGCCATTGGCCCACATAGTGTTCCCGCCGGACCGCGGCCGAGCGCAACCGGTCGAGGCAGATCCGGCCGACCACGGTGGTGAGCCAACCGCCGAGGTCGCGTATGTGTGCACCGCCGGCATCGTCGAGTCGCAGCCACGACTCCTGGACGGCATCCTCGGCGTCGCTGACGCTCCCGGTCAACCGATAGGCCACCGAGAGCAGATGCTGCCGGTGGGACTCGAACTCCTCAACCAGCGCGGCGTGGGCCATGCCGACATTCTACGTTCGGTCCAGACATAAAATCGTCCCTGTTCGTAACCATTGACCCTGGTGTCCGGTGCGGACGTATGGTTGTCCCACTGCATCCATCCAGGGGGTTCACCATGTTTCAGCGTTCCAGCTGTTGTCGCTGACCTGGCTTTTCTGCGCACTTCTCATCCTCTGACCGGTTTCGCACGCCGTCGCGGCCGCTCGGTCCTCCGGCTTCTTCGTCACTGCGCCGGGTTCTGAACTCACACAAGGAAAACTTTGATGATTCGTCCACGTTTCACGCGGGCCCTGTCGGCTGTTGCCGTCTTCTTGACCGTCACCAGTGTTGCCGCCGCGTGCTCGAGTTCCTCGGACACGGCCACGACGGAGGACGGTAAGACAATCGTGCGCTACGAGGGGACCACCGGCCAGGTGACGTTCCCCGAGCTCGCGGCCGACCTCGGCTACTTCGACAAGGTCGAGCTCGACTGGATCGGTGACAACACCAGTGGGCCGCAGAGCATCCAGAACGCGGCCACCGGTGAGACCGACTTCGGTGGTGCGTTCAACGGAGCCGTGCTCAAGCTCGTTGCGGCAGGAACACCGGTCACCTCCGTGCTCGGGTACTACGGGTCCGACCAGTTGTCGTACAACGGGTACTACGTGCTCGAGGACAGTCCGATCCGCACCGGACGCGATCTGATCGGCAAGAAGGTCGCTATGAACACACTCGGAGCGCACCACGAATTCCTCGTTCGGGAGTGGCTCGCTCGGGAGGGTCTGAGTAACGAGGAGATCAAGCAGGTCGAGCTCACCGTGGTTCCACCGGTGAACACGGAGCAGGCCCTTCGGCAAGGCCAGGTGGACGTCGGAACCCTGGGAAGTGTGTTCCGTGACAAGGCGATCGAAAAAGGCGGATTGCGTCCGCTGTTCACCGACGAATCGATCTTCGGTGCGTTCACCTACGGTTCGATCCTCTTCCGTGACGACTTCATCGCGAAGAACAAGGATGCGGTGGCCGACTTCGTGCAGGGCACGGCCCGTGCAATCCGCTGGACGCAGACCACGCCGCGCGACGACGTGGTCGCGCGCTTCAAGGAGATCATCGGCAAACGCGGCCGCAACGAGAACACCGAACTCGTCGACTATTGGAAGAGTCCCGGAGTCGCGGGGCCCGGTGGTGTGATCACCGACCAGGAAATTCAGACCTGGATCGACTGGCTGACCCGCAACGGCGAGCTCGAGGACGGCAAGCTCACCCCGGCCGACGTCTACACCAACGAATTCAACCCGTACGCCAACGGGACGTACTCGGCCGACAGCGGCGCCGACGGTCAAGCTCTGGAAGGACAGAAATGAGCATCACAGTCCCGAACACCGAGCGAAATCAACCCAAACTCCGCCTCGAGCACGTGACCAAACAGTTCGACGTGCGCGGGTCCCGGGAGAAATTCACCGCCGTCGAGAACATCGATATCGATATGGCGGAAGGTGAGTTCCTGGTTCTCGTCGGCCCCAGCGGTTGCGGCAAGTCCACACTGCTCGATCTTCTGGGCGGGTTGAGCACTCCGACGTCCGGGCGAATCCTGCTGGACGGAAACCCTGTGACCGGACCCGGATTGGACCGCGGCATCGTTTTCCAGCAGTACGCGCTGCTCCCGTGGCGCACCGCCCGGCACAACATCGAGTTCGGACTCGAGGCGAAGGGCCTGCCCAAGAAGGAGCGCCGCGCACTGTCGGAGCATTACCTCGAGCTCGTGGGACTCACCGGATTCGGTGACCGGTACCCGCACGAACTTTCCGGCGGCATGAAGCAGCGCGTGGCGATCGCGAGAAGTCTCGCGTTCGATCCCGAGGTGCTGTTGATGGACGAGCCCTTCGCCGCGCTCGACGCCCAGACCCGCGAGTCCCTCCAGGACGAACTTCTGCGGATCTGGAAGGCCACGGGCAAGACCATCCTCTTCATCACTCACGGCATCGACGAGGCCATCTACCTGGGACAGCGGGTCGCCGTCCTGACGTCGCGCCCGGGCCGGGTGAAGACGTTCGTCGACATCGACATCGACCGCACGGGTGAAGACGTCCGATCCAACGAACAGTTCCGGCACTACCGGCACCGGATCTGGACGCTCCTGCACGGCGAAGTGGAGCGTGCACAGGTCATCGAGAAGGAGGCAGCACATGTCTAGTGCACTCGCGGCGCCGGAAGCGCCCGTCGCCGTCGATCCGCCCGCGACACGGGTCCAGTCACCGGGGATCGGAGCGCGGGAGCCAGGTATCGCAGTCCGCGTCGGTGCCGTCGCCGGCCCGATCCTGTGGCGACTCCTCAAACCGTCCGTAGCGATCGCGGCCTTCCTCGCCCTGTGGGAGATCGCCCCGAGGGTGGGTCTCGTGGACGAGATCTTCCTGCCGCCGTTCAGCACGGTGGTCGCAGCACTCTTCGAACTGGTATCGAGCGGCGAACTCTGGCAACACGTGTCGGCCAGCCTCACGCGGGCCCTGGTCGGATTCGTCGTTGCCCTGGTGATCGCGATTCCGCTGGGCATCGCAATCGCCTGGTATCGGCCGGTCTCGGATTTCCTCAACCCGATCCTCGAACTCTTCCGCAACACAGCGGCGCTCGCGTTGCTCCCCGTGTTCATCCTGATCCTCGGCATCGGTGAGGAATCGAAGATCGCACTGGTGATCTACGCATGCACATTCCCTGTTCTTCTCAACACGATCTCCGGTGTGCGCACCGTGGATCCGCTCCTGATCAAGTCGGCTGCATCGCTGGGTCTCCCACCACTGCGGCTGTTCCAGAAGGTGGTGCTGCCTGCGGCTGTCCCCACGATCTTCACCGGCATCCGCATGGCGGCCGCCTCCTCCATACTCGTCCTGATCGCCGCCGAAATGGTGGGCGCCAAGGCAGGTCTCGGGTACCTGATCACCGCCTCGCAGCTCAATTTCCAGATCCCGAACATGTATGCGGGCATCGTCGCCATCTCGGTCCTCGGTCTCACGCTCAACGCAATTCTCGTCCTGATCGAACGCAGGCTGTCCCGCTGGCGCGTCTAGCGACTTCTCAGAAAGAAATTCGAATGTCTCAGGTTTCCAAGCAGTTTCATCTCAACGCATTCCTCATGGGCGTAGGCCATCACGAGGCGGCATGGCGGCATCCACGTACCGTGGCCCACCGGGTTCTGGACGTGGGGCACTTCCAGGAGCTGGGCCGGATCGCGGAACGCGGCAAGCTGGACTCGGTGTTCTTCGCCGACGGCCTCGCAGTCGGACCGCGGATAAAGCACAACACCCAGGCCATCTTCGAGCCCGTCACGTTGCTGTCCGCGATCGCTGTCGCCACCGAACGCGTCGGCTTGATCGCCACCGCGTCCACCAGTTACAGCGACCCGTACAACCTCGCGCGCAAGTTCACCTCGCTCGACCACATCAGTGGTGGGCGGGCCGGCTGGAACATCGTGACGTCGGCGGGGGCGGACGAGGCCGCGAACTTCGGCATCGACGGAATTCCCGCGCACAGCGGACGTTACGAGCGCGCAGAGGAGTTCGTCGACGTCACCCTTTCGCTCTGGGACAGCTGGGAGGACGGGGCCGTGGTGCTGGACGCCGAGTCGGGTGTCTTCGCTGATCCCGGCAAGGTCCACACCATCGACCACGACGGACCACGGTTCCAGGTGCGGGGGCCGCTCAACTCGCCGCGCTCACCGCAGGGCCGGCCCCTGCTGGTGCAGGCCGGTTCGTCGGAGAGCGGCAAGGAGTTCGCCGCCCGGTACGCGGAGGCGGTGTTCACCGCGCAGCGCACGCTGGAGCAGGGGCAGGCGTTCTACCGGGACCTGAAGGCCCGCGTCGTCAAACACGGCCGCAGCGCCGACGACCTGAAGGTGCTGCCCGGTATCGTGCCGTTCATCGCGGACACGAAGGAGGAGGCGGAGGCGCTCGAGCAGTCGTTCACCGACCTCATCTCACCCGAGTACTCGTTGCGTCAGCTCTCCACCATGCTGGGTGTCGACCTCACCAGGCATTCCCTCGATGCGCCGCTTCCGCCGTTGCCGCCGCTGGACGAGATCCAGGGCAACAAGAGCCGCTACCAGCTGGTGAAGGACCTGGCCGGCGACGGTTCGCTCACGGTCCGGCAGCTGATCGGGCTGCTCGGCGGGGGGCGTGGACACCGTACTTTCGCGGGCACCCCGGAGCAGGTGGCAGACGAGTTGCAGACGTGGTTCGAACAGGGCGCTGCGGACGGCTTCAACATCATGCCGCCGTACCTGCCCGGAGGGCTGGACGACTTCGTGGACCGGGTGGTGCCGATCCTGCAGTCCCGCGGCCTGTTCCGGACGGAGTACACGGCGACGACCCTGCGTGGACACTACGGACTCGCGGACGCGGGCAATCGATTCGCACACGGCGCATCCGCCGACGAAGCGAGCGCATGAGCGGCCTGACCGGCCTGAAACCTCGCGTCGGCAGAGAAGGGGTGCCGGGGCTTCCTTCTCGGGGCGTATGCGGTTGGTGATGCGAGATTTCGCGTTGCGTGCTGATCAGGGTCGCTGGGATCCTCTCTGGGTCTACGACCATTTCCACACCGTGCCCGCACTCACCGAAAAACGTCTCAACTCCCCTCGTCGATATCGCACCGCCAGGGCCTTGCAGTCGCGTACCGCGACGAGGGAGGCGAGGTCCAGGTTGTCCTGTCACTCGATCCTGACTGGCTCCGTCCTGCTCACGCTCTGCGCCTCCTCGATGGAGTCGGGGGCGCAGAGCGGTTCGCCGATAGCCGATGCCTCCGATAACTTCAAATCAAGATCATTGAGCAGATGATGTCGTCATCCCAAACCTGTGCATGTCCGCGACGAACGGCTGATGTGCAAGAAGACCTCCGTCGACGCGGATCACTTCACCGTTGATGCCGCGCGAGTCGTCCGAGGCGAGGAACAGAAAGACCTTGCCGAGTTCGGTCGGGCCGTTGAGCGTCGGGCGCATCGTGTGTGCGATATAGATGTCCTTGATCTCCTGAGGCAGTGCCTGCGCAGGGGGAGTCGTGGTGGTACCCGGGCAGATCGCGTTGCAGCGCACCCCTTCCTTCCCGTACTGGGTTGCGGTGAACTTCGTCAGCGCAATGAGCGCAGCCTTGGTGGCGCCGTAGCCGGTAAGGCTGCTGTCGCCCGCAAATGCGTGGGTGGACGAGGTGTTCACGATCGTGCCGGAGTTCTTGCGCAGGTAGGGCAGTGCGTGCTTGGTGAGCAGCATGGCCGCCCGGACGTTGACAGCCATGACGTTGTCCCACACCTCGATGGCCATCGTCGCGACATCACCGTCGTCGCCGGGGAAGATGCCCGCGTTGTTGACGACGATGTCGGGCGCACCGAAGTAATCGACCGTGCGTTGCACGAGTCGCTCGATCTGCTCTTCGTGCCGCAGGTCGATGCCGACCGCCAGCGCAGTTTTGTCGCCGTGGCGGTCGTTGAGGATTTTCGCGAGACGTTCGGCTCCTTCGACGTTGATGTCGGCCAGGACTACGCGCGCGCCCTCGGCTGCCAGTTCTGTAGCGGTGGCGCCACCGATGTTGAGTCCTCCGGGCTCGACACTGGTTGCCCCGGTGACGATCGCAATCTTTCCCTCTACACGACCCATTGTTCTCTCCTGACAGATTTCGGTTTTTTCGGATTTCGGACGGGGGTTCACAAGTCCAGCACCAGGCGATCGCTGTGGCACCTGGATACACAGATCAAGATGTATTCGCCCGTGGCTCGTTCTTCGGGAGTGAGGATTTCGTCCCGGTGGTCGGGAGTTCCCTCGAGCATGGTTTGCTCGCAGCGACCGCACATTCCTTGCTGGCACGACGACGGGACGTCGACGTCGTTCGATTCGAGTGTTCGGAGGATCGTCTCGCCCGGTGGTACGACGAACGTGCGGTTCTGTTTGGCGAGAACGACTTCGAAGGCAGTGTCGCTCGTTGCCGGTTGCGGTGCACACGGACCGAACCGTTCCGTGTGCAAGGAACCTGCCGGCCATGAAGCGCAACTCTTTTCCACCGCCTTCAGAAGTCCGGACGGACCGCAGCAGTACACCGCGGTGTCGGACCTCGGGGCGCCGAGTGCACGGTCCAGGTCGATTGGGCCGGTGCGATCCTCCGGAAAAACCTCGACCCGGTCGCCGTACCGCGTGAGTTCGCCGCGGAATGCCATCGAATCGACGTTCCGGCCACCGTAGACGAGCCGCCAGTCGGCGCCCTGTTTCTCGGCTTGCGCGATCATCGGGAGGATGGGGGTGATCCCGATGCCGCCGGCGACGAACAGGTATCGATTCGACGCGACGAGTGGAAAGTTGTTTCGAGGAGCGCCCACTCGAAGCTTCGACCCTGCATGGAGAGCGGTGTGGATATATTCGGATCCGCCTCGGCCTCTCTCCGGCGGTTCCCTGAGCACGGCGACCCGCCACGCGTCACGATCCGACAAATCGCCGCACAGCGAGTACTGGCGGACCGAACCCGAGGGAAGGAGGACGTCGATGTGCGATCCGGGCGTCCACGTGGGGAGCGTCGCGCCGGTCACCGGTCGCAGGACGAGCGCTTTGACGCCGGTGGCCACTGCCTCGGCACTTTCGACGATGACATCGATCTCGGCATCGTCGCGCGAATGGGGGGTTGCCACGGTCGGCTCCTCCTTTCCGTCGGGTTTCGTAATTTTTCTTACGGTCGGTCCCACGTGATGGGGAGTTCGTGGATGCCGAAGATTCGGGCATCGTTCTTGAGCCCGATATCTGCTGCGGGGACGGCCAGGCGCATGGTCGGGATACGTTCGAGCAGAAGGGAAAACACGACCTGCAGTTCGACGCGCGCCAGCGGTGCTCCCAGGCACGTGTGGATTCCGTGCCCGAAGGTCAGGTGCCGGCTGGCGTCTCGATGGAAGTCGAGGCGGTCCGGTTCGTCGAACACCGACGGGTCGCGGTTGCCCGCTTCGGTCGAAAACATCAGGAGTTGGCCCTTGGCGATCCGCTGACCGTCGATCTCGATGTCCTCGGTCGCGGTCCGAGGGAGGCTTCCGATGATGTCGAGGTGGCGCAGCAGTTCCTCGACGGCCTGCGGCATCAGTTCCGGGTCCTCTCGCAGCTCGGCGAGCTGGTCCGGATGCTCGAGCAACGCGAAGAGTCCCAGGCCGATCATGTTTCCGGTCGTCTCATGGCCGGCCATGAGCAGGAAGGTGGACATGCCTGCGACGTCGATGATGCTGAGGTCGCCCGATTCGATGTGCTTGACCAGCAGGCTGACCAGGTCGTCGCCGGGGGTGGTCTGTTTGATGGTCACCAGCTCGGCCAGGTAGGTCATGACATCACCGATGGCCGCACCGATCTGCTCTGGAGTGCTGTCCGCGGCGAGGACGGCACGGGTGCGTTCCTGGAAGAAGTCGTGCTTGTCGTAGGGCACGCCGAGCAGCTCGCAGATGACCAGCGACGGCAGCGGCAGCGCGAGCGCGTCGACGATGTCGACGGGTTCGGTGGACTCGAGGATCTCGTCGATGAGCTCGTTGGCGATCCGCTCGATCGTCGGGCGCATGGCTGCCATGCGGCGCGGTGTGAACTCCTTCGCCAGGATCCTGCGCAGATCGTCGTGCTGTGGTGGGTCCATCGCGACGAAGAAACCGGGAACTGCCTGGTCACCGTCATCGCCTCGGGAGGAGTCGTCGATGCCGCGCACGCTCATGCGGGGATCGGCGAGGACCGTGCGCACGTTGTTGTACCCGGTGACGAGCCATCCCTCGGTGCCCTTGAAGTCGACCTTCTTCAGGTTGTCGTCGCTGAAGGACGCGTACTTGTCGTTCGGCGCGAACGGGCACGTGCGGCCGAACGGAAAGGTGGGAGCGCCGTCCGTTTCCGGTGTGTCGGCTGCGTTGCCGAGCACTTCTGCTGCTTGCTGGGTTGTCATGTGTGCTCCTTCGGTGACGGCGGAAGATTGGTGGGCGTCAAGGCCGGATTTCGTGTAGCGACGCACATCAGAGCTGTATGTGGTTCGACCGATCCGGGGATGATCCGGAGGGCGGCCCGCCTCGGGGAATGTGACGAGGGGCACATCGGTGAACGCTCATATCGTGGCATGTTGCGGATCAATCGTCAATGACCGAAGTGGATCGTTCTTTTGGGCGTGGGTGGAAATATACTCGCGAAACCGTCAGGGACGGGCTGAATACCCTGGTGAATGGAGGAATTGAGCGAGCTTCCACTTTCCGGAGGGGAGGAAAACGTGCCGTGCGGAAGCGTCGACGCAACGGTTTTATGGAGAGCGAATGTTAGTGGCAACTATGGGATTGTTCGATTCTGGACTGTGCGCAACAGGGCCGGAGGGCGGCGCACGACCGAAGGACGCGAAAGCCCGGAACCACCGCCGCGCACGGTGTGCGCGGCGGTGGAAAGCAGACGGATGGCGGTGTCAGGCGGTGGCGCGTCGGAAATGGCCCAGCAGGTCCGGGTATTTCACCAGGTGCGCACCGCCGTTCAAATCGAGACTCTCGCCCGTGAGCCACGACGCGTGGGTCATGTAGACGGCGGCGTCGGCGATCTCCTCGGGTGTACCGGATCGGCCGAGCGGGGTGTTGTCGAGGTAGTCGTCCTCGAGCCCGGGAACGCTCATGGACGGGCTGGTCAGCGGCGTCATCACGATCCCTGGTGCGATCGCGTTGACACGAATTCTGCGGGGAGCCAATTCGAGTGCAGCAACCTCGGTGAGCATGGCCAGCCCGGCCTTCGCCGAACAGTACGCGCTCATACCGGTTCCGGGCTGCCGGGCGTTGAGCGACGACAGTGAGATGATGACACCGCCCTCGCTCATCACGCGCCCTGCGTGCTTGACGACGAGGAACGCGCCGGTGAGGCATACGTCGACAACGAGACGAAATTTCTCGACGGGGAGTTCCGTGATGGCTCCGGCGACGCTGATGCCGGCACTGTTCACGGCGATGTCGACTCGGCCGCGTGTTGAGAGTACCGATTCGAACAATTCTCGGATCGAGCTCTCGTCGGTGACGTCGACCTGTGCGGCGTCGTGGTCGGGGCCGAGTTCGGAGGCGAGTTCTCTTGCCTGGTCGATATTTCGGTCCGCCACAGTGACGGTCGCTCCGTCGACGGCGAGTGCCCGCGCGATCGCAGCACCGATGCCGGAGGCGCCGCCTACCACGATCGCACTGCGCGGTTCAGTTTCGGTCATCAGATTTGTGGCCCTTCTCGAAGGGTTCGGATGGTGGCTATCGCGGAACGAGGCTCGGGGGCAGAACCATTGCCCGCGCGAGGACTGTGAGTTCTTCGGCGAGTCCCGGTCGTTCCCGGAGTCGGGGTGTTTGCGACACGTCGGTAACGACACCGATTACGGCCTGCGTGAGAGCGCGTGCGTCGGAGGTGGTCAGCTCGTCAGAGAGTGCACAAACGGCAGCGATCCATTCGGCGACGTACTCGCGTTGGGTCTCACGGAGTGCGGATTGCTCTTCGTCGGACAGGTACAGCAGGTCGGTGGAGAGGATGTGCATGATCCGTCCGTGGATACCGAGCGCCTGACGGACGTACGTGCGGATCAATGCATCGAGCACGTCGTCCGGTGTTGTAGCCAGCGCGAGGGCGTCGGCGGTCACGTAGAGAAGGCCCTCCGCTCCCCGCTCCAGCACCGCGCGGAGCACCTGAGCCTTGCCGGTCACGTGCTGATATAACGTCGCGACCGACATTTCCGAGGCCTTGGCGATGTCGTCGATGCGCACGTCGTAGAACCCGCGCTCGTCGAACAACTCGGCCGAGGCATCGATAATCCGCTCGCGGCGTCCGGCAGGCTGACGGGGGACGGGACGTGGCGCCGGGACGGCGCCGGAGTCGGGATCGGGCAGGTTACAGCCGAGGATCGACTTGGCCAGCGCCGATTGGATCTCGATCAACCGTTCCGGCGAAAGATTGCCGCGGATGTCGGGAGTATTCGAGTAGACCGCCAGGATCGCGAAGCCGAGCAATTCTGCCTTATGTGCATCGACGGAGGGGTCCGCCGCCATGATCTTGGCTGCAATGCGGTCTTGATTCGCAGCAAAATGACCACGAAAGACCTCGCGCTCGGCGGCCTCGAGATGCCGCTGCTCGCGCCGCCACAACGTCGCCTCATCACCATTTGCCGTGAGATCTGCGAGTCCTTCGAGGAACAGGTCCAGCTGTTGCTGCGCACTCACGCCCTTCTCGTCCGCGCGGGCGCTGAGTTCGTCGACGAGTCGAACCTGGCTCAGCAGAGCGTGCACGAGAATGCCGTGCTTGCCTTTGAAATGCCGGTACACAGCGGGACCGGTCAGACCGACGGCTGCGCCGATCTGATCGATGCTGACGTTCTGATATCCCATTTCTTGGAAGAGGCGGGCGGCGGCCCGCGCAATCTGCTCCGTTCGAGCACTTCCTCGCGTGGATAACGGAGGCGCGCCCCCTTCGACGTCAGTGTGTGCCGCTGTCGATCGTGACATCTCAGTTCTTCCCGCTTGGCTCGATCATGGAACCAGTGTCGCATTCCCGAGTGGATCGCGATCCGGCCACGCCACCACCGCGGTGCCTGTCAGGGTTCGGGTTCCGTCGGCGAGTACCACGCTCAGGTCCAGGTGGGCGCGCTGTTTGCCGTCGACCGTGACAATCTCCTTGATTTCGGCGGTCAGGACGGGCTCGGCACGGACCGGGGTGATGGCGGTGAAGCGTGCGGACAGTTCCAGGATGCGGCTCTGGGGTATCCAGTTGGTGAGCAGCCGTCCCAGATAGGCCATCGACAACATGCCGTGGGTGAACACGTCCTCTACTCCGGAGGCTTTGGCCGAGTCGATGTCGATGTGGATCGGATTGTGGTCGCCGGAGGCACCGGCGAACAACGCCAGGGTTGCGCGGGAGATGGCGCCCGGACGCAATTCCGGCACGGATTCGGTGACGGTGGAGGTGGGTGGGTTCACGGTTTACTCCCGGGGTTCTTGATGACGCTCACGCTCTCGAGTTCGGCCACCACGGTGCCTTCCCGGGTCACGGTGGTGCGGCGTACCAGGAAGTCGAGCGCGCCGCCGGCTTTGGAGTAGGCGTCGACGTAGGAGGACTCGAACAGCAATCGGTCGCCGGCGTGGACGTCGGCGAAGTAGCGGAACCGCTGCTCACCGTGAAGGACGTTGCCGAGATCCACTCCGTGGGCCGCGAGATCGGCGAAGACGTTCGAGTTCTCCAGTTCGAGGCCGAACAGGAAGGTGGGGGGTGCGAGTACGTCCGGGTGGCCGGCGGCGACGGCGGCATCACGATCACGGTAGATCGGGTTCTCCTCGCCGATCGCGATGGCGAACTGCCGGATCCGGCCCCGTTCGACGTCGGTGATGATCGGAGGAACCGTGCGATCGAGGATTGCGTGGTCGAGTGACATCAGTCCACCTTCTCGTACATGGTGACGACGCAGGCACCGCCGAGACCGAGGTTGTGCTGCAAGGCGATTCGTGCTCCTTCGACCTGTCGTGCACCGGCTTGCCCGCGCAGGTGCCACACCAGTTCGGCGCATTGCGCCAATCCGGTGGCGCCGAGGGGATGTCCCTTGGAGAGAAGACCGCCGGAGGGGTTCGTCACGACTCGCCCGCCATAGGTGTTGTCTCCGTCGAGCACGAATTTCTCCGCGGTCCCCTCAGGCGTGAGCCCGAGGCCCTCGTACGTGATCACCTCGTTGGTGCTGAAGCAGTCGTGCAGTTCGACGACCGGGATGTCCAGCGGATCGACGCCGGACTGTTCGTACACCTCGGCCGAGGCCTTGGCCGTCATGTCGTATCCCGCGACCTTCATCATGTCGGTGGTGTCGAACGTGCCGGCCAGGTCGGTGACCATCGACTGTGCCCGGATGCGGATGCTTGCGTCCAACCCGTGGGCGCGGGCGAACTCTTCGCTGCACACGATGGCCGCGGCCGCGCCGTTGGTGGGCGGGCAGCACATCAGGAGAGTCAGCGGTCCCCAGATGTGCTTCGAGGACATCACCGTGTCGAGGTCGATCGGATCGCGGAACACGGCGAGCGGGTTGCGGGCTGCGTGCGACCGCGCCTTGACCGACACGCGGCCGAACACCTCGGCGGAGACGCCGTAGCGCACCATGTATTCGAGGCCGGCGCCACCGAACATCTTCGCGGCCATGGGGGCGTTCTCGTCGCCCCCGGGCATCGATGCGGCGATGTTCTCGCCGCGTGCGGTAGGGCTCGGACGATCGCCGTACGCGTTGACCAGGGCTCCGGGTTGCATCTGCTCGAAGCCCAGAGCGAGAACGCATTCCGCCGATCCCGACGCTACGGCCTGGCGTGCGAGCCACAGGGCGCTCGACCCGGTCGAGCAGTTGTTGTTGACGTTGACGACCGGGATGCCGGTCATTCCGATGTCGTAGAGAGCATTCTGCCCCGACGTCGAGTCGCCGTAGACGTAACCGACGAAAGCTTGCTGTACGTCGGTGTATTCGAGACCGGCGTCCTTCAGCGCCGCTGCTGCTGCCGCGGCGCCCATCCGGTCGTATGTCTCGCTTTTGCCGGGTTTGGTGAACGGCATCATTCCGACGCCGCTGATGCAGACGTTCCTCATGGGGCCTGCCTTTCGTTCGAAGTGGTCTTTCGTGGGTCCAGCTCACAACGACTATACATATTCATGACTAACAATCATCCTAAAAACCCAGTTAAAAGTCCCCATTGACGCGCAACGGTAGTGAAGTTAGTATTCACCCCAGTGACTGGGGTCACAACATGATTCTCGGCGTAACGACGCCGCCGCGACCGGCGGCCGAGCGCTCGACGCAAACATCTCAGGAGGAAGCACGTGAGCGTCCAGAAACTGCAGGGCAAAGTGGCACTGGTCTCCGGATCGGGCCGTGGCATCGGGCGCGCCGTCGCCGTGAAACTTGCATCCGAGGGTGCCCGGGTCGTGGTCAACGATCTCGATGCCGAACCCGCCAAGGAAGTAGTTGCCGAGATCGAAGCTCTCGGCGGACAGGCCGTCGCGTGCGTCGGTAGCGTCACCGACCCTGCCTTCGCCGATCGCTTCGTCTCCGCGGCAGTCGACAACTTCGGCGGAATCGACATCATCGTCAACAACGCCGGCTACACCTGGGACAACGTAATCCAGAAGATGACCGACCAGCAGTGGGCGGACATCGTCGACGTGCATCTCACTGCCCCGTTCCGGATCCTGCGCGCAGCCCAGCCGATCATCAGCGCCGCGGTGAAGCGCGAGCGCGAGGCCGGATTCGTGCCGTGCCGGAAGGTCGTGAACATTTCCTCCACTTCCGGACTGCAGGGCAATCCGGGGCAGGCGAACTATTCGTCGGCGAAGGCCGGCATGGTCGGCCTGACGAAGACGATCGCCAAGGAGTGGGGCCGGTACAACGTCACCTCCAACGCGATCGCGTACGGCGTGATCAGCACTCGGCTGACGTCGGTGACCACAGAGGAGAAGACCATCAAGGTCGAGGACCGCGACATCAAGGTCGGTGTCGATCCCGCCGTGATGGACGCGGCCACCAAGCAGATCGCCCTCGGACGGGCAGGCACGGTCGAAGAGGCCGCCGGCGCCGTCTACCTGCTGTGCAGCCCCGAATCGAGCTACATCACCGGCCAGGTCCTGGTCTGCGGCGGAGGGCTGTGACGGACATGTCCGTGCACGAGGACGTGAGCTACGAGGACGTGCGCTACGAGGTGTCCGACGGCGTGGCCGTCGTGACCCTCGATGCCCCCGAGCGCCGCAACGGGATGCGCGTGCGGATGCTGGTCGACCTGCTGCGCATCCTCGATCGCGCCGACCGCGACCCCCGGGTGCGGGCCGTGATCGTCACCGGCGCCGGCGACGCGTTTTCCGTCGGTGCGGCCCTGGACGGTCCGGAAACTCTTTCCCGGGCGCTGGTCGAGGACACCGACGGGCACACTCCCACCGGTTACCGCGAACCCGCGGGACGAATCAGTGAACGGCTCTTCGCGATGCAAAAGCCCGTGATCGCGGCTCTCAACGGGCACGCGATCGGGGGTGGTGCGACGATCGCCGCGGCGATGGATGTTCGTATCGCCAGCGAGGACGCCCGATTCGGATTCGTGTTCACCCGTCGGGGAGTGGTCCCCGAGGGCGCGTCGTCGTGGTTCCTGCCTCGACTCGTCGGGGTCGGGCGCGCGACCGACTGGATCCTGTCCGGCAGGGTCTTCGACGCCGCCGAGGGGTACGAGGCCGGGTATCTCACTCGGGTGGTGCCCGCGGATCAGGTGATGTCGGCGGCCCGGGCGTACGCGGACCAGTTCGTCCACGAGACGTCTCCGACCTCGGTTGCTCTGTCCAAGCGGCTCCTCGCCTCGGGTTGGCAGCACGCACATCCGGGTCCGGCGGCGGCGGACGAATCCCGGACCTACGCCGGCCGAGTCGAGTCGGAAGATGCGCGGGAAGGGATCCTGTCGTTCCTCGAACGTCGACCGGCGGTCTTCCCGCCGCTGGATCCGTCACCGGCCGAAAAATTCTGAACTCGAAGCTGATCGACCTGAGGAGTGCTATGACGACCGAACCGTTCACCGTGTGCAAGTACGGCGCCGATGCGGAGGGTACGCACGATTTCGCCGGCATCCCCAATTTCAACGAGAGCGTCTACTTCAACTTCGTCGACCCCATCTCGCAACTCGGTGGACTCGTGCGGATCGGGAACCGGCCGAACCTCGGGTACAGCGAGACTTCGGTGCAGCTGACTCTGCCCGGCGGAGCCATCGCGTTCCGGGCGGGGCGGACCCCGTGCGAGACGAACGACGGCTTCTCCGGTCAGGGCCTGGAGATCACGATCAAGGAACCCACACGGACCGCCGAGATTACCTATCGCAATACCGTTGCACGCGTGGTTCATCCGTCGTTGATGGCGGAGAACGGCCGCATCGCGCTCAAGAATGCGCCGTCGGAGGAATGCGAGATCTCGCTGTCCTACGAGGCTTCGAGCCCGATGTTCGTCATCAACAGCGACGGTGACGGCGACTGCACACCGGGAAGTTCCGTCATCGCCAGCGACCACTACGAACAGTTCGGACACCTTTCGGGCACCATCCGGGTCGGCAGCCGCACCTGGGTGCTCGACAAGGTCACCTCGTTCCGCGACCACTCGTGGGGTCCGCGGGAGTGGGCGTCGTACACCGGTGAGTGGCTGGCCGGCTGGCTGGCCGACGGCACCGCGTTCAGTGCGTACGGTGAATACGAGAAGTCCGGGATCCGGGTGTCCGCCGGCGCGGTGCTCACGACCGACGGTGTGGCGCACCCGATCACCGACTACACGGTGCACACCGACTACGCGGGCGAATCCACTTACAACGGACGACATGTCGGCATCATCACCGCAGAAGGACTACCGACGATCGTCGTCGACGGGGCGATTCGGCATTTCGTACCGGTCACCCAGCGAACCGAGGGCCGCGCCGTCCGGATGGCTCAGATGACCGTCGATCTGGCCGGTGGTCACGGCGGCTGGGCGGTCGCGGAGTTCCTGCGTCCCATCCGCGCCTGAACACACTGCGCCACCTCGTCCCTCATTCGACCGTCCGATAGGAGTCCCGTTATGTACCCCGGGCGCTATGCCATCGAACATCCCGACCGACCGGCGATCATCATGGCCCCCCGCGGTGAGGTTCTGACCTACGCAGACCTCGATGCACGCGCCAATCGTCTGGCCGCGCTGTTCCGCTCCGAGGGGCTCGGTCCGGGCGATCACATCGCGTTGTTCATGGAGAACAACATAGAGATGATCGTGGCGATGTCCGCAGCAGAGCGCTCGGGGTTGTTCTACACCCCGGTCAATTCGTTCCTGTCGGCGTCCGAGGCCGCGTACATCATCGACGACTCCCAGTCCCGGCTCGTCCTCACTACGGCGGCGAAAGCGACTGTTGCCCGAGACTTTCCCGAGCTGTGCCCGAGGGTGACTCGCTGGCTCATGGTCGACGCCGATCCGGGCTCGATTGCGCTGACGGGACCGTACGAGTCCTACAGTGCCGCCGTCGCCGGTTTCGGGACGGAACCCGGCGAGAACGAGCGGCACGGTACGCCGATGTTCTACTCGTCCGGAACGACGGGTCGCCCCAAGGCGATCAAACGCGCTCTGCCCGACGCGCATCCTGGCGAAATCCTGGCGATAGAGGATTTCGGCCGCAAGCTGTTCCATCTGCGTGAGGGGATGCGGTTCCTCTCACCGGCCCCGCTGTACCACTCGGGTCCGCAGTCGACGGTCGCGATCGGCCTGCGTCTGGGGGCGACAATCGTCGTGATGGAGAAGTTCGACGCCGAGCAGTACCTCGAACTCGTGGAGCAGCACCGCATCACACACTCGATGGTCGTTCCGACGATGTTCTCCCGGATGCTCAAGCTGCCCGAGGACAAGCGCAACCACGACGTCTCGTCGCTCGAAGTCGTGGTGCATGGAGCCGCTCCCTGCCCCGCCGCGGTGAAAGAGGCCATGCTCGACTGGTGGGGCCCGGTGATCTACGAGTACTACGGCGGCACCGAGGCCAACGGCATGTGCGGATGCACCCCCGAAGAATGGCTGGCGCACAAGGGAACCGTCGGCAGACCGTTCATGGGCGAACCGGTGATCCTCGACGACGAGGGCAACGAGTGCCCACCCGGCGTCGCCGGCAACATCTGGTTCCGCGGCGAGGGCAGCGGTTTCGAATATTTCAACGACCCCGGCAAGACGGCCGAGGCCAAGGATCCCACCGGCACGATGTCCAGGATCGGCGACATCGGCTACCTCGACGAGGACGGATTCCTCTACCTCACCGACCGTCAGGCGTTCGTCATCATCTCCGGCGGGGTTAACATCTATCCCCAGGAGATCGAGAATCTGCTCGTCACCCACCCGAAGGTCATGGACGCCGCCGTCTTCGGCGTCCCGGACGAGGACTTCGGCGAGGCCGTCAAGGCCGTGATCCAGGCCGTCGATCCGGCGCAGGCCGATTCCGACCTGGCGGCCGAGCTGAGTGAGTTCTGCCGGGCGAATCTCGCGAAGTTCAAGTGCCCCAAATCGTTCGACTTCACCGACGAGATTCCCAGGCTGCCCACCGGCAAGCTCTACAAGAAATCGCTCCGCGACGCGTACTGGACGACCGCGGACGCCGCAGCATCGCGCGCCTGACGTCCGGACCCCTTCCGACGCGACCGCGCACCACCTCGAGAACAGGATTCGAAATGCCCCATGACGTGTACGTGTACGACGCCTTCCGCACCCCGCGAGGTCGTGGACGAGGCGGAGCCCTGCACGGCGTCAAGCCCATCTCTCTGGTCGTCGGTCTGCTGCAGGCGCTTCAGGACCGCAACCCGAGCCTCGACCCCAAGCGCGTGGACGATCTGATCCTCGGCGTGGTCGGACCGTTGCGTGATCAGGGAGCCGACATCGCGCGTACCGCGGCGATGGCCGCCGGCCTGCCCGAGACCGTGGCCGGTATGCAGATGAACCGCTTCTGCGCGTCCGGTCTCGAGGCCGTCAACACCGCGTCCCAGAAGGTGGCGTCGGGGTGGGAGTCGCTGGTCCTCGCCGGCGGTGTCGAAAGCATGTCCCGTATTCCGATGGGATCGGACGGCGGTGCATGGGCGAACGATCCGGAGACCAACCTGACCACCGGGTTCGTTCCGCAGGGCATCGGTGCCGACCTCATCGCGACCCTCGAGGGTTTCACCCGTGAGGACGTCGACGCGTTCGCCGTCGAATCACAGCGCCGCGCCGCAACCGCCTGGGACGAGGGCCGATTCGCTCGCTCGATCGTGCCGGTGCTCGACCGGAACGGACAGACCGTTCTCGACCACGACGAGCACATCCGCCGGGGCACGACCCTCGAGTCGCTCAGCAGGATCAAGCCCGCGTTCGCGGGGCTCGGCGCAGCCGGCTTCGACGCGGTGGCGCTGCAGAAGTACCACTGGGTCGAGCGGATCGAGCACATGCACAACGGCGGCAACTCGTCGGGCATCGTCGACGGCGCCGCGCTCGTCGCACTCGGAAACGAACAGGTCGGCACCGAACTCGGCCTGACGCCACGTGCCCGCATCGTTGCGGGTGCGGTGAGCGGATCCGACCCGACGATCATGCTGACCGGCCCGGCCCCCGCCAGCCGCAAGGCCCTCGAGGTCGCCGGCCTGAGCGTCGACGACATCGACCTGTTCGAGATCAACGAGGCGTTCTCCTCGGTCGTCCTTCGCTTCATGCGAGACCTCGGTCTTCCGCACGAGAAGGTCAACGTCAACGGGGGCGCGATCGCCATGGGGCATCCGCTCGGCGCGACCGGCGCGATGCTGATCTCGACGATGGTCGACGAACTCGAGCGTCGTGATCTGCGCCGCGGACTGGTGACGCTGTGCGTCGGCGGCGGCATGGGCATCGCGACGATCGTCGAGCGGGTGTGAGTGCACATGACCGACATTTCCCCCAACAGACATCGCACCGAGAGAAACGTGACCGCACCATGAGCGAAGCCAGCGCCGTGACCACCACAGACACCATCACCGAGACCATCACCTGGGAACAGACCGAATCCGGCGTCGTCGTCCTGACCTTCGACGACCCCACACAGTCGGTCAACACGATGACCGCGGCGTGGTCCGCGTCCCTGTCCGCGGCCCTCGACCGGCTCGCCGCCCTCGGACCCGACCTGACCGGCGTGATCCTCACCTCCGCGAAGAAGACGTTCTTCGCCGGTGGCGATCTCGGCGACCTGGTCGCGACGACGCCCGAACAGGCCGGGGAACTCACCGTATTCGCCGACCGTGCGAAGGCCATGCTGCGCCGGCTGGAGACGCTCGGTGTCCCTGTGGTTGCCGCACTCGGCGGCAGCGCACTCGGCGGGGGCTACGAGATCGCGCTCGCGTGCCACCATCGCATCGCCGTGGATTCTCCGGCGCTGCGGATCGGGCTTCCCGAGGTCACCCTCGGTCTGCTGCCCGGTGGCGGTGGGGTCGTGCGCACCGTGCGCCTGCTCGGTCTGGACGTCGCGCTCGACAAGGTCCTGCTGCCCGGTACCGCCTACCGCGCCCAGGACGCGCTTGACCTCGGACTGATCGACCGCATCGTCCCCGACGCCGACTCCCTGATTGCGGCTGCAACGGAATGGATCTCGGCCAATCCCGGTGCCTCCCAGCCATGGGACCGAGGTGAGCCCATTCCCGGCGGCACCGCGTACACCCCCGAGATCGAGGCGGTTCTGCCGTTGCGCAGTGCCGTGCTGCGCACCCGCCACAAGGGCGCGCCGATGCCTGCTGCCGCCAACATCCTGGCCGCGGCCGTCGAGAGCACGCAGGTCGATTTCGATACCGCATCCGCGGTCGAGACCCGGTATTTCGTCGAACTGGCCATCGGACCGATCTCCAAGAACATCATCCAGGGCACCTTCTTCGACAAGCAGACCATCAAGTCCGGCGCGAGCCGCCCGGAAGGTTTCCCCGTCCACCGCGCGAACTTCGTCGCCGTTCTCGGTGCCGGCATGATGGGCGCCGGCGTAGCCCTGTCGTGTGCACTCGTGGGAATGCGGGTGGCCCTCAAAGACATCGACATCGCAGCCGCGGAACGTGGCAAGGACTATGCCCGCAAGGTGCTGGGCAAACAGGTCGAGGCCGGCAAGCGCACCCGTGAGGACGCCGACGCGATCCTGAACCTCATCACACCGACCGCATCGGTCGCCGACCTCGCCGGCGTCGACCTGGTGATCGAGGCAGTGTTCGAGGATCCGGACCTCAAGCGGAAGGTCTTCGCTGAGGTCCTCGATGTGGTGGGCCCGGAAGCCGTGCTCGCCTCGAACACCTCCACCCTCCCCATCACCGAACTGGCGAGCGAACTTCCGCGACCCGACGACTTCATCGGCCTGCACTTCTTCTCGCCGGTCGACCGTATGGAACTGATCGAGATCATCGTCGGTGACAAGACCAGCGACGCGACCCTCGCGAAGGCCTTCGACATCGCGTTGCAGATGCGCAAGACCCCGATCGTCGTCGGAGACGGACGTGGCTTCTTCACCAGCCGGGTCATCCTGCAGCGGCTCGTGGAAGCCGCCGCGATGATCGGCGAGGGCGTCGATCCGCAGTCGATCGAGCAGGCGTCGCTGCAGGCCGGCTACCCCGTCGGCACCCTTGCGCTGCTCGACGAGCTCACCCTGTCGTTGCCGCTGAAGATCCGCGGTCAGTTCCGCGAGGTCGCGGAGCAGCAGGGCGCCGAGCTCGCCGATCATCCGGGCGACGCGGTGCTCACCGCGATGGTCGAGGAACTGGGCCGGCCCAGCCGGGTGGCGGGTGGCGGCTTCTACGAGTACCCGGAGGGGCGGCGCGGTGCACTGTGGCCGGGCCTGGCCGAGCGCTTCCCGGTCACCGGCGAACGTGCCGATCTGGCCGACCTGCGCGACCGTCTGCTGTTCGCCGAGGTGCTCGAGACGGTCCGCTGCCACGAGGACGGAATCCTCCGCTCGACCGCCGATGCGAACGTCGGGTCGCTGCTGGGTATCGGATTCCCGACCTGGACCGGCGGCACCAGCCAGTTCGTCGCCGGATATCCCGGAGGCACCGAGGCGTTCGTTCGCCGTGCACAGGAACTCGCCGACAAGTACGGGCCGCGGTTCACCCCGCCCGCGTCGCTGCTGGAGGGCTGAGGCGTGCGCAGATCCCTCTACACCGCGGAACACGAAGCGTTCCGGTCGGCGTTCCGGGCGTTGCTCGACCGGGAGGCCGTGCCGAACGTCGACAAGTGGGAGCAGGCCGGGACCGTCGACCGGGATTTCATCACCGCGGCGGCCGGATCCGGTTTCCTCGGTTTCGAATTCGATCCGGAGTTCGGCGGCCTCGGAATCTCGGACTTCCGCTACAACGCGGTGATGACCGAGGAAGTGGTGCGCTCCGGCATGGCCGGCGACACCTTCAGCATGCAGAACGACATCATCGTCCCGTATCTGCGCGACCTCACAACCGATGAACAGAAGCAGCGCTGGCTCCCGAAGTTCACTCGGGGCGAATGCGTTACGGCCCTCGGCATGACCGAGCCCGGCGCCGGCTCGGATCTGGCGTCGATCCGGACGAGCGCGGTCCGCGACGGCGACGATCTGATCATCAACGGCACCAAGACGTTCATAACCAGCGGCGCCACCTGCGACCTGGCGATCGTACTGGTGCGGACGGGAGAGCGGGACGGACGCGGGACGTCGTTCGTCGCCGTGGAAGCCGGAACACCCGGATTCGAACGCGGCCGGCCGATGCACAAGATCGGTCGTAAGGCCCAGGACACCGCGGAGTTGGTGTTCACCGACTGCCGGGTCCCCGTCGCGAACATCGTCGGTGAACCCGGCCGCGGGTTCGGCTCGGCCATCGCCAACCTCCCGCGTGAGCGACTGTCGATCGCGGTCTCCGGGGTCGCGTCCGCCGCACACGCGTTGAGTCTCGCACTCGACCATGTCCGGTCCCGCGTGGCTTTCGGTGCACCGCTGGCGGATCTGCAGTCGGTCCGCATGGCGATCGCGGAGATGCACACCGACATCCAGGTCCTCCAGCACTACGTCGACGGATGCGTGGAAGCACTCGGGCGCGGCGACCTCACCGCGGACGACGCCGCGGGCGCCAAGTACAAGGCCACCGAACTGCAGTGGGATGTGGTCGACCGCTGCCTGCAGTTGTTCGGCGGCTACGGCTACATGGAGGAGTACCCGATCGCTCGGATCTGGCGCGACGCGCGCATCCAGCGAATCTACGGAGGAGCGAACGAAGTGATGAAGGATCTGGTCGGCCGTGCGGTGGTGGCTCGATGAGCAGCACATCGAACGCAGGCCCGCTCGCCGGACGTACCGCGCTCGTCACGGGTGGTTCGCGCGGCGTCGGCCGAGCCGTCGCACTGCGTCTGGCCCGTGACGGCGCCGCGGTGGCCGTGAACTACCGGCGCGACGCGGCGGCCGCCGACGAGGTGGTCGAGCAGATCGTCGCAGCGGGAGGCCGCGCGGCGGCGTACTGCGCGTCGATCGACGACGAGGCCGCCGTCGCGGACATGGTGGTGGCGATCCGGTCCGATCTCGGTCCGGTCGATCTGATCGTGAGCAACGCCGGGTCGGCCAGCCGCGGTCAGGATGTGGCGTCGACGCCGTATGTCGACTATCTGCAGCTCATGCGGGTGCACGCGTTCGGTCCGATCGGGCTCATCCAGCAGGTGCTGCCGGATATGCGCAAGGCGGCCGCGGGGGAGGTGGGACGCGGCGACATCGTCATGATCTCGTCCAACACCACACTGTCCGCACCGCCGAACTCCGCGCCGTACACGATGGCGAAGGCCGCGATGGAGATGTGCGTGCGCACCCTCGCGCGGGAGGAACGCCGCTACGGCATCCACGCCAACATCGTCGCCCCCGGGCTCATCGCCACCGATATGGGCAAGCGCCTGGTCTCCGCCTCGCGTGGAACCGACATCGGTGATCTCGACGCCGACTCGCCGTTCGGGCGCGTGTGCAGGCCCGAGGACGTCGCCGGCACGGTGGCGTTCCTGGTCTCCCCGGACTCCGGGTATGTGACCGGGCAGCAGCTCGTCGTCGACGGCGGTGGCCCGAATCCGACCATCTTCTGACGACCGACACACGAGTGAGGCATTCCGTGACGACCGTGGCCGAGGCAGACACCCCTATGACCGAGCACGACGATTTCTTCGCCGAGCTGACCGCATCGCTGGACGCTGCGCTGTCCGCCGGTGGATCCCTGCAGTTGACCGACATCGACCAGCGCGGAGAGGGCAATTCGTGGGAGACCTATCTGGTCACCGCGGAGTGGGCGGGCGGCAACGACCGCCGCACCGACACCTTCGCCGTCAAGCGGCAACCGGTCAGCGGCATCACCGGCGACTACGACGTCGTGCGTGAAGTCGCGTTGCTCGAGGCCGCGGCGCGCACCGGGATGCGGGTTCCGGCGGTGATCACATACCGCGGTGAGACACACGGTGTGCGTGGGTTCTTCGCGATGGAGAAGGTCCCGGG
>NZ_JBAQEO010000898.1:0-2756 GCF_049286785.1 Rhodococcus sp. (in: high G+C Gram-positive bacteria) | reverse complement strand
GCAAGCAGGGCCCCGGTGGGGTTATCGCCTTCTCTCCGTGGCTCGACATGGAGAACAGGGGCGAGACTCTCGCCACCAACAACGACACCGATGCCCTCATCACCCCGGAACTGCTCGAAGGCATGATCGCCGGGGTCCTCGGGGACACGGTCGACCCGAAGACCCCGCTGGCGAACCCGCTGTACGCCGACTTCACCGGTTTTCCGCGGCTCTACATCACGGCAGGCAGCGTCGAGTCGCTCCTCGACAACGCCACCCGGGTGCAGGAGCGGGCCAAGTCGGCAGGTGTCGATGTCACCCTGTCCATCGGTGAGGGCCAACAGCACGTCTACCCGTTCCTGGCCGGGCGCTCCGCCCTCGTCGACGAGGAATTCGCGAAGCTCGCCTCCTGGTACAGCAAGTAACAGCCACTTCTTTTTCCCATCAGAACGCCTAAGGATTCGCCATGACTGCCCAGACCACGCCCCGCACCGTTGACGCCGTCGTCATCGGCGCCGGATTCGGCGGCATCTACGCCGTCCACAAACTGCACCACGAACTCGGCCTCACCACCATCGGCTTCGACAAGGCCGACGGCCCCGGCGGCACCTGGTACTGGAACCGCTACCCCGGCGCCCTCTCCGACACCGAAAGCCACCTCTACCGCTTCTCCTTCGACCGCGACCTCCTGCAGGACAGCACCTGGAAAAGCACCTACATCACCCAACCCGAGATCCTCGAATACCTCGAAGACGTCGTCGACCGCTTCGACCTGCGCCGCCACTTCCACTTCGGCACCGAGGTCACCTCCGCCATCTACCTCGACGACGAAGCCCAGTGGGAAATCACCACCCACGCCGGCGACGTATACCGGGCCACCTACGTCATCAACGCCGTCGGACTGCTCTCCGCCATCAACTTCCCCAACCTGCCCGGCCTGGACACATTCGAAGGCGAAACCATCCACACCGCCGCCTGGCCCGAGGGCAAGAACCTCGCCGGCCGCCGCGTCGGCGTCATCGGCACCGGCTCCACCGGCCAACAGGTCATCACCGCCCTGGCACCGGAAGTCGAACACCTCACCGTCTTCGTCCGAACCCCGCAATACTCCGTCCCGGTCGGCAACCGCCCCGTGACCACCGAGCAGATCGACGCGATCAAGGCCGATTACGACCACATCTGGAAGCAGGCCAAGAACTCCGCGGTGGCCTTCGGCTTCGATGAGTCCACCGTGCCGGCAATGAGCGTCACCGAGGAGGAACGCCGCCGCGTCTACGAACAGGCCTGGCAACACGGCGGCGGATTCCGCTTCATGTTCGCCACCTTCGGCGACATCGCCACCGACGAGGACGCCAACGAAACCGCAGCATCGTTCATCCGCGCCAAGATCGCCGAGATCATCGAGGACCCCGAAACCGCCCGCAAGCTGACCCCGACCGGCCTGTTCGCCAAACGCCCACTCTGCGACGACGGCTACCACCAGGTCTACAACCGGCCGAACGTGGAAGCCGTCGCCATCAAGGAAAACCCCATCCGCGAGGTCACCGCCCACGGAGTCGTCACCGAGGACGGCGTCCTGCACGAACTCGACGTCCTCGTCTTCGCCACCGGCTTCGACGCCGTCGACGGCAACTACCGGCGCATCCAGATCCGCGGCCGAGACGGCCTGCACATCAACGACCACTGGAACGGCCAACCGACCAGCTACTTGGGCGTCTCCACAGCAAACTTCCCCAACTGGTTCATGGTCCTCGGCCCCAACGGCCCCTTCACGAACCTGCCCCCGAGCCTCGAAACCCAGGTCGAGTGGATCAGCGACACCATCGAATACGCCGAACGCACCGGGCTGCAAGCGATCGAGCCCACACCCGACGCCGAGGCACAATGGACCCAGACCTGCACCGAGATCGCCAACGCCACACTCTTCACCAAGGTCGACTCCTGGATCTTCGGCGCGAACATCCCCGGCAAAAAGCCCAGCGTCCTGTTCTACCTCGGCGGCCTCGCCAACTACCGCACCGCCCTCGCCGACGTCACCACCAACGGATACCGCGGCTTCGAACTGAAACCAGCCGACACCGTCGCCGCCTGACACAGTCCGGCACCGTCGTCAGTCAGAAATAGGGACTTATGTGTAGCGGAGTGAATCGATGACAGACAAGCCGGTGTGGCGAAAGCCTTATGACGCCGCGGAGCGTCTGGTGGCGCCGCGAGCGGAGGCACTGGTGGACACCGACCAGTTCGCAACGGTGGCCGCCGTGATTTTCGGTCTCCGGCGCGCGGTGGGCGACGGTGTGAACGGCGTTGCCGCGCGAGTGTGGCACCTGGTGAATCTGCCGGCGGGCACCGATCTGCAACGGCTTCGCACACAGATCGGGGCGCTGGACCGGGATGTGCGACGAATGTCGCTTCAACTCGAACAGCGCCGGGACCACCCCCATGGAGAGTGATCGGCAGTGGTGACGACAGAACCGACGTCGACAAGCATCGCGGACCGGGTGCGCCGGGAGGTGGAGCGCAATGCGCTCCGGGCGCGCAACGGTATTCGCATGGCGGCGGGCCTTTCGCGGCCTGAGGTCGGCCAGACCCCGAAGGATGTGGTGTGGCGACAGGGCCGATCCGAGTTGTGGCGCTACCGCAACGACGATGTGCGTGTGTCGCCGCCACTGTTGATCGTGTTCAGCCTGTTCTCCCGCAGCTACATTCTGGATCTGCAGCGCGGCAACAGCTTCGTCGAGCAGCTGCTCGCCGCCGGATTCGACGTCTACCTGTTGGAC
>NZ_JBAQEO010000897.1:0-5542 GCF_049286785.1 Rhodococcus sp. (in: high G+C Gram-positive bacteria) | reverse complement strand
GCGTGGCATCGTCCCGCGCATCGCCCGGCGCGGTATCGAGAGGAACGACCGGCTCGGCCGGTACCGGTGGAAGATCGAACGCACCATCGCCTGGCTCACCGGCTACCGGCGTTTGACCATCCGCTACGAGCGCCGCGGTGAACACTTCGCCGGATTCGTCCGCCTCGCCGCCGCACTCACCTGCTTCAAGAAGGTCCCCACATGAGACAAGCTCTTAGTGAAAATCTGAGACACGAAGAAGGCCCCTCCGAATGGGAGGGGCCCTTCGTGAGTGGTGGGCATGAAAGGCTGGAAACCGCGTGGTGAAGCTGCCGACAGGGGTCCTTACGCCCCGGCGACCACCTACACGAACCACTTCCCTCGGCTACTGCCTCGGGCACCCACATCAAGTCGGTCATGGTTGGCGTCAACGCAACCGGCATACGCCTGACCTGCTCCTCGAACAGGCTGTGCACGGGCCGCGACGGCTCGCGATATGGCGTGCGTGACGGATGTGCAGTCCTAGCCGGGCATCGCGTCACATGGGCGGCATAGTCATCGGCATGTTCATCATCGGCGGCATTATGCCCATCATGCGCATACACATCATCATCATGTCCATCATGTTCATTCCCATTCTCCTCACCTCCTTCTGATCCAGTGGCGGTGTCGTGGCTGCAACGGGAAGGCTCCAGCCTTTCGGTGGGTCTCGGTGAGGGTTCGGTGCAGGGGGCCGATGACCGGTCATCAGCTCAACCGGCGTAGTCGAGGCGGGTCATCATCCCCGATTCCTGGTGGTAGCCGTTGTGGCAGTGCAGCATCCAGTCACCAGGATTGTCGGCGACCAGGTCCACCGCGACCGAGCGCATCGGCAGCACGATGACGGTGTCCTTGCGGGGGCCCGGGGTGCCGTCGGGTTTGACGACTTGGAAGGTGTGCCCGTGCAGGTGCATCGGATGCCACATCATGGTCATGTTCGTGAAAGTGAGGCGGGCGCGCTGACCTTGCCGAATCGTCAAGGGCTCGGTCCGGTCGTAGGGGCGGCCATTGATGGTCCAGTTGTAGCTCATCATGTTCCCGCCGAGATCCGCGGCCAGGTTCACCTCCGGCCGTCCCCCGGGGAGCAGGACGGCGTCGGCGGCGACGAAGGTGTCCACGGTGCCGACCCGGCCGCCCAGCTCGCGGGGCACGAATACGGGGTCGGGTGCGGATCCGGCGCCACTGCGCAGCAAGGCCCGGGCGTGCGCGTTCTTGCCTTCGGCCGCTGCGACGAGGGGAAAGATCCCGTCTCTTGCGGTGACGATCACGTCGTAGCGTTCGCCCATGCCGAGCAGGAGGGCATCGACGTCGACCGGGGTGATGGGGTAGCCGTCGGTGTGGGTGACGGTCATGGTGTGCTCGGCCAGCCCGATGCGGAAGGCGGTGTCGGCGGCGGCGTTGATGATACGGATCCGCACGCGCTGACCGGGTGTGGCGGTGAACGTCGTCGGGGCGGTCGGGATGCGACCGTTGATCAGATAGTAGGGGTAGGCGATGTCGCCGGCGTCACCGCCGAGGAGGGCGCTGGTACCCACCCCGGTCCGACTGGTCCCGGTGGCGGTGGGGACGCCGGTCTGATCCGACCCGCCACCCATGCCGCCCATACCGGGCATGTTGCCCATGCCGCCGGGGCCGCCCATCGATCCCATCCCGCCCGATTGCAGGTTGGAGAAGATCTCCTGGGGGCTGGTGCCGATTCCGTCGGTCCAGTCGTCGAGGACGACGATCCATTCGGCGTCGTAGTTGCCGGGTTCGGCCGGGTCGTCGACGATGACGGGCAGGTAGAGCCCGTAGTCGGTGTCGAGGCCGACGTGGGGGTGCGCCCAGTACGTTCCGGAATGGGGCACCGAGAATCGGTAGGTGAAGCTTTGACCCGGTCCGATGTCGGGGCTGGCGGGTTCGGCCCCGTCCATGTCGTTGCGCAGCGCAATGCCGTGCCAGTGCACCGATGTGCCGTGGTCGAGGGCGTTGGTGAGGGTGACCGCGACCTCGTCGCCGACGTTGGCCCGGATCGTGGCGCCGGGAACGTTGGGCCCGTAGGCGAGGGTGCGCACTTGTACACCGCCGAGGTCGATGTCGGTGGTCTGCGGGGTCAGGGCGGCGTCGACGATGCGGCCGGTGTGGGGGCGTGCAGCCTCTGCGGCGGACACCGCGTTCGTGTCGATCGGTTGTGGGCCGGGGACCGAGGTTTGACGGGTGCAGGCAGCCAAGGCGAGTCCACCCAGGCCTGCGGCCGCTGCGGTAAGGAAGGCCCGCCGATTGAGGCCGAATCCGTTTTCAGGCGCGTGCGTCATGAAATTCCTTCGACACCGACGTGCGGTATCACCTGGTCATCGGTTCGGTCCGGCGTGTAGCTGGTCTTTGCGGCTGCGGTACTCCTCGGCGTCGATCTCCCCTCGGGCGAAGCGTTCGTCGAGGATCTCGTCCGCACTCTGCCTGCCTGTGCCGGTGGCGCCGTAGGGAGGGTTGCGGTCTGCCCGAATGGTGCGGAAAAGGGCCATGACCCCGACGATGACCAATCCCCAGAATGCGACCGTCAGCAGGGCCATCAGCACCCAGCCGCCCCAGCCCATCCCCCAGCCCATTCCGTTGTTCCACCACATCATGGTTGTTCACCTTTCGTTGCTCTCCATCGTGGTACTCGAGCGCGCGGAATCGATGAGGATTCTGTGTAGTTTCGCTGAAGAAACGGCCGGTTCAGGGCGACCTGTACCGGACCGGGAAGAGCAGCGGCGACGATGGAGACCATGAACAGCACGCCACCCCTCTCGTCCGACAGCGCCGCGGGATATCGCGCCTTGGTCATCGACGACGAACGCCCGTTGGCAGCAATCGTCGCCAGTTACCTCGAACGCGAGAACTTCGAGGTCGCCGTCGCCTACAACGGGGTCGATGCGCTCGCGATCGCCCGGGAGATCGACCCCGACGTCGTGGTCCTCGACCTCGGACTGCCAGGCATGGATGGAATCGAGGTGTGCCGGGCATTGCGGACGTTCTCCGATGCCTACGTGGTGATGCTGACCGCCCGCAGTGCGGAGATGGACACCATCATCGGGCTGTCTGTCGGCGCCGATGACTACGTCACCAAACCGTTCAGCCCGCGGGAGTTGGTGGCCCGCATTCGTGCGATGTTGCGCCGGCCCCGGAACACTTCGGTGTACGAGACACCCCCGCCGGGGCCGGGCGTGAACGAGGCTCCGCCGCGGGTATTCGGGTCGCTGAGGATCGACGTCGCGGGCCGGGAGGTCCATCTCGGCGAGCACCCGGTCATGTTGACCCGCACCGAGTTCGATGTGCTGGCTGCGTTGTCGTCTCGGCCAGGTATGGCATTCAGCCGGCGCCAGTTGATCGAGGTGGTGTGGGGAGAATCCTGGGTCGGCAACGAGCACCTCGTCGATGTGCATGTCGGGCACTTGCGCCGCAAGCTCGGCGACGACCCCGCCGCTCCTCGGTACGTGACCACCGTCCGCGGCATCGGGTATCGGATGGGGGTCGGGCAATGACATCGAAACAGAGTCACGAGTCCGGCCCGGCAAGGCGGGGTCTACCGCGGAACCTCGGCCCGGGGCCGGTGCGCAGTCGCGTCCCCGGCCTGGGGATGCGTCTGCTGCTGGCCCAATCGATGGTGCTGGTTGCGGGCGCTGCAACCTGTTGGGTGGTCGCGGTGTTCGCCGGCCCCCCGCTCTTCCGCGAGCACCTGCACCGCGCCGGGATACCGGCCGCGTCCGACGAACAGGTCCACGCCGAGCAGGCGTACCGCTCCGCGACAGCCATTTCCCTGGCGGTGGCCCTCGGGGTGGCCGCGCTGGCAGCGTTGGTGGTGACCTGGTATTTCAGTCGGCGCCTGCAGCGTTCGGTGACCGAGGTAGCGTCCGCGGCGACCGCGGTGGCCAACGGCCGCTACGACATCCGGGTCACTCCACTGCACCTGGGTGAGGATTTCGACGCCCTCGCCGAGGCATTCAACCGGATGGCCGCCGGGCTCGAATCGGTCGAAACCACCCGCCGCCAACTGCTCGGTGACCTCGCCCATGAGATCCGCACCCCCGTATCGGTGCTCGAGGCGTACATGGAAGCACTCGAGGACGGGATCGAGACACTGGACGCCGACACCATCGAGATGCTCCGCGATCAGACCCGCAGGCTGGCCCGCTTCTCGGACGACGTCAACGCACTCTCCCATGCGGAAGAGAGCCGGACGTCCATCGAGCCCACCTGGGTGGCCCCCGCAGCACTGATATCTACCGCGCTCACGGTCGCGGCCGACCGCTACGCAGCGAAGGGAGTGTCGCTGAGCTCGCATGTTCCTGCACACCTGCCGCGGCTGTGGGCCGACCCGGAGCGGCTCGGCCAGGTCCTCGGCAACCTGCTCGACAACGCCTTACGTCACACCCCCGGGGGCGGCCGGGTAGAGGTGACCGCGGAACAGCGGGGTGGGCTGCTCGTGATCGAGGTGACCGACACCGGCGACGGGATCTCCGCCGAACACCTCCCGCACCTGTTCGAACGGTTCTACCGAGTCGACCTGGCACGCGACCGCGAACACGGAGGAGCCGGGATCGGACTCGCGATCACCAAGGCGCTCGTCGAGGCGCAGCGCGGTCACATCACCGCCGACAGCGGTGGCTCCGGAACCGGCAGTACCTTCACCATCACCTTGCCGCTGCGCCGGGATCAGCCATGAGGAAGTACTCGCTGACGGAAGACCCAGGCCGTGCGCGATACCGACGTGAGCCGACATGCTCGTTATCCGGTGACCGGCAGCACCAGTTCTTGGCCGGCATCACCGGAGGCAATGGTGACCTGATGGGGCAGCAGACCACCGCGGAAGCTCGGATCTCCGCCGGACACCACGAGCCGGATCCGGTGCCCCTCGTCGAAGCGATGGACGATGCCCGGCATCGTCATCTGCACCGGCCGGCCGGGATCGGTGATGCGCGCCGGCGCCACCTGGCCGTTGATCAGGGTTTCGGTGCCGTCCGGTGCCACGTCGTAGAGCTTCGCGAACACCACCACTGCGTTCTCGACACCGGGAACGACCGGAGTGGCCGCGACCCGGACATGGAGAACCGGTGCGCCCACGACGTCGACCGGCACGGCAAGAGCGTTCGACGACCACTCCACCTGGGTGCCGGGTAAGGCTCCCAGATGAACCGGTTCGCCCGGCGCCAGGTCCGGCGCTTCACGGTCGGTCGGCAATCCGCCGGGCGGGGTGTTCAGCGTGTGGGCACCGGGAACGATGGCGTCCCGGTAGTTCGTCAGCGAGCCGTCTCCGGAGAGATACAGTGAGATATCTTCGCCCACAGACACATCCGATGCCTCGGCATAGGCGGGAGCGGCATTGCCCGAGTACTCCACCCAGTTCCGGAAGTACGCGAAGACTGGCCCTGTGTCGACGTCGACGTCCTTCAGATATCGGTCGAACCAGTCGATGATCCGGCCGGTCTCGTACTGAGTTGCGGCATCCGGGCTCGTCGAGCTGTATTCACCCGGCGCGGGGGTGAGGTGGGAATGGCCCCAGCTG
>NZ_JBAQEO010000896.1:0-5710 GCF_049286785.1 Rhodococcus sp. (in: high G+C Gram-positive bacteria) | reverse complement strand
GGATCGGTGAGCATCCGGGCCACCTCGTACTCGTCCTTGTAGGCGGTGAGCTTGTGCAGGCCCGCAGCGACGGCTTCGCTGAACTCCGTCCGGTTCCCGAGTTCACGTTCGGCGTTCCAGGCCTGCTGCACCACCGCAAGGTAGCGTGCTGCCACCCGATCACTTTGGAAGGCAACCAGATTCGCGGTACGCCGCTCGGCCAGCGCTCGCGTCTCGCCGTCCAGCGTGCTGCCCGCGAACAGGCGCGTCGGGACGACGGTGTCACTGCGCTGGGGCAGCGCGGCAGACCGGGTGGCTCTCAGGAAGGCCTCACGGTCGGCGACTGCGACCCGGCCCCACGCGAAGGCTGCCTTGTTCGACTCGACGGCCACCCCGTTGATCTCGAGTGCCTCCTCGATGAATCGGGCCGGAATCGGCAGCCCTCCTGCCTGGTAGGCGGCGCCGACGAGCAGGAAGTTGGCGGCGGCGGTACTGCCGAACAGTGCGGTGGCGGCGGCGAGCCCGTCGATCACGGTGAGTTCACGGGACGAGACGTCGAGACGTTCGAGCAACTTGTCCTCGTCCGGGTAGCGCACCGCGGGGTCGTACACCATCTCGCCGGTGGGTGTCTGGCTCGTCGACGCCACGGTGATGGTGCGCTCCGAGTTGCCGTAGCCGGCGTACTTGGCGTCGGCGGCGGTGAGCAGGTCGAACGCGAGGATGGTGTCGGCCGTCGACGGGCTGATCCGGTTGGACAGGGCACCGGACTGACCGTCACCGAGACGCAGATGTGAGGTGACAGGTCCTGCCTTCTGACTGAGACCGGTCTGATCGAGTCCCTCGACGTGCAACCCGGCACGCAGTGCAGCCATCCCGAGAACCTGGTTGACCGTCACGATCCCGGTGCCACCGACGCCGGCCATGAACAGGTTGCGGGTGCCGGTCCACACCGCGGGGTCGGGTTCGCCGACGTCCGGGGGTGCGGGAATCTCCCGCAACGTCTTCGGCGCGTCCTCTTCGGGCAGTTCTACCGTCACGAACGACGGACAGTCGCCCTCGAGGCACGAGTAGTCGGTGTTGCAACTGGTCTGGTCGATCTTGGTCTTGCGGCCGAATTCGGTGTCGACGGGCTGCACGGACAGGCAGTTCGATTTCACACCGCAGTCGCCGCAACCCTCGCAGACGGCCTCGTTGATGATGACGCGGGTGCGGCGGGCGGGCAGCGTGCCGCGCTTGCGCTTACGACGCGCCTCGGCAGCGCACTGCTGATCGAAGATGAGAACGGTCACGCCCTCGACGTCGCGGAGCAGGCGTTGCGCCTCGTCGAGACGGCTGCGATCCCACAGCAGAGTGTTCGCTGCGAAGCGGGCCCCCTTGTGCCGCTTGGGGTCCTCCGCACAGACGATGATCTGCTTGACGCCTTCGGACGCGAGCTTGTGGGTGAGCTGCGGCACGGTGAGCCCGGCCTCGGCATCCTGCGCCCCCGTCATCGCGACTGCGGAATTGTAGAGCACCTTGTAGGTGATGTTGACGCCCGCCGCGACACAGGCCTGGACGGCCAGCTGACCCGAGTGGAAGTACGTGCCGTCGCCGACATTCTGGAACATGTGGTTGACGTCGGTGAACGGCGCCTGCCCGATCCACTGCGCGCCCTCGCCGCCCATCTGGGTGAGCATGGTGACGGCGCTGTCGGTGCGACCCGACATGGTGACCAGTGTGTGGCAGCCGATTCCGCCACCCGCGAGCGAGCCCTCCGGCACCGCGGTGGACCGGTTGTGCGGGCAGCCGGAGCAGAAGTACGGGGTCCGCGACGTGGGTAGCACGGTGAGTTCGAGACGCGGCGGCGGCGCCGGCGTCAGGGCCACGCGGTCCTTCAGCACGCGTCGCAGCGGTCCGGTGAGGCGGGCGGCGGTCAGCTCGCCGTCGACGGGGACCAGCGGCTTGTCCTGCGCGTTCTTCTTGCCCAGCACGGCCGGCGCGTTGGCTCCGCCGTACAGGATGCCCTTGAGCTGGGCCTCGACGAACGGCATCTTCTCCTCGACCACGAGCACTTGCTCCACGCCGTCCGCCAGTGCGCGCACCTTGGCCGCACCCAGCGGGTAGGGCATGCCGATGCGCAGGATGCGGATGCCGGCGTCCTCGAGTTGAGACTGCCCCAGACCGAGGTCGAGGAGGGCCTGACGCAGCGAGTCGTAGGCGGTGCCGACGGCGGCGATGCCGAGCCACGCGGCCGGCGGGTTCACTTCGAGGCAGTCGATGTCGTTGGCGGCGTTGAAGGCCTCGACCATCTCCCAGCGCGGACCGTAGAGGTCGGCCTCGGCGAGAACACTGTCGGGCGGCGACGCCAAGATCCGCTGCCGGTAAGACCAGGGCTTGCCGTTCCATTCGATCTTCGGAACGACGATGTCGAGGTCGGCGAAGTCGCGGTCGAGGGTCCACAGACCGTCGGCGACGTCCGCGACGATCTTGATGCCCGACCAGCAACCCGATGCCCGCGACAGCGCCACCCCGTAGAGGCCGAAGGTGATGACCTCTTCGGCGTTGCGGGGGAAGAACACCGGCATGCCCATCGCGGCCAGGGACCGTTCGCTGGCGCACGGGATGGTGGACGACTTGGCGTTGGGGTCGTCACCCACATACGCGAGGACGCCGCCGCGCGGGTTGGCGCCGTACATCGTGGCGTGCCGGACGGAATCGCACGCGCGGTCGAGTCCCGGACCCTTGCCGTACCAGACGCCGACGACCCCGTCGTGCGTACGCTCGCCCTGCGGCAGGTCGACCTGACTGCCCCATACCGCGGTGGCAGCCAGTTCCTCGTTCATGCCGGGCACGAATTTCACGTCGTGGTCGGTGCTCAGAGTGGGGATTGCGGCGATCGTGCGGTCGAGTCCGGCGAGGGGGCTGCCCTGATATCCGGAGACGAAGGTCGCGACAGTCAGTCCCGCGCGGCGGTCGCGTTCGTGCTGTTCGACGAGCTGGCGAACGATGGCCTGCACACCGGTCATCAGGACCGGCCCGGAGTCTGCCCGGTAGCGGTCGGCGAGGTCGAAGGAAGATGCGGTGGTGCGAGCGTCGTCCAGCTGAGTCATTGCCAATTCCGATCCGTCGCGTTGAGCATTTCGTGATCTTGATCCTGTTACTGCTCTACGATTTGGTCAACGCAAATCGAATCAACTGATCAGTTCAACCAAGCAGTGATCGTCGTCACCGCCCGGGAGGTACCAAAGTGCTCAGTATCGACAAGCTCGACGTGCAGCTGCTCGGCCTGCTCGGACGGGACTCGCGGATGAGCGTGGCCGAGCTCGCCAACTCGCTGGGCGTCGCGCGCAACACCATCCAGTCGCGGATGAAGCGGATGGAAACGAGTGGATTACTCCAGGGCTTCCGCCCCAACCTCGACCTCGCAGAGGTGGGTATTCCCATTCAGGCCTTCGTGGGACTCGAACTCGAGCAGGGCAAGCTCACCGCTGTCGGCCAGCGGCTGGTGGACCTGCCGGAGGTGATCGAGATCCACGCGACCACAGGCCGCGAAGACCTGCTGGTGCGCGTGGCCACGTCCACTCACGCGGAACTCCAGAAGCTGCTCGAGAAGATCGCGAATCTTCCGGGCGTCACGCACTCCACCACCACCATCGCGTTGACCAGCCCACTGCCCTATCGCATCCAGCCACTACTCGAGCACCTCACCGGCGACTCCGGCTGGGGGCGGTCGACGGCACTGCCGCGTGTGCAGCACTGAACCCGGTGCAGTAGTTTTCAGATCATGAGTGAGAGTTCGGGACGGATCGCGTTCATTCAGGCCACGTGGCATCGCAACATCGTCGATCGCGCTCGCGACGGCTTCACCGATGAGATCGCCATCCTCGGTTATCCCAAAGAAGATCTGGACTTCTTCGAGGTACCCGGAGCTTTCGAGATCCCTCTACACGCCAAACGTCTCGCGCTCACCGGCCGCTACGACGCCGTGGTGGCGGCGGCGTTGGTGGTCGACGGCGGCATCTATCGTCACGAGTTCGTTGCCACCGCCGTCGTCGAGGGACTCATGCGTGTGCAGCTCGACACCGACGTACCCGTCTTCTCCGTGGTGCTGACTCCGCATCATTTCCACGAGCACGAAGAGCACCTCACCTACTTCGGCGAGCACTTCGTCAAGAAGGGTGCCGAGGCTGCGCAGGCCTGCGCGGCCACCATCACGTCGCTGAAGTCGCTTCCTCCCGTGAACTAGAGATATGAACCGACATTGTCGGTAGGCCGGGGTCTACCGAGTGCGCTGCGACGCCTGCCGGTGCTGGACGTAGAGAAACCAGAACACCGGGGCGCCCACCACGCTCACGATGGTGGCGAAGACCCGCAGTGCCACATGCCCCTCCCCGAACGGCGCGATCAGCAGGGTGACCGTGCAGAGGACGGCGCAGATGATCCGCCAGTGGGCGCCGAGGAATCGCGCGACTCCCGCCCAGGCGTTGCCGGCGATCATGTGCGCAGGCGACGCCGGCTTCTGCACCGCGGGCGGCTCAGTCTCTGCGGCAATCTTCGAGTTACGCGCGGCCGAGTTGCGGGCGGCTGAGACGAGATCGAGTGCCCGATCACCCACCGGAGGGGTGTCACCGTCCGGTTCGCACCCGAACAGTGCGATACCCACGGCGTTCGCGTACTCGCGCGCGTCGTCGGTGTAGCCGGCCCGGGAAAAGTACAGAAGCTCCCTCGATCGGCTCGTTCCGCGGGCACCGTACAGATTCTCGAGATCGTGCGTGCCTGCTGTTCCCCCACGCCATTTCACCTGCGCATATGCCTGTGACGAGTAGACGTCGATGCCGCCGTCCGCGCCACCAGGCAGTGCCGTGGCGTCCGCGTACCCGAGCAACCGCATCTGCTCGGCAGCGTTGACTTCGGCTTCAGCGGCAGTACGAATGCGAGTCATGCACCCTTCCCTGAGTCGATTTCGGAACTTCTCCTCCAAGTTACCCTGAGGGCACCGCACATCAGCTACCAGTTGGTGAACGTCACGACGTGGCAGCTGATTCCACCAACCGCGGCGGTGGGGTGCCGTGCGGTAGTACCGGCCCGACCGCGGTCAGCGATCCTGCCCTGCGACCGTTGCCCCAGCCCAGTTTTTCGCGGTAGCGCCCGATCTGATCGGCGTCCATCGGCCGACCATCGGAGACCGGCGACGACTGCGGGTGCACGAAGAGTGCGTCGGCCGGGCAGTATGCCTCGCACATGAAGCACGTCTGGCAGTCGGACTGCCGGGCAATCTCCGGGACTCCGGACGGTGTTCTGTCGAACACGTTGGTGGGGCATGCATCGACGCACTTGTCGCAGCCGATGCACGCGTCGGCGAGGAGTATCTCGATCATGAGGCCACCTGCAACGGTGCGTCTTTCACTGCCCCGGGCCGCGTCCACACGACGTCGAGTCCGCCGGTCAGCACATGGTGGTGCTGGGCGGGGTCGAGTTCGGGGAAGTCGGCACGCTTGCTCATGCCGCGGGTTTCGGTGCGGGCGAGGGTCGAGTGGTACATCCACCGCCCGACCGCGGTGATGGCCGCTGCCTGGCGCGCCCGGACCCGCTCGTCACCGTCGCCCCCTCCGAGTCCCAGCGAGAGCGCGGTCCACAGCGACTCCAGTTCGTCGAGGGCCCCCCGCACCCGAACCCCGTGGCGCAGGTAGTTCTTCTCGAATGGAATCAGTTCGGCCTGCGCAGCCGCGACAACCGCGCCGGCGTCCAGCCC
>NZ_JBAQEO010000895.1:0-4818 GCF_049286785.1 Rhodococcus sp. (in: high G+C Gram-positive bacteria) | reverse complement strand
ACTCCAATCTTCCCAGTTCAGGGGGCACTTTCTTCAGTTCGACACGCTGCTACGCAGCTGATCCTTCGGTGGAATCAGGCTAAGGTGATCAGCGAGCCGGGCCGGACACTCGGCACCGGTCAGCCCCTATAGCCCAATTGGCAGAGGCAGCGGACTTAAAATCCGCACAGTGTGGGTTCGAGTCCCACGGGGGGCCCCCCGGCGACCGCGGTGGGACTCGAACCCGCTCAGGCCGTCCCGAGTGCCGGCGCGATGGTGCTGTTCCAGGATTCGTGTAGCCGGTCCTGCCAGTAGGTCCACGTGTGGATGCCGTCGTCGGTGATGTGTGTCTGGAGCTTGGCGCCGGCGAGCTTCACAGCGGGGACGAAGGTCTGGCTGCTCAGGCCGGAGGCGGTCTCGAGTGGGACCATTTGGGCGAACTTCATCGGGTCGAAGTCGTCGCTGGCCGGGTTGACGGTGGGATCGTCCCCCGGCGAACCCGCTCCGGAGGAAATGTAGACGGCTTTGCCGCGCAGCGCGCTGACGTTGAGCATCGGGTCGTTGCGAATCCACGACGCCGACGGCCAGAAGCCCCACATGTTCAGCGGGTTGCCGCCCATCTCGCGGACCGATACCTGAATACCCTGCGCAAAGCCGGGGGAGCTGGCCGTCGGGTACCCACTGTAGGAGGCGACCGCCTTATAGAAGTCGGGTCGGTGAACGGCGAGGTTCAACGCGGAAGTGCCGCTCATCGACAGACCTGCGATCGCGTTGTTCACCCCGTCGCTGCCGAACTGGGAGGCCATCACCGGGGGAAGCTCACGGGTCAGGAAGGTTTCCCACTTGACCCGGCCGAGCTTCGGGTCGTCCCGCTGCCAATCCGAGTAGAAGGTGCCGCCGCCGCCGAACGGAATGGCAACGTTGACGTGCTTGCCGGCGAAGAACCTCTCCACGTCGGTCTCGATCAGCCAGCCGTTGTTGTCGTCCGGCGCGCGTAGCCCGTCGAGGAGGTACAGGGTCGGCGCGGGACCATCGCCCGCCGCCCTGAGCACCTTCACCGGAATGTTCTTGTTCATCGACGGTGAATACACCGAGATCAGAGTCGAGTCGGCGTGGGCGATGCCGACTCCGGTGACGAGGGACGCGAGGCCCGATGCCAACACTGCGACGAGTCCCACGATCAATGCGCGGGTGCGACGAATCGCCATACTGATGTCCTTAGCTTTCGTACCGACTGCAACCCCGGGGGGTAACAGGAAGATAACGACGAGGAATGCTACCCGGGACTCCGTGATCATGCGAGGTGGACTTTGCCCGCAGCTCCCTATTACCACGTCAACACTTCTAGACTGGGCACATGGGTGTGCTCCTCGTCACAGGCGAAACCGTCGACTACTCGAAGATCGAGGAGCGCGCGCCGTCGGTCGCCCACCTGTTCCTCGAGCGGACCGCCGCCACCCCGCATGGAGAAGCCTTCAGGTTCCCGGACGGCGAGGGATGGGCCGGTGTCACCTGGGGGCAGGTAGGTGAGCGCGTCCGCGTGATCGCTGCGGGGCTGATTGCACTCGGTGTCGAGCATGAGGACACGATCGCGGTTGCGTCGTCGACACGGTACGAATGGGTGCTCGTCGACTTCGCGGTGATGTGCGCGGGAGCCGCGACCACCACCGTCTATCCCACCACCAACGCACCCGACGTCGCCTTCATCATCGCGAATTCGGGCAGCCGTGTCGTCGTCGCCGAGGATCAGACGCAGCTCGACAAGCTCATCGAGCATCGTGCGGAACTGCCCGACGTGCGCAAGGTGGTTCTCATCGACGGTGAGGGTGACGGGGACTGGGTGATCACCCTGGGCGATCTCGAGGAACTCGGCCGAAAGTTGCTCGCCGAATCACCGAATGTGGTGGTCGAGCGCATCCACGAGATCCGCCCCGAGCAACTGGCCAGCATCATCTACACCTCCGGCACCACCGGGAAGCCGAAGGGTGTCCGGCTGCCGCACTCGGCGTGGACCTACACCGCAGCGGCTGTCGACGCCCTGCACATCCTCGGCCCGGACGACCTGAACTATCTGTGGCTGCCCTTGGCCCACGCCTTCGGAAAGGTAATGCTGGCGCTACCACTGCAGATCGGTTTCCCCACGGCGGTCGACGGCCGCGTCGACAAGATCGTCGAGAACCTTGCCGTCGTGCACCCCACCTTCATGGGTGCGGCCCCTCGGATCTTCGAGAAGGCGCATGCCCGGATCGAGGGCATGATGGCCGAAGAGGGTGGCGTGAAGAAGAGGATCTTCGACTGGGCGATCGGCGTCGGCCTGAAGGTCTCGAAGGCCAAGCAGACAGGCGGGGAGCCCGGACCCTGGACTTCGTTGCAGCACAGAATCGCCGACCGCTTGGTGTTCTCCACCATCCGAGAGCGATTCGGTGGGCGGCTGCGCTTCTTCGTTTCGGCCGCGGCGGCGCTGGACCGTGACGTAGCTCAGTGGTTCGACGCCGTGGGCATCGTTGTACTGGAGGGTTACGGGTTGACCGAGACGTCGGCGGCGTCGTACATCAACCGCCCGTCCGCGTATCGATTCGGCTCGGTCGGCTGGCCCTTCCCCGGTACCGAATGCGCAATCGCGCAGGACGGCGAGATCCTTCTGAAGGGCCCGGGAGTGATGAACGGTTATCACGACCGCCCCGACGCCACCGCCGAGGCGCTCGAGCCCGACGGCTGGTTCCACACCGGCGACATCGGCAGCATCGACGAGGACGGCTTTCTGCACATCACCGACCGCAAGAAAGACATGTTCAAGACGTCGCAGGGCAAGTACGTCGCGCCGTCCGCGATCGCGGCGACCTTCAAGGGTATTTGCCCGTACGTCGGGGAGATCATCGTTCACGGCGAGAATCGGCCGTACTGCGTCGCGTTGGTCAGCCTCGATGCCGAGGCCGTCACCGAGTGGGCCGGTAAGAACGGGCTCGGTGGCAGGTCGTTCACCGAGATCGCGCGGGATGCGAAGACACGTGATCTGATCGGCGGCTACATCGATGAATTGAACGAGCGACTGAATCGGTGGGAACAGATCAGGAAGTTCGCCGTCATCGACCGCGAGTTGTCCATCGAGGCGGGTGACCTGACACCGAGCATGAAGCTGCGCCGCAAGGTGGTCGTCGACAACTTCGTCGACGATATCGAGGCTCTCTATGGTGAGAGCTGACGTGGCGGCTGCGAGAACCGGTTAGACGGCCGGCGGTTGTGGCAGTATCCCGACCTGGACGAGGAACTCCGCCATGTTCCAGTAGTCGGAGTTCCGCTTGATCTTGTCGGCCTCGAACTCGCCCACCGAGGCGCCACGCAACGAGAAGCTCTGGTGGGTCGCCGGGATGGCCGTGTCTCCCTCGTGTGTTCCCGACATCGTCCACTCGTTCGCGAAGCGGCCGCTCGGATCGATGGTCGCCGACCCGGCGTCCTCAACGCGAAAATCGGGGAAGGCGGCGAACGTCTCTTCGACGAAGGCGCGGATCTCCGCCTTTCCCCGGTTCAGTCGACCCAGGGCGGCGTCTTCGTAGACGCCGTCGTCCGTGAAGAACTCGACGACCGCATCGACATCGTGGCTATTCCACGCGTCCCGGTAGCGATCGAAGGAGGCGGTGTCCATGAGGACCCCCGATCTCGGCTCGATGATGGCCAAGCGAGCCTACCGCGCCCCGGGTGTCGGAAGGAGGAGAAAATTGGCCGGGCGACTGTTCCATCCGGTCGCGGTCGATCCAAGGCATGGTCCGGCTGCGCTCACGCTACCTCGATGCCATTGCAGCTCAGCCCGTTCCGGGCATGGCTTTCGGGACGTGCCGGTGAGGGTTCGGCTTGCGGGACGACCGGCTCTCGCAGCTCGAGCGATGAGTTTTCGGGCCGGGGCGGAGTCTAATTGGGTATGACGATGACGACGAGAGTGTTGAGTGTTTCGGTTCCGGTCGCTGACCAGGACGCCGCGCTGAGGTTCTACACCGGAGTGCTGGGCTGCGAACTCCGCACCGACGTGGAGGTGTGGCCGGGTGCACGGCTGATCGAGGTCGTGCCTCCGGGTTCGAATGTAGCCCTGGTGCTCCTACCGCCCGACAGTGAGATCCCGGTGGCAATCCGGTTGGGCACCTCCGATGCTCAACATGCCCTCGACAAGATCCGTGAGGCTGGCGTGACCCTACACAATGAGGAGCTGATCCGGATGGAAGGGGTGCCGGCGATGTTCTCCTTCACCGACCCCGACGGTAACGGTCTGGTCTACCTGGAGGAGACCGACCAGAGCGAGCCTCGCTAAGCGCGCCAGCCCCCGGCCAGCAGCGCGAAGGAGCAAGGGCATGGCAGATCCCCGACCCTTGGACGCCCTCGATAGAAGGGAGGCAACCGCCGGGGCGATCCCGTTCCCGGTTCGGCGTCAGTGGTGCGCAGTGCACAGGGGCGGTGGGGCTGCGCACCCGGGTCGGGTGCAGCCACGGTCGGCGGAATGACTGTTTAGGTCGTACACCCTATCGGTCGCAATTTGCGGCGGCCCAATCGAGGCGGCCGACGAGTCGAGCTTGCTCGGGTAAGGACTTTGTCCACTAGTGCCCGCACGGTGGGTGCGACTAGCGTCGGCAGCGTCAAGACCAGGTTGCACGGGGTCTGCGACTTGCCGGTGCAGACGAACTCGAGCCAACGCTTGACCAGTGTGTGGTTCAGGGGAAGTGTGTGGTTCAGGGGAGTTAAACACAATACCGTTCAGTTAGAGGGTTGTGCGGTATCGTGTCGGCGTGCCGCGTAGTGGATGGGTGAAGCCGGAGTCGGATCGTCGGCTGTCGGATCTAGTGTCGGTAGGGT
>NZ_JBAQEO010000894.1:0-56435 GCF_049286785.1 Rhodococcus sp. (in: high G+C Gram-positive bacteria) | reverse complement strand
GCACTGGAGTGCGCGGAGGCTGCGGGACTGGTTGTGCGGTTGCTGGGCTTCGCGAGTCCGGACCTGGGTGCGCGCTGTGAGGCGTCCGCGGTCCTCGTCAGCACGGTTCCGTCCACCGCCATCGCCGACCGCGCCGAGGTTCTGGGCCGGGCGCCGTTCGTTCTCGATGCGATCTACGACCCGTGGCCGACACCACTGGCGAGAGCGGTGCAGGCGGCCGGAGGAGTCATCGTCGGCGGATTGGCGATGCTCCTCAACCAGGCTTACGGGCAGGTCGAGCAGTTTACCGGTCTCCCGGCCCCGCGCGCGGAGATGGCGGCCGCTCTGGCGTAGTTGTCCACAACCCGCCGTCCCATCCACAGCCCGGAATGTTCGTGCAGGTCGTGATCGCGGGTGCATGCCCTGTCAGGGCACGCTCAGCGGCATGTGGGTGTTTCTCTCGGCGGCGCTCCTCGCCGGTGCGGGCCTCGGCTGGGGTGCACAACGGACGGCGAATCTGTTTGTGGGCGACACCGCGATCCGGGGCAGCGGGTACGAGGCACTCGGCGCGCTGGGTGCGGCGGTCACCGGCTGGTGCCTCGTCTTCGGCCGCGAACCACGCGTGTGGCTGCTACCCGCGGCGGCGCTGTTGCTGTGGTGGTGCCTCACGCTCGCGGCCACCGACCTCTGCTCCCAGCGCCTGCCGAATCTACTCACCCTCCCTGCGCTCCCGGTCATCGTCGGATTCGGGGTCGGGACCGGGAGAGCGACCGCTGCAGTGGTGGGTGGCCTGCTGCTCGCGGCGATGTATCTCACGGCATACCTGTGCGCACCCCGATCACTGGGGGCCGGGGACGTGAAGCTGGCACTGGCCACGGGCGCCGTCACGGGGATGGCAGGAGGTGACACCTGGCTGTACGCGGCCGGACTCGCCCCGGTGCTGACGGCCGCGGCCGGATGCGTGGTGCTCTGTGTGCGACGGGGCGCACCGGCACGCGTGAGAGTCCCGCACGGTCCCGCGATGTGTGCCGGAACACTACTGGCACTGTTGTGCGCACAGATGTCCTGAGCACGGCCCCGAGCCGCGGTGGCCGGGAGGACCACTGTCACGGCCGCAGGCGGCGACGTGGAAGGATATCGGTGTGCTGCGCTGGATAACTGCCGGAGAATCCCATGGTCCCGCCCTCGTTGCCGTGCTCGAGGGGATGATTGCGGGTGTCGAAGTGACATCCGAGGACATCTCGACCCAACTGGCGCGCCGTCGTCTCGGATACGGACGCGGCGCGCGAATGAAGTTCGAGGCCGACAAGGTCACGATCATCGGAGGGGTTCGCCACGGGCGTACCCTCGGTGGTCCGATCGCGGTCGAGGTGGGCAACACCGAGTGGCCCAAGTGGGAAACCATCATGTCAGCCGACCCTGTCGATGCCGAACTCCTGGCCGATCAGGCGCGGAACGCCCCTCTCACCCGGCCCCGGCCCGGGCACGCCGACTACTCGGGAATGCTCAAGTACGGCTTCGACGACGCCCGTCCGGTGCTCGAGCGCGCGAGCGCCCGGGAAACCGCCGCACGGGTCGCCGCGGGCACCTTCGCTCGCGCCCTTCTGCGCCAGTTGTTCAGTGTCGAGGTGATCTCGCACGTGATCTCCATCGGAGCGTCCGAGCCGTACGTGGGACCCGAGCCCACCGCGGCCGACCTCGCGGCGATCGACGCCAGCCCGGTGCGCGCCTTCGACAAGGCCGCAGAGGAATCGATGATCGCCGAGATCGAGGCCGCCAAGCGCGACGGCGACACCCTCGGTGGTGTGGTCGAGGTGGTCGTGCACGGACTTCCCGTCGGACTCGGCTCGTTCATCAGCGGCGCCGATCGGCTCGACTCGCGTCTCGCGGCGGCACTCATGGGAATCCAGGCCATCAAGGGCGTCGAGGTCGGTGACGGCTTCGAGACCGCCCGCCGCCGCGGCAGCGAGGCACACGACGAGATGCGGCCGGGTTCCGACGGCATCGTACGGTCGACCAACAGGGCCGGCGGACTCGAAGGCGGGATGACAAACGGTGAGGCCCTGCGGGTGCGGGCTGCGATGAAGCCGATCTCCACGGTGCCCCGGGCGCTCGCCACGGTAGACATGTCGACCGGAGACGAAGCGGTGGCCATTCACCAGCGCTCCGACGTCTGCGCGGTTCCTGCCGCAGGTGTGGTGGCCGAGGCGATGGTGGCACTCGTCGTGGCGCAGGCGGCGCTCGAGAAGTTCGGGGGCGACTCGATCGCCGAGACCTCCGACAACTTCGAACGGTACGCATCGGGAGTCGCCGCCCGGCTCGCCCGATGACCGGTCGGTCCGGATTCCTCGGTCGTGATCGGTGATGCCACCCAGAGCAGTGCTCGTCGGTCCACCCGGAGCCGGTAAATCGACCATCGGCAGGCGCCTCGCCCAGGCCCTCGATGTTCCGCTGTTCGACACCGACGCGGCGATCGAGGAAGAAACCGGACGCACCATCCCGGAAATCTTTCGCGAGGACGGCGAGCCGGCCTTCCGGGCGATCGAGGAAGACGTGGTCCGCAAGGCCATCGAGAATTCCGACGGCATAGTCTCGCTCGGCGGCGGGTCGATCCTGTCCGAGCGCACCCGTGAATTGCTGAAGGGTCAGAAAGTCATCTACCTGGAAATCAGTGTCGCGGAGGGGCTCAAGCGGACGGGAACCAACACGGGTCGTCCACTTCTGGCGGGCAGCGACCCGCGAAAGAAATACACCGAGCTGATGCGACGGCGTCGCCCGCTGTACCGGCAGGTGGCGACCATCCGCATACGGACCGACGGGCGGAGTCCCGCACGAGTGGTGCAGCAGCTGGTGGAGAAACTCGCGCAGTGACCGGCTGCCCGGGTGAGAACCTGAAGACGAACTTGGAAACAGACGGAGCGGAGCAGCAGACAGTGACCGAACCCGTACGTGTAGAGGTGAAGACGGCTGATCCCTATCCGGTCGTCATCGGGCGTGGCTTGCTCGGTGACCTGGTGGAGGAGCTGACCGGTACCCGAACGGTCGCGATCTTCCATCAGCCACCGCTGGCCGCGACAGCGGAAGCGGTGCGGGCGGCGCTGGCCGAGACGGGTGTCGATGCCCACCGCATCGAGATCCCGGATGCCGAGGACGGCAAGGACTTGGCTGTCGCCGGTTTCTGCTGGGAGGTGCTCGGCCGCATCGGGCTCACCCGCAGCGATGCGGTGGTCAGCCTCGGCGGCGGGGCGGCAACCGATCTCGCCGGTTTCGTGGCAGCCACCTGGATGCGCGGTGTGCGGGTCGTGCACGTGCCCACCACGTTGCTGGCAATGGTCGACGCGGCCGTGGGTGGAAAGACGGGCATCAACACCGAGGCCGGCAAGAACCTGGTGGGCGCCTTCCACGAGCCCTCCGCGGTATTCGTCGATCTCGCGACACTCGAGACCGTTCCCCGCAACGAGATCGTCGCCGGTATGGCCGAGGTCATCAAGACCGGGTTCATCGCCGACCCTGTCATCCTCGACCTCATCGAGAGCGATCCCGAGGCCGCTCTGGATCCGACCGGAACCGTGTTGCCGGAGCTGATCCGCCGTTCGGTGGAGGTCAAGGCGAAGGTCGTGGCCGCCGATCTCCGCGAGTCCGATCTCCGTGAGATCTTGAACTACGGGCACACTCTCGGGCACGCGATCGAGCGGCGGGAGCGGTACCGCTGGCGCCACGGCGCGGCAGTCGCGGTGGGCCTCGTCTTCGCGGCCGAACTGGGTCGGCTCGCGGGACGGCTCGATGACGCGACCGCCGATCGGCACCGCAGCATTCTGCAGCTCGTCGGACTTCCCACCACCTACGATGCCGATGCGTTCGGTCAGCTGCTCGAAGGCATGCGGACCGACAAGAAGAACCGTGCGGGGCTTCTGCGGTTCGTCGTACTCGACGGACTGGCCAAGCCCGGTCGACTCGAGGGGCCCGATCCGTCGCTTCTGTTCGCCGCGTACTCGGCGGTGGCCCGGGACGAGCAGTCCTCCGGCGGGGACGCCGTTCTTCTGTGAGCGGTAACGGGTAGCGGCGAAGACACCGCCGGGTCTTCGCCGACGAGGATTCGTTACTGCTCGCGCCGCGGAGTGTCGGTCTCCGATGTGCCGAGATCCGCCGGAGCCTGCCACGGCGTGTTCGCCTGATCCGATCGACCGAGGTCGGAGGTGTCCTGCCGGCCAGCGAGATCGGAGGTGTCCTCGCGGTAGTCGTGCACGGGTTCGAACGAGGTCGTCTCGGCGTCGGGGTCGGTGTAGCCGGTGTCCGCCGGGTAGTCGTAACCCTGCGGGGGATAGCCCTGGGCGTAGCCTTCGGCGTCGGTCACCGCCGCGGCCGCAGAGCCGGCAGCCCCCGCCCCCGCTGCTGCCGCAACTCCGGCGCTTCGTGGCGCCTCCTGGTTCTCGCCTTTCCGCACCGACCTCTTCGCCTCACGTTCGACGAAGAACCGGCCGAGGAAGACGGCCAGCATTGCCGGCACGAACACCAGCAGCACCGTGAAGGCTGCACCGGACGTGATCTCGAAGAAGAACGTGTTCTGGGTGACGTTGAGGGAGGGCACGAGATTGACGAGCCACGAGACCACGCCGGCCACGATGCCAGCGAGCAGCGACGCCTTCAGCCACAGCATCGTGAGGTCGGCGCTGTCGCCGGGATCGGGATGGCTCCGACGGTCCCGAATCCCGTCGATACCGGCCCAGACCAGGGCGAAGAGAATGACGATCAGGAGTGCGAACCATCTCAGAGTGGTCCCCTGAAGGGGCCACTGAGTGATCGACACACCCAGGATCACACGAACGAAAACATGTATCAGGGCCATGCCGAGGCCGCGTACCACCCACGCATTCATGGGCACAGCGTAACCTCGAGGAATTTTTCGGTGTGGGCTAACCCACATCCGCCCTTCTGTAACAGGTTCTCGGGCATGCGCACATGCCGATCGCGCCCGTGGTGCCGTGCGATTGCCGGTAGGTTCGGGATATGTCAGCTGATCACGGGGCCCGGCGCGCGGCGCTGCGAAGAATACTGACCGAACGAGACCTCGATGCGTACCTGGTGACGAATCTCGTGAACGTCCGCTACCTCACGGGGTTCACCGGTTCGAATGCCGCGCTGCTCGTCCATACGGCCGACGCAGCGGGAGCGGAGGAACGCACGGTCATCTGTACCGACGGCCGGTACCTTACGCAGGTGGCCGCACAGGTTCCCGACCTGAACGCCACGATCGCCCGCTCCAGCGCGGCCCATCTGATCGAGTCGACGCTCAGGCGGGCACCTGTCTCGCTCGGATTCGAGAGCCATGTGGTCACGGTGGACGAGTTCGCTTCCTGGTCGCTCCTGGCGCCGGACCTGCGACTGGCGCCCGTTCCGGGTCTCGTCGAGGAATTGCGCATGGTGAAGGACGACTACGAGGTGGGGTTGCTGCGCGCCGCCTGTGCCGCGGCGGATACCGCCCTTGCCGCGTTGATCGAACGCGGCGGGCTCCGGCCGGGGCGGACGGAGAAGGAGGTGGGTCGCGAACTCGAGGCACTGATGCTCGATTCCGGTGCGGACGGTATCTCGTTCGAGACGATCGTCGCGGCTGGCGCGAACTCGGCGATTCCTCACCATCGTCCGACGGACGCGGTCCTGCAGAGCGGGGACTTCATCAAACTCGACTTCGGTGCCGTGGTCGGTGGCTACCACTCCGATATGACAAGAACCTATGTGCTGGAGCATGTTTCGGTGTGGCAGCGGGATCTTTACGCGTTGGTCGCGCGGGCGCAGGAGGCCGGCCGGGAGGCGCTGCGGCCCGGGGCCGAGGTCACCGCCGTCGACGCCGCGGCACGCTCCGTGATCGAGGACGCCGGCTTCGGGGACCTGTTTCTGCACGGACTCGGACACGGTGTCGGACTCGAGATCCACGAAGCACCGGGAATCGGCAAGTTGGGCACCGGTACACTTCTGGACGGTGCGGCTGTGACCGTCGAACCGGGCGTGTATTTCTCCGGGCGCGGAGGCGTTCGGATCGAGGACACGCTCGTGGTTCGCGAACAGGGGCCGGAGCTGCTGACACTCACCACCAAAGACCTGACTGTCGTGTAGACGGTTACGACCTTATCGAGGAGACGCGAAGCAAGTGGCTTCCACCAGTGATTTCAAGAACGGCCTTGTCCTTCAGATCGAGGGGCAGCTGTGGACGATCATCGAGTTCCAGCACGTGAAGCCCGGCAAGGGTCCCGCGTTCGTGCGGACCAAGCTGAAGAACGTTCTCTCCGGCAAGGTCGTCGACAAGACGTTCAACGCCGGTGTCAAGGTGGAGACGGCTACGGTCGACCGCCGGGACATGACGTACCTGTACCACGACGGCTCGGACTACATCTTCATGGACGGCGACACCTACGACCAGATATCCATCAACGAGGCGACGGTGGGCGACGGTGCGCGCTTCCTGCTCGAGAACATGGCCGTCCAGGTGGCTGTGCACGAGGATGTGCCGTTGTTCGTGGAATTGCCGGTCACCGTCGAACTCCACGTCAAGCACACCGATCCCGGACTGCAGGGCGACCGCTCCACGGGTGGCACCAAGCCTGCGACGCTCGAGACCGGCGCCGAGATCCAGGTGCCGCTGTTCATCAACACCGGCGACAAGCTGAAGGTCGACTCCCGTGACGGCAACTACCTCGGGCGTGTGAATTCCTGAGTGTCCGGTACCCATAAGAAGCTCGGCGCACGGCACAAGGCCCGTAAGCGCGCTGTCGACTTCCTTTTCGAGGCCGAGGCCCGGGATCTCGATCCCGTCGACCTCGCAACCGAGCGCGCGGATCTATCGGGCAAGGACGAATCGGTCGCGCCGGTCGCCCCCTATACCCTGACCGTGGTCACGGGGGTCGCGGAGAATCTCGATCGGATCGACGACGTCATCTCCTCTCATCTGCAGGACTGGACGCTGGGACGGCTCCCCGCCGTCGACCGCGCGATCCTGCGTATCGCGGTGTGGGAGCTGTTCCACGCCACCGACGTCCCGCCGGTCGTCGCGGTCGACGAGGCGGTCGAGCTGGCCAAGCAGCTCTCCACCGACGACTCGCCCGGGTTCGTCAACGGCATCCTCGGACAAGTCGTGCTGGTGGCCCCGCAGGTGCGGGCGGCCGCCGCGGCCACCTCGTCGCGTTCCGCGGAACCGGCCGAGGGTTCTACGCCACCTCCCGAGCCGTCGGAGTAGGCGCGCGTCGATCGCAGTAGGTCCGCCGATCGAATCGATCCTCGACGGTAGTCGGCGACCCTCTCGGTGCGTCCACCCGCTCGGTGCCGGCTCTCGCCATCTCCGCCGCCAACCGTATGTGCGCATCCTCACGTGCTCTTCGTTCTGCCCGGCCGGATGCCGCTGCTAGGCTGAGAAGCTGTCAGGCATCCTTTAACGATCCGTCCAGTGAGGCGGAGAAGGAGGTCGTTGTATGCGCGTGCCCGAAGGGCCCCGCTCTGCCGGAGATCCGGCAGATTCAACACCCGAAACATCGTCATCCGTCGATTCGGCAGCCCGCGAGCTGCTCTCCGCAGCCGATGTCGGCCGGACGATCGCTCGCATCGCGCATCAGATCATCGAGAAGACGGCCCTCGACGGCGCGGACGGTGACACTCCCCGCGTTGTTCTCATCGGCATCCCCACCCGGGGCACCACACTCGCGGCACGTCTGGCCGGCAAGGTCGAAGAATTCTCCGGAGTGCGTCCTCCCGTCGGCTCCCTCGACATCACCCTGTACCGCGACGACCTGCGGACCAAGCCGCATCGCCCGCTCGAGCGCACCTCGGTGCCCGACGGCGGCATCGACAACGCGCTGGTGGTCCTCGTCGACGACGTGCTGTTCTCGGGCCGCACCGTGCGGTCGGCCCTCGACGCGCTGCGCGACCTCGGCCGCCCCCGGGCCGTTCAGCTGGCGGTCCTCATCGACCGCGGCCACCGCGAACTCCCGTTGCGTGCGGATTACGTCGGCAAGAACGTTCCGACAGCCCGCACCGAGGACGTGAAGGTTCTGCTGTCCGAACACGATGGCCGCGACGCGGTCATGATCTCCGGGGGAAAGATCTCGTGAAGCACCTCCTGTCGATTGCGGATCTCGACCGGGAATCTGCCGTCGAACTCCTGGACGAGGCGGAACGTTTCGAACAGGCTCTCCTGGGCCGGGAGGTGCGCAAGCTCCCCACATTGCGTGGACGGACGGTGATGACCGTCTTCTTCGAGAACTCCACTCGCACCCGGGTGTCGTTCGAGGTGGCGGGTAAATGGATGAGCGCGGACGTGATCAACGTCAGCGCCTCGAGTTCGTCGGTGTCGAAGGGTGAGTCGCTGCGCGACACCGCGATGACACTGCGCGCCGCCGGCGCCGACGCCCTCATCGTCCGGCACCCGGCGTCGGGTGCCGCCCACCAGATCGCCTCCTGGACCTCCCATCAAGGTGAGGGCGGGCCGTCGGTGATCAATGCCGGTGACGGCACGCACGAACATCCCACGCAGGCATTGCTCGACGCGCTCACTCTCCGGCAACGCCTCGGGTATATCGAAGGAAGACGAATCGCCATCGTCGGCGACATCCTGCACAGCCGGGTCGCCCGATAGAATGCTTTGCTGCTGTCGATGCTCGGTGCCTAGGTGGTGCTCGTGGCTCCGCCCACTCTGCTTCCGATCGGTGTGTCGACCTGGCCGGTGTCGGTGGCACACTCGTTCGACGCCGAACTGCCCGGTCTCGACGCGGTCCTCATGCTGCGCGTACAGGCGGAGCGGATGAACGGCGGCTTCTTCCCGTCCCAGCGGGAGTACTCGATCACCTACGGCCTGTCCGAGAAGCGGCTCGCGCTGCTCCCGGACCACGCGGTGGTACTGCATCCCGGTCCGATGCTGCGCGGAATGGAAATCGCGTCGGCGGTCGCCGATTCATCCAGAACGGCCGTGCTGCAGCAGGTGACCAACGGGGTGCATATGCGGATGGCCGTGCTGTTCCGACTGCTCGTCGGAGCGGAGGATGCCGTCCGATGAGCGACAACGCAGGAACGGGAGTGACAGTGCTCATCAAGAACGCATCGCTGTACGGCGAGGGTGAACCCACCGATGTCCTGATCGCCGACGGCATGATCGTCGCGATCGGCCCGGATGCCGGCAAGAACAACGATGCTGCCGCCGAGGTGATCGACGCCACCGGGCAGATTCTGCTGCCCGGGTTCGTCGACCTGCACACGCATCTGCGTGAACCCGGCCGCGAGGACACGGAGACGATCGACTCCGGTTCCGCCGCGGCCGCGCTCGGTGGCTACACCGCTGTGTTCGCGATGGCCAACACCAGTCCCGTCGCCGACTCGGTGGTGGTCACCGATCACGTGTGGCGGCGCGGTCAGGAAGTCGGCCTCGTCGACGTGCACCCGGTCGGCGCGGTCACCGTGGGACTCGAGGGCAAGCAGCTTGCCGAGATGGCGACGATGGCCGCCGGCGTCGGCCGGGTCCGGATGTTCTCGGACGACGGCCACTGCGTCCATGACCCGCTGATCATGCGCCGCGCACTCGAGTACTCGAGCTCTCTCGGCGTCCTCATTGCGCAGCACGCGGAGGAACCCCGGCTCACGGTCGGGGCGGTTGCCCACGAGGGACCCACGGCTGCCCGTCTCGGTCTCGCCGGCTGGCCCCGCGCAGCGGAGGAATCGATCGTCGCGCGTGACGCTCTGCTCGCCCGGGACGCCGGCGCGCGCGTCCACATCTGCCACGCATCCACGGCCGGCACCGTCGAGTTGGTGAGGTGGGCCCGCGGCCAGGGAATCTCGATCACCGCCGAGGTGACCCCGCATCATCTTCTGCTCGACGATTCCCGGCTCGCGACATACGACGGAATCAACCGGGTCAACCCGCCGCTGCGCGAGAGCAGCGATGTCGCCGCCCTGCGGGCCGGACTCGCGGAAGGCGTCCTGGATTGTGTCGCGACCGACCACGCCCCGCACGCGGAGCAGGACAAGTGCTGCGAGTTCGCGGCCGCCCGCCCGGGCATGCTCGGTCTCGAGACTGCGCTGTCGGTCGTCGCGCTGACCATGGTCCGGCCGGGTCTTCTCGACTGGAGAGGAGTGGCGCGGGTGATGAGCGAGCGTCCCGCCGAGATCGTCGGACTCGACGATCAGGGCCGTCCGATCGAGGTCGGCGAGCCCGCCAATCTGGTGTTGATCGACCCCGACGCCGAATGGACGGTCTCCGGACCGGCGCTCGCCAGCGTGGCGTCGAACACTCCGTACGAGTCGATGACGCTGCCCGCGCGGGTGACCACCACGATCCTGCGTGGCCGTGTCACCGCGCGCGACGGGCATGCCCGGGTCCCGGCGCGGAACGGCAGGCGATAGCGGTGGACATGGAACGACTCCTCTGGGTCGTCGGCCTCGTGGTCTTCTGGGCACTGGCGCTGTTCCTGATGTATGTGGGCTGGCGGGGCCGGGCGCGTCGCCAGAACGACCGGATCGGGCAGCTGCCCGCCGTGCCGGCGCAACTCGGGCAGCAGACGATTTCGCCGAGTACCGGCCTCTACGTGGGCAGCACTCTCGCACCCAGCTGGCAGGACCGCATCGCCGTCGGCGACCTCGGGTTCCGTGCTGCCGGCGAGCTGTCCCGCTACGAGACGGGGATCCTCCTCGAGCGCGACGGGGCCTCGGCGATCTGGATTCCGCAGGATTCGATCCGGGCGATCCGCACCGAGCGCGGCCTCGCGGGCAAGGTCATGAGCAAGGACGGCGTCCTGGTGATCCGGTGGGAACTGCCGACGGGCACCGAGATCGACACCGGGTTCCGTGGCGACGACAAGTCGGTGTACCCGGACTGGGTGTCGGGTGTGAAGTCGGTTGCCGGCACGGATGTTGCCGAGACGGACAATGAAGATTCAGCGAATGCGGCGAGCTCTGGTGAGACCCTGCAGAACGGAGAGAACGCATGAGCGGCTATGAGAGTGACTCGGCAGTCCTGGTACTCGAGGACGGCCGCGTGTTTCGCGGCGCCACGTTCGGTGCGGTCGGCCAGACCCTCGGTGAGGCCGTCTTCAGCACCGGGATGACCGGTTACCAGGAGACCCTGACCGATCCGAGCTACCACCGCCAGATCGTTGTCGCCACGGCGCCGCAGATCGGCAACACCGGTTGGAACGACGAGGACGACGAGTCCGTCGGCCCCGGTGGCAGCCAGGCCGAGGCGAAGATCTGGGTGGCCGGATACGTCGTCCGTGACCCCTCGCGGCGCACCTCCAGCTGGCGGGCTACCGGGTCGCTGCAGGACGAACTGGTGCGTCAGAACGTCGTCGGTATCGCGGGCATCGATACCCGCGCCCTGGTCCGGCACCTGCGTACCCGCGGTTCGATGCGTGCCGGCATCTTCTCCGGCGGCGCGCTGGCGAACACCGAGGTTCTGCTCGATCGGGTGAAGAGCCAGCCGTCGATGCTGGGCGCCGACCTGGCCGGTGAGGTGAGCACCACCACCGGATACGTCGTCGAGCCGACCGGGGGAGAGGCGCGCTTCACCGTGGCGGCCATCGACCTCGGGATCAAGACGAACACCCCGCGCATGTTCGCCCAGCGCGGCATCCGGGTGCACGTCCTGCCGTCCGACGCCACCCTCGAGCAGATTCTCGACGTGAAGGCCGACGGGGTGTTCCTCTCCAACGGTCCCGGCGACCCGGCCACCGCCGACGGCGTCGTGCACCTCACCAAGGAGGTCATCGGTCAGGGTCTGCCGCTGTTCGGCATCTGCTTCGGCAACCAGATCCTGGGCCGGGCACTCGGCCTCGGCACGTACAAGATGAAGTTCGGGCACCGGGGTATCAACATCCCGGTGGTCGAGCACGAAACGGGTCGCATCGCGATCACCGCCCAGAATCACGGCTTCGCCCTCGAGGGTGAGGCCGGCCAGGAGTTCGACACCCCGTTCGGACGCGCAGTGGTGAGCCACACCTGCGCCAACGACGGTGCCGTCGAGGGTGTCCGGCTGCTCGACGACTCGGCCTTCTCCGTCCAGTACCACCCGGAGGCCGCTGCCGGTCCGCACGACGCCGCGTACCTCTTCGACCGCTTCACGAGTCTGCTCTCCGCACGGAAAGAAACCGGAGTCACGAACTGATGCCACGCCGTACAGATTTGAAGCACATCCTGGTGATCGGCTCCGGTCCGATCGTCATCGGCCAGGCCTGTGAGTTCGACTACTCGGGTACGCAGGCCTGCCGGGTCCTGCAGGAGGAGGGCCTGCGGGTCAGCCTGGTCAACTCCAATCCGGCCACGATCATGACCGACCCCGAGTTCGCGGACTCCACCTACGTCGAACCCATCACGGCCGAGTTCGTCGAGAAGGTCATCGCCCTCGAGGCAGCGAACGGGCACCCGATCGACGCCGTCCTCGCGACGCTCGGCGGCCAGACCGCCCTCAACACCGCGGTCGCTCTGCACGAGCAGGGCATCCTCGAGAAGTACGACGTGGAACTGATCGGCGCCGACTTCGATGCCATCCAGCGCGGCGAGGACCGGCAGAAGTTCAAGGACATCGTCGCCAAGGTCGGCGGCGAGTCCGCGAAGTCGCGGGTGTGCTACACGATGGACGAGGTGCGCGACACCGTGACCGAACTCGGCTTCCCGGTGGTCGTGCGGCCGTCGTTCACCATGGGTGGCCTCGGGTCGGGCATGGCGTACGACGACGACGACCTCACCCGGATCGCCGGCGGCGGCCTCGCGGCATCCCCGACGGCCAACGTCCTGATCGAGGAGTCGATCCTCGGATGGAAGGAATACGAACTCGAACTGATGCGCGACGGCCGCGACAACGTCGTGATCGTCTGCTCGATCGAGAACGTCGATCCCGTGGGCGTGCACACCGGTGACTCGGTCACCGTCGCGCCGGCGATGACGCTCACCGACCGCGAGTACCAGAAGATGCGCGATCTTTCGATCGACATCCTGCGTGAGGTCGGTGTCGATACCGGCGGCTGCAACATCCAATTCGCGATGGATCCGGCGGACGGCCGCCTGGTCGTCATCGAAATGAACCCACGCGTGTCGCGCTCGTCGGCACTGGCCTCGAAGGCGACGGGCTATCCGATCGCGAAGATGGCCGCCAAGCTCGCCATCGGCTACACCCTCGACGAGATCGTCAACGACATCACCAGGGAAACACCTGCCTGCTTCGAGCCGACCCTCGACTACGTCGTGGTGAAGGCGCCGCGGTTCGCGTTCGAGAAGTTCCCGGGTGCGGACGGCACACTCACCACCACCATGAAGTCGGTCGGTGAGGCCATGTCGATCGGCCGCAACTTCACCGAGGCGTTCGGCAAGGTCATGCGCTCGCTCGAGACCAAGCGGGCCGGGTACTGGACGGGCCCCGAGGTGGAAGCGGACAGTCTCGACACGTTGCTCGAGGAACTCGCCGTCCCTCACGACGGCCGCATGTACGGAATCCAGAAGGCTTTCGAGCTCGGCGCCACCATCGAGCAGCTGTTCGACGCCACCAAGATCGACCCCTGGTTCCTCGACCAGATGCAGCAGATCTCCGAGCTCGGCGACGAGCTGCGGAGGGCACCCGAGGTGAACGCCCGGGTTCTGCGCCATGCGAAGCACCACGGTCTGTCGGATCGGCAGATCGCCGCGCTTCGACCCGACATCGGTGACGAGGACGCGGTCCGGGCGCTGCGCGAGGAGTGGAACGTCCATCCCGTCTACAAGACGGTGGATACTTGCGCGGCCGAGTTCGAGGCCAAGACCCCCTACCACTACTCCACCTACGAGCTGGACCCCGACGCGGAGACCGAGGTGGCCCCGCAGACGGAACGCCCGAAGGTCCTGATCCTCGGCTCCGGGCCCAACCGGATCGGCCAGGGCATCGAATTCGACTACTCATGCGTGCACGCGGCGATGACGTTGTCCGAGGCCGGCTACGAGACGGTCATGGTCAACTGCAACCCGGAAACGGTGTCCACCGACTACGACACCGCCGATCGCCTGTACTTCGAGCCGCTGACGTTCGAGGACGTCCTCGAGGTGTATCGCGCCGAGTCGATCTCGGGCACCGTCACGGGGGTGATCGTGCAGTTGGGAGGTCAGACCCCGCTCGGGCTCGCGAAGCGTTTGAAGGCGGCCGGGGTTCCCATCGTGGGCACCAGCCCGGAAGCCATCGACCTCGCGGAGGATCGTGGCGAGTTCGGCCGGGTTCTCACCGAGGCCGGCCTGCCTGCACCCAAGTTCGGCACCGCCACCACGTTCGACGGTGCCCGCGACATCGCCGCGGGTATCGGCTACCCCGTGCTCGTGCGCCCGTCGTACGTGCTCGGCGGTCGCGGCATGGAGATCGTCTACGACGAGAAGTCGTTGCAGGACTACATCTCTCGCGCCACCGAGATCTCCGACGACCGCCCGGTGCTCGTGGACCGATTCCTGGAAGATGCCATCGAGATCGACGTCGACGCGCTGTGCGACGGCACCGAGGTATACCTCGGCGGCGTCATGGAACACATCGAGGAAGCGGGCATCCATTCCGGCGACTCGGCGTGTGCGCTGCCGCCGATCACCCTCGGGCGTGCCGACCTCGAGAACGTCCGGCGGTCCACCGAGGCGCTCGCCAAGGGCATCGGCGTGAAGGGGCTGCTCAACGTGCAGTACGCCCTCAAGGACGACGTCCTGTACGTCCTCGAGGCGAACCCGCGCGCGAGCCGCACGGTGCCCTTCGTGTCCAAGGCGACGGCCGTGCAGTTGGCGAAGGCCTGCGCGCGGGTCATGCTCGGCCAGAGCATCGCCGAACTGCGTGAGATCGGGCTGTTGCCGGCGAGCGGTGACGGGGGAGAGGTGCCTGCGGATGCACCTGTCGCGGTCAAGGAGGCCGTCCTGCCGTTCAACCGGTTCCGGCGCGCCGACGGCACCGGCGTGGACACCCTGCTCAGCCCCGAGATGAAGTCGACGGGCGAGGTCATGGGCATCGACGTGGACTTCGGTACCGCCTTCGCGAAGAGCCAGACCGCCGCGTACGGATCGCTTCCGACGTCGGGTTCGGTGTTCGTCTCGGTGGCGAACAAGGACAAGCGTTCGCTGATCTTCCCGGTCAAGCGGCTCGCCGACCTCGGTTTCCGGATCCTCGCCACGGAGGGCACGGCCGCGGTCCTGCGGCGCAACGGCATCACCTGCGAAAACGTCCACAAGCACTCCGGGGAGACGCTGGAAGAGGGGGCCCGCACCATCGTGGAGCAGATCCGCGACGGCGAGGTCGACATGGTGATCAACACGCCGTTCGGCAATTCGGGTCCTCGCGTCGACGGCTACGAGATTCGCAGCGCCGCGGTGTCGGTGAACATTCCGTGCGTGACGACGGTGCAGGGTGCGTCGGCTGCGGTGCAGGGCATCGAGGCCGCGATCCGCGGGGACATCGGTGTGCAGTCCCTTCAGACACTGCATGCACGCCTGCGGGCGCCGTCGCAGGATTCGGTCGCAACCGGAACCGTCGCCCCGTGACGGATCGGCGCGAAGAGTCCTGGGGGCAGCGGCTGAGGTCGGCGGTGCGGGAACGAGGACGGTTGTGTGTCGGCATCGACCCGCACCCCGCGCTACTCGAGGCGTGGGGCCTGCCGGTCTCCGCAGAGGGGCTCGAGACCTTCGCGGAGATCTGCGTGGAGTCCTTCGTCGGTGAGGTGGCCGTGGTCAAGCCTCAGATCGCCTTCTTCGAGGCGTACGGCTCCGCCGGGTATGCGGTGCTGGAACGGACCATCTGTGTCCTCAGAGAGGCAGGCACGCTCGTCGTCGCCGACGCGAAACGCGGCGACATCGGCTCGACAATGGCGGCGTACGCGCAGTCGTGGCTCGGTGTGGACTCCCCGCTGTCCTCGGATGCCGTGACGGTGTCGCCGTACCTCGGGTTCGGGGCGCTCGATCCGGCGCTGACGTTGGCGGCGGAGCACGGTCGCGGGGTCTTCGTGCTCGCGCGCACGTCCAATCCCGAGGGCGGCGAGCTGCAGGTGGCACGCACAGCCGCAGGGGCGTCCGTCGCCCAGTCCGTGGTGAACAGCGCGGTGGCCCGGAACGAGGACGAACCGGACATGGTGGGCATCGTCGTGGGCGCGACACGCGGACACGGCCTGGATTTGTCGGAATTTTCCGGACCGATTCTCGCGCCCGGGCTCGGCGCGCAGGGCGCCACGGCCGCGGACCTCGCAGAGATTTTTCCCGATTCACGAGAGTTGTTGTTGCCGAACACATCTCGGGGTGTTCTTCGGGCCGGACCGTCGGCGGGGGCACTGCGTGACGCCGCCGTGGCGGTGCGTGACGAGATCGAGTCGGCGCTCTCATAACCCACCCGAATCCGGCTCTGACCTTGGGGGGTGGGTTCGCAATCGGCGCCGGGCGTGAGTACGGTCGCTATCGCTGCTGGTTATCCAGCGGTTCGGACCAAATGCACACGACGAGACGGAGGAACCGTGGCCCTTCCCCAGTTGACTGATGAGCAGCGCGCCGCTGCTTTGGAGAAGGCAGCTGCTGCCCGCAAGGCCAGGGCTGAGCTCAAGGAGCGCCTGAAGCGTGGCGGCACCGACCTCAAGCAGGTTCTCAAGGACGCCGAGGACGACGAGATCCTGGGCAAGATGAAGGTGTCCGCACTGCTCGAGGCCCTGCCCAAGGTGGGCAAGGTCAAGGCGCAGGAGATCATGACCGAGCTCGAGATCGCTCCGACCCGTCGCCTGCGCGGCCTCGGCGATCGGCAGCGCAAGGCACTGCTCACCAAGTTCGATTTCGAGGCCTGAGCACGACAGTGACAGCTGACGCTCGAGTGTCGGACAGCAAGACCGGAGTGCGGAGGGGTCGGCTGGTGGTACTGGCCGGCCCCTCGGCTGTCGGCAAGTCCAGCGTGGTGCGCGTGCTGCGGGAACGGATGCCCGAACTCGTCTTCAGCGTGTCCGCGACTACCCGGGATCCGCGTCCGGGCGAGGTGGACGGCAGGGATTACCGGTTCACCTCCCGTGAGCAGTTCCAGCGCATGATCGAGTCCGGAGAGCTCCTCGAGTGGGCGGAGATCCACGGGGGTCTGCAGCTGTCGGGAACCCCCGCAGCGCCCGTCCGCGATGCGCTCGAACGGGGCAAACCGGTGTTGATCGAGGTCGATCTGGCCGGTGCGCGGGCCATCCGCGACGTGATGCCGGAAGCTGTTCTCGCGTTCATGGCCCCACCGAGCTGGGACGTGCTGGTCGAGCGACTGACCGGCAGGGGAACCGAATCCGCCGACGTGGTGGCGCGGCGACTCGAGACCGCCCGGGTCGAACTTGCCGCCCAGGACGAGTTCGACGAGGTCATCGTCAACAAGGATGTCAGCCGTTCGTGCGACGAATTGGTATCCTTGTTGGTCGGACGACCGGAACAGTCCGAGTCGACCCACTAGTTCTCACATCAAACCAGCCAGAACTATTTCAGGAGATACCGAGTGAGCAGCACCCCCGCAGTCGCGTCCGCATCGCCCAGCCACGCACTGCCTGCCTACGACACCCCGCTCGGAATCACCAATCCGCCGATCGACGAGCTGCTCTCGCGGACGTCGTCGAAGTATGCACTGGTGATCTTCGCGGCCAAGCGCGCCCGCCAGATCAACGACTACTACAACCAGCTCGGTGACGGCATCCTCGAGTACGTCGGCCCCCTCGTGGAGCCGGGCCTGCAGGAAAAGCCGCTGTCGATCGCACTGCGCGAAATCCACGCCGATCTGCTCGAGCACACCGAAGGCGAGTGAGCGGAGCGTCTGCCGTGCCCGATCACACAGCGGGCCGTCTCGACGGCCACGGCACGGATTCACCCGCAGCGTCTCCCACGGCGACCGGGCGCAAACGCATAGTCGTCGGTGTCGGTGGCGGAATTGCCGCATACAAGAGCTGCGCGATCGTTCGCGCGTTCACCGAGGCCGGCCACCATGTCCGGGTAATCCCCACCGAGTCGGCACTGGAGTTCGTCGGACGGGCCACCTTCGAGGCGCTGTCGGGCAATCCTGTGCATACAGGCGTGTTCGCCGACGTCCCGCAGGTTCCCCACGTGCGACTCGGGCAGGAAGCCGACCTGGTGGTCGTCGCGCCCGCCACCGCGGATCTGATGGCTCGCGCCGTCGCCGGCCGGGCCGACGACCTTCTCACCGCCACCCTTCTCACCGCACGGTGTCCGGTGGTCTTCGCGCCGGCCATGCACACCGAGATGTGGGAGCACCCCGCGACGGTCGCCAACGTCGCCACCCTGCGTGTGCGCGGCGTGACGGTCATCGAACCGGCGTCGGGCCGGCTGACCGGTAAGGACACCGGCGCGGGACGACTACCGGAACCCGACGAGATCGTGGGACTGACGTCATTGCTGCTCGAGCGTCCCGATGCGCTGCCTCGCGACCTCGAGGGTCGTCGGATCCTCGTGTCGGCCGGCGGTACCCGCGAACCACTGGATCCGGTGCGTTTCCTCGGCAACCGGAGTTCGGGCAAGCAGGGATACGCCATCGCCCGGCTGGCCGTTCAGCGGGGCGCCGATGTCACCCTGGTGTCCGGATACACCGCGGATCTGGGTGAGCCGGCGGCGGTCGACGTGGTTCACGTGCGCACCGCCGAAGACATGAATGTGGCGGTGTCCAAGCACGCTCCCGACTTCGACGTCGTCATCATGGCGGCGGCGGTCGCCGATTTCCGGCCGAGTACGACGGTCGCGAGCAAGATCAAGAAGGGCGCCGGTGAACCCGACTCCATCGCCCTGACCAAGAATGCGGACATCCTTGCGGGACTGGTGCAGTCGCGGCGTGACGGCGACATCCCTGCGGAGTCGGTGATCGTCGGATTCGCGGCGGAGACCGGTGACGCGGATGGAGACGTGCTGTCGTATGCGCGTGCCAAGCTCGCGCGCAAGGGATGCGACCTGCTGGTCGTCAATGCGGTCGGTGAAGGCAAAGCATTCGAGGTCGATCACAACGACGGCTGGTTACTGGGAGCCGACGGGTCGGAAGCGGCGCTCGAGCACGGATCGAAGGCGTTGATGGCGAGTCGTGTGCTCGACGCCGTGAATCATCTCCTGCAGAACCGGGTGTAGAAGCCGGCCGAAGTTCCGGTGAGTCGAAGGGTGTCACTGCGGGGATGGTGGCGTTAAGGTCGTTCGCGGTATTACGCAGTTAAGCTGTTTTCAGTGCTGTACAGGGACAACGCGTCGAGAGGGAATTCTGTGAGCCAGTCCGGTAGTCGGCTATTCACCAGCGAGTCTGTGACCGAGGGTCACCCGGACAAGATCTGTGATGCGATCAGCGACTCCATTCTCGACGCGATCCTCACCGATGACCCCCGTGCCCGGGTGGCCGTGGAGACCCTGGTCACCACGGGTCAGGTCCACGTCGCCGGTGAGGTGACGACCACCGCGTACGCCGATATCCCCAAGATCGTGCGCGATACCGTCCTCGGGATCGGCTACGACTCCTCGGCCAAGGGTTTCGACGGGAACTCCTGCGGTGTCAACGTGGCGATCGGTGCACAGTCGCCCGAGATCGCACAGGGCGTCGACCACTCGCACGAGGCCCGCACGGGTGGACTCACCGACGACGAGATCGAGCGTCAGGGTGCCGGCGACCAGGGACTGATGTTCGGCTTCGCCACCACCGACACGCCCGAACTGATGCCGCTGCCCATCGCGCTGGCGCATCGGCTGTCGCGCCGGCTCACCGAGGTCCGCAAGACCGGTGTGCTGCCGTACCTGCGACCGGACGGCAAGACCCAGGTCACCATCGAGTACGACGGCGACAAGCCCGTCCGTCTCGACACCGTCGTCATCTCCACCCAGCACGCCGCCGACATCGATCTCGACAACCTCCTCACCCCCGATCTGCGGGAGAAGGTCCTGGGCTCGGTGCTCGCCGATCTCGCCATGCCGCAACTCGACACCTCGGACATCCGGTTGCTGGTCAACCCCACCGGTAAATTCGTGCTCGGCGGGCCCATGGGCGATGCCGGGCTGACCGGCCGCAAGATCATCGTCGACACCTACGGCGGCATGGCCCGTCACGGTGGCGGCGCGTTCTCGGGCAAGGATCCGTCGAAGGTGGACCGCTCCGCCGCGTACGCGATGCGCTGGGTGGCCAAGAATGCGGTGGCCGCCGGTCTCGCCGAACGCATCGAGGTCCAGGTGGCCTACGCCATCGGCAAGGCTGCGCCCGTGGGTCTGTTCGTCGAGACGTTCGGTACGGAGAAGACCGATCCCGTCCGGATCCAGCAGGCCATCATCGAGACCTTCGATCTGCGTCCCGGCGCGATCATCCGGGACCTCGATCTGCTGCGTCCGATCTACGCGCAGACCGCTGCATACGGTCACTTCGGGCGTACCGACATCGCGTTGCCCTGGGAGAGCACCGACCGGGCGGAGAAGCTGCGCGCAGCCGCAGGGCTCTGATCGTCGGGAACGGATCGGCTTCGCGCACCTCCCGGAATCGTCGGTGAGCGGGGACAAGGTAGCGGCAGAGACGGATCCGGTCGCACGGGTTCTGCCGATGCTGCCGCTCGCCCACCTGGATCGTGAGTTCGACTACCTGGTGCCGCGCGAACTCGCCGAGCAGGCCCGGCCCGGGGTACGCGTGCGTATCCGTTTCGCAGGCCGCCTGGTGGACGGCTTTGTCGTCGCCAGGACGGCCTCCAGTGAGCATCAGGGTCGGTTCGGCTGGCTCGAGAGAGTGATCTCCGCGGAACCGGTGCTGACCCCCGAGATCGCCGGCCTGGTCGACCTGGTTGCCGGCAGGTATGCGGGAACTCGGGCAGATGTACTGCGACTGGCCATTCCGCCGCGGCATGCCCGGGCCGAAGCCGAAGCCGAAGCCGGGCGGGAGCGCGCTCCGACTCCGGATGTCGAGATCACCCGTGACGCCTGGGCTCGCTACGTCCACGGCGAGGCTTTTCTGACCGCATTGGAGACGGGCCGTCACCCGCGTGCGGTCTGGCAGGCGCTGCCCGGCGAAGACTGGCCCGCCCGGCTGGCGGAACTGGCATCGATCGGCGCCGGTACCGAGGCGAGCACGGTCGTCGTCGTGCCCGATCAACGGGATCTCGACCGGGTGGTCGCCGCGTGCGAGGCGCTCATGGGTGCGGATCTCGTGGTCGGCCTTGCCGCGGGTCTCGGTCCCGCCGCCCGATACCGGCGTTGGCTGTCGGCTCTGCGCGGTACGGCGAGAGTCGTCGTCGGAACCCGCAGCACGGTGTTCGCGCCGACACCCCGGATCGGGTTGATCGTGCTCTGGGACGACGGTGACGACAACCATTCCGAGCCGCGGGCGCCTTACCCGCATGCCCGGGAGGTGGCGTTGCTGCGCGCCTACTCGTCGGGATGCGCCCTGGTTCTCGCCGGACATGCCCGCACTGCGGAGGCGCAGGCCCTCGTCGATTCCGGGTGGGCCCACGACCTGGTGGCCTCGCGCGACGTCGTGCGGGCTGCGGCCCCGAAGATCACGGCCCTCGCGGACAGCGACCATGCGCTGGCCCGGGATCCGGGTGCGCGAGCGGCCCGGTTGCCGGCAGTGGCCTTTGCCGCCGCCCGCAAAGCCCTGGCTGCGGGCAGTGGGGTTCTCGTGCAGGTACCGCGCCGCGGCTACGTTCCCAGTCTCGCGTGTGCAAAATGTCGCGCGCCCGCCCGATGCCGGCGGTGCAACGGCCCGCTCGCACTACCGTCGGCGGCCGGACCGGACGGTGCGGCGACACCCACGTGCCGCTGGTGCGGTGTGGCCGATACCGCACATCGCTGCCATGCGTGCGGGGCACGCGCGCTGCGCGCCGTCGTCGTGGGGGCGGGACGAACGGCAGAGGAGTTGGGGCGCGCGTTTCCGGGTGTCGCGGTCCGCATGTCGGGTGGCACCGATGTACTCGACGCAGTGGAGCAGGGGCCGGTTCTCGTAGTGGCGACGGTGGGGGCCGAACCGATCATGACGGGCGGGTACGGCGCCGCGCTGCTTCTCGACGGGTGGGCGCTACTCGGACGACCCGATCTTCGGGCAGCCGAGGAGACGATGCGTCGGTGGATGACGGCGTCGGCCCTCGTCCGGCCGTTCGGTGACGGCGGCGAGGTCGTCGTGGTTGCGGATTCGGGTATCCCGACGGTTCAGGCGCTGGTGCGCTGGGATCCCGTCTGGCATGCCCGGGCACAATATGAGGAGCGTGCCGAGGTGGGTTTCCCGCCGGCCGTACACCTGGCCGCGATCGACGGTACCGCGACCTCGATCGCGGATCTGCTCGCGGTGGCCGACCTTCCCGATAACGCGGAATTACTGGGGCCCGTGGAGTTGCCTCCGGGGGAGCGGCTGCCCTTCTCGGGCGACGCACCGGAACCGCTGGACGTCGAGCGGATGCTGGTTCGGGTGCCTCGCGCGCAGGGAACCCGTCTGGGCAAGGCGCTGAGAGAGGCGCAGGCGCTGCGGAGCGCGCGCAGGGACTCGCAGCCGGCACGGGTGCAGATCGATCCGATCCACATCGGGTAGCCCGGAGATTGAAGTAGGTGGCCTCTTGTCATCGATGGACTGGCGATATATCGTTGATGCATCATCGATGCAACAGGTATCGAGATCAGGCCTGAGGAGGCTGACATGGAAGACGTCAATTTCGAACGCAGAGGTCCTCGCGGCGACCGATTCGGCCGCGGACGCACCGGACGCCCGGAAGGCCCGCCCGGTCGCGGCCATCGGCGCGGACGCTTCGGCCCGGAGGGCGACCCGTCCTTCGGTGCCGGAATGCACTTCGGCCGTGGGCGGGGACGCGGTGGAAGGGGAAGGCGAGGTGACGTCCGTGCGGCAATCCTGTTGCTACTCGCCGAATCGCCCATGCACGGATACGAACTGATCCAGCAGATAGTCGAACGTAGCGACGGGGTCTGGAAGCCGAGTCCCGGTTCCATCTATCCCGCGTTGTCGCAACTCGAGGACGAAGGGCTGGTGATCATCGAGAAGCTGGCGGGCAGAAAGACGGCACAACTGACCGAGGAGGGCAAGGCGTACGTCGAAGCTCATGCCGCAGAACTGGGATCGCCGTGGGACGACGTCCGCGAGGCCGTGGGACGACCCGCGGAGGATCTGCGGAGCCTGATCGGTCCGCTCATGGGAGCCGCCGGGCAGGTGGCAGCCGTCGGCAACGACGAGCAGATCCGACGCGCCGGCGAGATCCTCACCGAGGCTCGCAGGTCTCTCTACCGGCTACTCGCCGAGGACGACCGGAGCACGGGCGAGTCGGACTCCTAGCACGGGCGAATGTACCTTTCGACGCCATCAGCGCGCTGAACGATACATTCGCCCGCCGCGGCGGCCTGTTCCGCGAGTTTCGCGACAACCTGCGCCCACAGGAAGACCTGCACAATCCGTGTCGCACCCGGCGGCGTGCGCGCACCGCTCCGCCCGATCCCTAGACTGGTCGGCACAGTCGTCGAACCAGGGAGCATTCTTTCGTGAGTATCGTGTGGGCCCGGAGCGCCGGCCACCGTCGCCCGTGCGGGTTGATGACGTGCGCCTAGTCTTTGCAGGAACGCCCCAGCCTGCGGTTCCGTCCCTCGAACGGTTGATTCGTTCGCCGCGTCACGAGGTGGTCGCCGTGATCACCCGGCCCGACACGTTGGCCGGACGTGGTCGCAAGATGGTGCGGTCGCCCGTCGCTGAGGTCGCGGACACGCTTGGTATCGAGGTGCTGACACCCGAGCGACCGTCGGATCCCGAGTTCGTCGCACGTCTCGCCGACATCGCGCCCGACTGCGCGCCGGTGGTGGCCTACGGGGCGTTGCTTCCGCAGAAGGTGCTGGACATCCCGGTTCACGGCTGGGTGAACCTGCATTTCTCGTTGCTGCCCGCCTGGCGTGGCGCTGCGCCCGTTCAGGCTGCGATCAACGCCGGTGACGACATGACCGGGGCCAGCGCGTTCCGGCTCGAGGCGGGTCTCGACACCGGGCCCGTGTACGGCGTGGTCACAGAACGTATCCGGCCCACCGACACCTCCGGAGACCTGCTCAACCGGTTGGCGGACAGCGGGGCGGTACTCCTGGAATCGGTACTCGACGGTCTCGAGGACGGCACAATCTCCGCCGTTCCACAGGCTTCCGAGGGAGTGTCCCACGCCCCGAAGGTGACGGTGGAATCGGCTCGGATCCGTTGGGACCGAACGGCTTCCGTCGTCGACCGGCACGTGCGTTCGGTCACACCGTCGCCCGGGGCCTGGACGATGATCGGCGACGTCCGCGTGAAGGTCGGACCCGTCACCCCGACCGACGAACCGCTCGAGCCGGGCGAGATCTCGGTGACCCGGCGTGGCTTCCTCGTCGGGACGGCCACGACCGCGGTCGCGCTCGATCGTATCCAGCCCCAAGGCAAGAAACAGATGTCCGCTGTCGACTGGGCACGGGGAGCACGACTCGACGCGGAGGTACGAGCACAGTGAGTGAATCCAGAAGACCGGCACGCCGGGGCGGGTCGGGTTCGGGGGCGCGGAACAACCGACCTCGGCAGGCTCGTCGGCCCGATGCCGCGCAGGCCGGGCTCGACCAGCCGCGGCTCGCGGCCAGGGATGTACTGCGGGCCGTCCGCGAGAGGGACGCCTACGCGAATCTTGTGCTGCCGGGACTGCTGCGCGAGCGGCGCCTCGACGGCCGGGATGCCGCCCTCGCCACGGAGCTGGCCTACGGTGCGGCGCGTGCGAAGGGACTGCTCGATGCCGTGATCGCCGACTGCGCGGGCCGGCCCATCGAGGAGATCGACGGACCGCTGCTCGACGTCCTCGAGCTGGGCGCATACCAGCTCCTGCGGACACGAGTGGCGCCGCATGCCGCGGTCGCCACGTCGGTGGACCTCGTGCGTGCCGAAGCAGGTCAGGGCAAGGCGGGCTTCGTCAATGCCGTGCTGCGCAGGGTATCGGAGCGATCCGAGTCCGAATGGGTGGAACGGCTGGCGCCGGCCGATCCGGTGGGGCGTCTCGCGTTCGCCCACGCCCATCCGAAGTGGATCGCCCAGGTGTTCGCGGATGCACTCGGGGAGCGGGCCGGTGAGCTCGAGGACGTTCTGATTGCCGACGACACCCGGCCCGCGGTGCATCTGGTAGCGCGACCGGGGGAGATCTCGGCGGAGGAGCTGGCTCTCGCGACCGGCGGCGAGGTGGGCCGGTATTCGCCGTATGCGGTGTATCTCGACGGCGGAGACCCGGGCCTGTTCGACGCGGTGCGCGAGGGACTCGCGGGGGTGCAGGACGAGGGAAGTCAGCTCGTCGCCCGTGCCTTGTCGCTCGCACCCCTCGAGGGTCCGGACAAGGGGCGCTGGCTCGACCTCTGCGCCGGACCGGGCGGCAAGGCCGCCCTGCTGGGCGCGTTGGCGGGTATCGAGGGCGGCCGCCTCGACGCGGTCGAGCCGGTGGCGCACCGGGCGGATCTGATCCGCAAGACGACGCGTGAGCTTCCCGTCGACGTCCATGTGGCGGACGGCCGGGATCCCGGGCTCGAGGGTGGCTACGACCGCATCCTGGTCGACGCTCCCTGCACCGGTCTGGGTGCGCTTCGACGACGCCCGGAAGCACGGTGGCGCCGGCAGCCGTCCGATGTGGCCGGGTTGGTCCGGCTGCAACGGGAGCTGCTCGCCTCGGCTGTGCGGCTGGTGCGTCCCGGCGGGGTGATCCTGTATTCCACCTGCTCGCCGCACCTGTCGGAGACGGTAGGGGTGGTCGCCGACGCCGTCCGGCGCCATCGGCTCATCGAGCTCGACACGCGTGAACTCGTCCCCGGCGTCCCGAATCCGGGTGACGGTCCGAGCGTGCAGCTGTGGCCGCACCGGCACGGCACGGACGCGATGTTCTTCGCCGCACTGCGGAAGCCGTGAATTCGGTCGATCCGCGAAAAGTAGAACCTGTTCCATCGAGGGGTAAAACGTGTTCTAATTCACCTTGCGGGAGACGGAAGTCACATGTCGAGGGGAGTCGGGATGAACAGGGTTGCGGGCAAGGTCGTACTCATCACGGGGGCGGCACGAGGTCAGGGGCGCAGTCACGCAGTACATCTGGCGGACGAGGGGGCCGACATCATCGCCTTCGATCTCTGCGAGGACATCGCCTCGAACGGATACCCGCTGGCAACGCCGGCCGATCTCGAGGAGACCGGTGCATTGGTCGAGAAGTCGGGTAGGCGGGTCGTCACCGCGAAGGTCGACGTGCGTGACCGTGCGGCGTTGAAGCGGGAACTCGCCGCTGCCGTCGCGAAACTCGGCCGACTCGATGTAGTGGTCGCCAACGCCGGTATCGCACCCCTCGGCAACGACGTGCCCGTCGAGGGGTTCGTCGATGCGTTCGACGTCGATTTCGTGGGTGTGATCAACACGATTCACGTGGCGATCCCGCATCTCGACAGTGGTGCTTCCATCATTGCGACCGGTTCGGTTGCAGGCCTGGTTCCGCAGACCGGTTTCAACGGTCAGCAGGCGCTGCAGGGGCCCGGTGGGGACGGCTACGGCCTGGCGAAGAAGATGCTGATGACCTACACCACCTCGCTCGCGCTGACTCTGGGGCCGAAATCCATTCGAGTGAATGCGCTCCATCCCACCAACTGCAACACCGACATGCTGCAGAGCCCGCCGATGTACGGCATCTTCCGGCCGGATCTGGAGAACCCGACAGCAGAGGACGCGGCGGTCACCTTTCCGTTCATGCAGGCGATGCCCACTCCGTGGGTGGAACCCGAGGACGTGTCGCATGCGGTGGTGTACCTCGCGTCGGACGAGTCCCGGTTCGTCACCGGGCAGCAACTGCGCATCGACGCCGGAGCAGGTCTCAAGCTCGGGCTCTGACGCTCGTCCCCGGGGTCGTTCCCGGTCCGTGGTACCGCCGAGCGACCCCGGAATCGGTGTGAGACTAAACTTCGGCAGGTGGGAACCCCGATGATTGCACCGTCCATCCTCGCTGCCGATTTTGCACGCCTCGCCCAGGAGGCGGAGGCCGTCGCCGGCGCCGACTGGCTACACGTCGATGTGATGGATGCGCACTTCGTACCGAATCTGACCCTCGGCCTTCCGGTGGTCGAGAGCCTGCTCGCCGCGACGGACATTCCCCTCGACTGCCACCTCATGATCGACGATCCCGGACGGTGGGCACCGCCCTACGCGGAGGCCGGCGCGCACAACGTCACGTTCCACGCGGAGGCGGCCGACGATCCGCGCCGGGTGGCCCGCGACATTCGCGCCGCGGGCGCAAAGGCCGGACTCAGCGTCAAGCCCGGCACTCCGATCGAGCCCTACCTGGAAATCCTGAAGGATTTCGACACCCTCCTCGTGATGAGCGTGGAACCCGGTTTCGGTGGGCAGTCCTTCATGCCCGAGGTGCTCGCGAAGGCGAAAGCCGTCCGACGCCTCGTCGACTCGGGGGAGCTGACCCTGATCGTGGAGATCGACGGCGGCATCAACGCCGACACCGTGGAGGCCGCGGCGGAAGCCGGAGTCGACTGCTTCGTCGCAGGGTCGGCCGTCTACGGCGCCGCCGATCCGGCCGAGGCGGTGCGCGCCCTTCGTGCCAGTGCGGCAAAGGCGTCGCCGCACCTGAGCATCATCCGGTGACGGCGGCACATTCGCGGTGAACCGCCACGCGCGTCACGAGAATTCACCGGCCGATCTCGATGCGGCGATGCAGATTGCCATCGGCGCTGCAGAGTCCGCACGGGGCTATACGAGCCCGAACCCACCGGTCGGCGCAGTGGTCCTCGATTCCGCCGGGCGGATCGCGGGCGTCGGGATGACGCAGCCGCCGGGCGGTCCCCATGCCGAGGTCGTGGCACTGCGGGAAGCGGGTGACGCTGCACGTGGCGGCACCGTCGTCGTCACGCTGGAACCATGCAACCACCACGGCCGAACCGGCCCGTGCTCGCAGGCTCTGCTCGAGGCCGGCATCGCCGCGGTCCATTACGCGGTGGGAGATCCGAATCCGGAGGCGGCCGGAGGCGCGGAGACACTGCTCTCCGCCGGTGTCGAGGTGAAGGGTGGACTGCGCGCGCAGGACGTCGAACGGGGCCCGCTGCGGGCGTGGCTTCACCGTCAGCGCACCGGACGACCCCATGTGACCTTGAAATACGCGGCCACCCTCGACGGGCGCAGCGCGGCAGCCGACGGCACGAGCCAGTGGATCACCGGACCCCAGGCCCGGGCCCGGGTGCACGAAGACCGGGCCAAGCTCGACGCGATCGTGGTCGGCACGGGCACTGTGCTCACCGACGACCCCCGGCTGACGGCCCGCATGCCGGACGGCTCCCCGGCTGCGCACCAGCCTGTGCGAGTGGTTGTAGGGCTCACCGACATTCCGGCCACCGCGCGGGTGCTGGACGACTCGGCGCCGACCCTCCTGCTCCGCACCCGGGACGTCGACGAGGTGCTCTCCGCGCTGGGCGAATTCACCGATGTGCTCCTCGAGGGCGGGCCGAGGCTGGCAGGTGCGTTTCTGGCGGCGCGTCGGGTGGACCGGATCCAGGCGTATCTGGCCCCGCTGGTTCTCGGTGCCGGCACACCCGCGGTGTCCGACGCCGGCGTCGGAACCCTCAGCGGTGCGCTGCGGTTTCGGCACGAGTCCGTCGAGATGATCGGCCCCGACCTGTTGTCGAGTCTGGTTCCTGATGTGTCCGAAAGTGCTGACGCACGTGTCGTCACCCGAGTCGAGGAGTAACCGCTGTGTTCACCGGGATCGTTGAAGAATTGGGTGAGGTCGTCGCCAAGGAAGAACTGCCCGACGCCGCACGGTTCACCGTGCGTGGCCCGGTGGTGACCTCCGATGCGTCACATGGCGATTCGATCGCCGTGAACGGAGTGTGCCTCACCGTGGTCGACGTGCTCGCGGACGGCTCGTTCACCGCCGACGTGATGCAGGAGACGTTGAACAGGTCGAGCCTGCAGAAACTCGACGTCGGCAGCCGCGTCAACCTCGAGCGGGCGGCGGCACTGAACAGCAGGCTCGGTGGACACCTCGTCCAGGGGCATGTGGACGGCACCGGTCATGTCATCGGCCGCAGCCAGTCCGAGAACTGGGAGGTGGTGCGGATCTCCCTGCCCGACGCCATTTCCCGGTACGTCGTGGAGAAGGGATCGATCACGGTCGACGGGGTGTCGCTGACGGTGTCGGCTCTCGGCGGTGATCCGGGCGACGAGTACTTCGAGATTTCGCTGATTCCGACCACCCTCGAGCTGACGACGCTCGGGACGGCCGCTGTGGGAACTGCCGTCAACCTCGAGGTGGACGTGATCGCCAAGTATGTGGAGCGCTTACGAGCCGCTGAAAGGTGAGTCGTACTGTTGAAGGGCATCCCACGGGTGCATCGGATGTATTCGTAGATGCGTGAGTCAAGACTTTGGAGACCGAGCACGTGACCAGGTTCGACACTATCGAGCGCGCCGTTGCCGACATCGCCGCAGGTAAAGCGGTTGTCGTCGTCGATGACGAAGACCGGGAGAACGAGGGCGACCTCATTTTCGCGGCTGAGAAAGCTACCCCCGAACTGGTTGCCTTCATGGTCCGGTACACGTCCGGGTACCTGTGCGTCCCGCTCGACGGCGACGACTGCGATCGGCTGGGCCTGCCCCCGATGTACGCGACGAACCAGGACAAGCACGGTACCGCCTACACGGTCACCGTCGATGCTCGCCACGGAATCGGCACCGGCATCTCGGCATCCGACCGCGCGGCGACCATGCGGCTCCTCGCCGACCCCACGAGCAATGCCCACGACTTCACCCGGCCCGGCCATGTGGTTCCTCTGCGGGCCAAGGAGGGCGGCGTGCTTCGTCGTCCCGGTCACACCGAGGCGGCTGTCGACCTCGCCCGGATGGCGGACCTGCGTCCGGCCGGGGTGATCTGCGAGATCGTCAGCCAGAAGGACGAGGGGGCGATGGCGCAGACCGACGAGCTGCGGGTATTCGCCGACGACCACGACCTGGCACTCATCTCGATCGCCGACCTCATCGCGTGGCGGCGCAAGCACGAGAAGCATGTGGAACGGGTGGCCGCGGCGCGGATCCCGACCCGGCACGGTGAGTTCACCGCAGTGGGCTACCGCAGCATCTACGACGATGTCGAACACGTCGCGCTCGTGCGCGGGGATCTTCCCGGACCGGACGGTGACGGCAGCGACGTCCTCGTCCGCGTCCATTCCGAATGCCTCACCGGTGACGTCTTCGGCTCGCTGCGATGTGATTGTGGTCCTCAGCTCGACGCGGCGCTCGACATGGTCGCACAGGAAGGCCGCGGCGTGGTCCTCTACATGCGCGGGCACGAGGGCCGCGGTATCGGCCTGATGCACAAGCTGCAGGCGTACCAGTTGCAGGACGCGGGTTCGGACACCGTCGACGCCAACCTCGAGCTGGGATTGCCCGCCGATGCCCGCGACTACGGCATCGGCGCACAGATCCTGGTGGATCTCGGTATCTCCTCGATGCGTCTGCTCACCAACAACCCGGCCAAGCGGGTGGGACTCGACGGCTACGGACTGCAGATCACCGAACGGGTGTCGATGCCGTTGCGCGCCAATGCCGAGAACCTCACGTACCTGCGCACCAAGCGCGACCGGATGGGCCACGACCTGATCGGGCTCGACGACTTCGAGGCGGGAGAGATGCTGTGAGCGGTGAGGGACTACCCGGGCTGCAACTGGGTGACGCGGAGAATCTGAGGCTCGCGATCGTCGCCGGGAGCTGGCACGCCACGATCTCCGATGCACTCGTCGATGGTGCGCAGCGGGTGGCCGCGGAGGCGAACGTGAAGAACGTCACGCTCGTTCGCGTCGCCGGAGCGATCGAGCTTCCCGTGGTGGCGCAGCAGCTGGCACGAACACATGACGCAGTCGTGGCGCTCGGCGTCGTGATCCGCGGCGGTACCCCGCACTTCGAGTACGTGTGCGACGCGGTGACCGCCGGGCTCACGCGGGTCTCTCTCGACGAGAGCACCCCCGTGGGCAACGGTGTGCTGACGACCGACACCGAACAGCAGGCTATCGATCGCAGCGGGCTTCCGGGCTCCGTCGAGGACAAGGGCGGGCAGGCCTGCGCCGCCGCACTCGACACCGCGGTCACGCTGGCCCGGCTGCGCCGGGGCCGCGTCGAGAAATCCTTCGCGTGAATCGGGGCGAGCGGTGACCTCCGACGACACCGGCACCGAGTGGGAACTGGTCGCGACCCCGCGCAAGTCGAAGCGGTGGGCGATTGCGGCGGCGGTCTTCCTCGTCGTGGTTCATGTGACGTTCGCGATACTCCTGCGTGGAGAATCGACGGGTGTGTACTTCAGGCTTGCCGACCAACTCGCCTTCGCCGGGATCGGCTGCCTGCTCGCCGCTGCGGTACTTCTTCTCACCCGTCCGCGACTGCGGGTGAGCCGCCGTGGAGTGGCGGTACGCAATGTGCTCGGCGAGCGGATCGTGGACTGGGATCTGTGCCTGGGCCTGTCCTTTCCGGATGGCGCGGCGTGGGCGCGCCTCGAGCTTCCCGACGACGAACACATCTCGGTGATGGCGATCCAGTCCAATGATCGGGAGTACGCCGTCGACGCGGTTCGCCGCTTTCGGGAGGCGGAAGCGGAGTTCGCCCCGTCCTGACGGTGACACCTGGTGGGGTCGCTGCTGCGGGGACGGTCGGTGGCGCCGACTAACGTGGAGGAGTGCCCGATCCTTCGACATATCGCCCCGCGCCCGGAACCATTCCGGTGGCGCCGGGGGTCTACAAGTTCCGCGACCCACACGGCAGGGTCATCTATGTCGGTAAGGCGAAGAGTCTCCGATCACGCCTGAGTTCTTACTTCGCGGACGTCTCCACCCTGCATCCGCGTACCCGGCAGATGGTGACGTCCGCGGGCAGCGTCGAGTGGACGGTCGTGAGCACCGAGGTGGAGGCACTCCAACTCGAGTACAACTGGATCAAGGAATTCGATCCCCGATTCAACGTCCGTTACCGGGACGACAAGACCTACCCGGTGCTGGCCGTCACCTTGAACGAGGAGTTCCCGCGGCTGTTCGTGTACCGCGGTCCGCGGCGCAAGGGTGTGCGCTACTTCGGGCCCTACTCGCACGCGTGGGCGATCCGCGAGACGCTCGACCTGCTGCTCCGGGTATTTCCGGCCCGGACCTGCTCCGCCGGGGTGTTCAAGCGTCACACTCAGATCGGCCGGCCCTGCCTGCTCGGATACATCGACAAGTGCTCGGCCCCGTGCGTCGGACGGGTGTCGCCGGCCGAGCACCGCCAGATCGTGGTGGACTTCTGCGACTTCCTGTCTGGCAAGACCGACAGGCTCGTCCGCGAGATCGAGGCGCGCATGCACAAGGCGTCCGAGGAACTCGACTTCGAGCATGCCGCTCGACTGCGGGACGACGTCGCCGCTCTGCGCCGGGCACTGGAGAAGCAGGCTGTGGTGCTCGGGGACGGTACCGATGCCGATCTCGTGGCGTTCGCGACAGACGAACTCGAGGCTGCGGTGCAGGTGTTCCATGTCCGCGGCGGCCGAGTCCGGGGCCAGCGTGGCTGGGTGGTGGAGAAGGCAGGCGACGTGATCGACTGGGCGACGGTCGATTCCGAGGCCGGATCCGACCTGCCGCTGCTGGTGGAACAGTTCCTCACCCAGTTCTACGGTGAGCAGGCGACCCTGTCCGGTGCCGCCGACGCCGAGGCAGGCACCAACGCAGTCCCACGCGAAGTGCTGGTACCCGTCCTGCCGCCCGACGTGGAGCAGGTGCAGGAGTGGCTCAGCGGACTGCGCGGATCGGCGGTCCGGATACGGGTGCCGCAGCGCGGAGACAAGAAGGCGCTTGCCGAGACCGTGCAACGCAACGCGCTGGAAGCGCTCGCTCAGCACAAGTTGCGGCGCGCGGGTGACTTCACCTCGCGGTCGGCGGCGCTGCAGGGAATCCAGGAGGCACTGGACCTCGATTCCGCTCCCCTTCGCATCGAATGCGTGGATATCAGCCACGTGCAGGGCACCGATGTGGTGGCGTCCCTCGTGGTCTTCGAGGACGGTCTGCCCCGCAAGTCCGACTACCGGCACTACGCGATCAAGGAGGCGGCGGGTGACGGGCGTTCCGACGACGTGGCGAGTATCGCGGAGGTCACCAGACGCCGTTTCCTCCGGCACAACCGGGACGTCGGTGTGCTGCGGGCCGAGGCGGGCGCCGTCGCGGCTCAGGGCGGGGACGGCGGAGACCTCGCACCCGAGGCGGCCATCGACCCGAGCACCGGCCGGCCGAGACGATTCGCCTATCCGCCGAATCTGTTCGTCGTGGACGGCGGCGCCCCTCAGGTCGCCGCGGCTTCCGCGGTCCTCGACGAACTGGGTATCACCGACATAGCGGTGATCGGGCTGGCCAAGCGACTCGAAGAGGTATGGGTGCCGGGTGAGGAGGATCCGGTGATTCTCCCGCGCACGAGTGAATCGCTGTACCTGCTGCAGCGGGTCCGGGACGAGGCGCACCGGTTCGCGATCACGTTCCACCGAAGCAAGAGGTCCCGGCGCATGACGGCGTCGGCACTCGACTCGGTCCGCGGCCTCGGCGAGGCGCGGCGCACCGCGCTCGTGACGCACTTCGGGTCCGTTGCACGTCTCGAGCAGGCGTCCGTCGAGGAGATCACCGCTGTGCCGGGGATCGGTACCGCAACCGCCAGGGCGGTGCTCGCGGCGCTCGGCGCCGTAGAACCGTCTGCGGACGTCGCGGTAGTGGGGGATGATGTACCCGATCGCCACGGGACCGCGCCGAACGGGCCGGCCACCGCAGCAGGACGCAGCGATTCGCAACGGACAGGGCAGAGTGTCGAGTGAACGATCAGCACGCGGGGGGTGGCCGCCCACCCCGGGGCCGGCCGATGGACTTCCTTCTCGTCACGGGACTTTCGGGCGCCGGATTGCAGACCGCAGCCAAGGTCCTCGAGGATCTCGGATGGTACGTGGCCGACAATCTGCCGCCGGGTTTGATCTCACGGATGGTGGACCTGAGCCTGGAGTCGGATTCACGCCTCGAGCGGCTCGCCGTCGTCATCGACGTGCGTAGCCGGCTGTTCACCGGTGACCTCGGTTCGGTCCTGACCGAACTCCAGAGCAAGCCGGTACACACAAGGGTCCTGTACCTCGACGCGTCCGACGAGGTGCTGGTCCGAAGGTTCGAACAGGTCCGGCGAAGCCACCCGCTGTCCGGGGGTGGGGCGGAGGGCACACTGTCCGAGGGCATCGCCGCCGAACGTGACCAGCTCGCGAAGGTGAAGGCCGCGGCCGACCTCGTGATCGATACGTCCGCCCTTGCTGCGCATCAGTTGCGGCACAAGATCGAGGACTCGTTCGGCGACGCAGCGCACCGCACGCTGCAGGTAACGATCCAATCGTTCGGTTTCAAGTACGGTCTTCCGATGGACGCAGACCTGGTGTGCGACGTCCGGTTCCTGCCCAACCCGCACTGGATCCCGGACCTGCGCCCGCATACCGGCCAGAGTGCGCCGGTGCGGGACTACGTGCTGTCGCAGGAAGGTGCGGAAGACTATCTGATCACCTATCACCATCTGCTCGATCTCACGATCGCCGGGTATCGCCGGGAGGGGAAGCGTTACATGACTGTCGCGGTGGGTTGCACCGGCGGAAAGCATCGCAGTGTCGCGATGTCGGAGGCGTTGGCAAGCCGTCTCGAGAAGGACTCTGGACTGGGTGTGCGTGTCGTTCACCGGGATCTGGGGCGCGAATGAGCGAACCGGACGACTCGCCGGTGATGGTGGCCCTCGGTGGGGGGCATGGATTGTTCGCCACGCTCAGCGCGGCGCGAAGGCTCAGCCGTTCCGTCACGGCTGTCGTCACCGTGGCCGACGACGGAGGATCCTCGGGCCGGTTACGCTCCGAACTCGGTGTGATTCCACCGGGTGACCTGCGGATGGCGCTTGCCGCTCTCGCCGCCGACGATCCCGACGTCCAGGACTGGACGGACACCATCCAGCATCGATTCGGGGGGATCGGAGCACTCGCCGGGCATTCGGTGGGCAATCTCATGCTGGCCGGACTCACCGAGGTGCTCGGTGATCCCGTGGCAGCCCTGGACGAACTCGCCAAACTCCTGCGTATCAACGGCCGGGTGCTGCCGATGTCACCGATCGCCCTGGACATCGAGGCAGACGTCCAGGGTCTCGAGGCCGACCCACGAGTCGGCCGGTGTATTCGTGGTCAGGTCGCGGTGGCCACCACTCCGGGAAAGGTGCGGCGAGTACGTCTGCTGCCGGCCAATCCGCCGGCGTGCCCCGACGCGGTGCGCGCCATCGAGATCGCCGACATGGTGGTGCTCGGTCCCGGATCCTGGTTCTCCAGCGTGATCCCGCACGTCCTCGTGCCGGAACTACTCGATACTCTGATCGAAACCAAGGCACGGAAGGTGCTGGTCCTCAACCTCGCCCCGGAGCCGGGGGAGACCGCGGGATTTTCCACCGAACGTCACCTGCACGTACTGTGCCAGCACGCACCCGATCTCACCGTCGATTACGTCGTGGTGGATTCGGGATCGGTGCCGCCCGGACGAGAGCGTGAACATCTGGCCCGCGCCGCGGGCCAGATCGGGGCACGCGTCGTGTACGCCGATGTGGCGGAAAACGGTACACATACACATCACGCGGGCAAACTTGCCTCCGTTCTCGAAAAGCTCTGGCACGATCCTGATCCGGGATCCCGGGAAAGCGACGGGGCCCAGGCAGCACAGGCCGACACGGCCGGGGCAGCACAGGCCGACACGGCCGGGGCTTCAGCGGCCGACACGGCCGGGGCACCAGACGAAAGGAAGAGCGCTTCGTGGCAATGACAGCAGAGGTCAAAGACGAACTCAGTCGTCTCGTCATCACTCGCGTGAGTTGCCGGAAGGCCGAAGTGTCGTCGCTGCTGCGGTTCGCCGGGGGACTGCACATCGTCGGGGGGCGGGTTGTGGTCGAGGCCGAGGTGGATCTCGGCTCCACCGCACGCCGTCTGCGGCGGGAGATCTTCGACCTCTTCACCTACAGTGCGGACGTCCATGTCCTGAGCGCAGGTGGGTTGCGCAAGTCGTCCCGATACATCGTGCGCGTGGCGAAGGAGGGGGAGGCACTCGCCCGCCAGACCGGGTTGCTCGACCTGCGTGGACGACCGGTTCGTGGCCTGCCCGCACAGGTGGTCGGTGGCAGCGTCGCCGACGCGGAGGCCGCATGGCGCGGTGCATTCCTCGCGCACGGTTCGCTCACCGAACCCGGCCGGTCGTCCGCCCTCGAAGTCAGCTGCCCCGGACCCGAGGCGGCGCTCGCACTCGTCGGAGCGGCCCGCCGTCTCGGAATCTCCGCCAAGGCGCGCGAGGTCCGTGGCACCGACCGAGTGGTGATCCGCGACGGCGAAGCCATCGGTGCGTTGCTGACCCGGATGGGCGCGCAGGACACCCGGCTCGTGTGGGAAGAACGCCGGATGCGCCGGGAAGTGCGGGCCACCGCCAACCGTCTCGCCAACTTCGACGACGCCAACCTGCGGCGCTCGGCGCGTGCTGCTGTCGCCGCCGCCGCGAGGGTGGAGCGGGCGCTCGAGATCCTGGGTGACGAGGTCCCCGACCATCTGGCGGCCGCGGGGCATCTCCGGGTCGAGCATCGGCAGGCCTCGCTCGAGGAACTCGGCCAGCTGGCGGACCCTCCGATGACCAAGGATGCCGTTGCCGGACGGATCCGCCGGCTCCTGTCGATGGCCGATCGCAAGGCCAAGGAGACCGGCATCCCCGACACAGAGTCGGCCGTCACCGCGGACCTGCTCGACGACGCCTGACTGCCGACGCCGCACCTTGTCCCACCGACGGGACGCCCGGTGCGTGGGCGGAGTGCGCAAGGTGAGATCCCGCGCACTAGGGTAAGACGCACATCGACCGATGAACCCTCGCGCCCGGCCACGCACACGTGGACCTGGAGTGGTGCGGGAGCAGCAGAGCTGTACACCAGAATCGTGCGCAAAGGAGCAGATTGTGACTGTCCGGGTAGGCGTAAACGGCTTCGGCCGTATCGGACGTAACTTCTTCAGGGCGGTGGATGCGCAGAAGGCGCTGGGAACCACCGACATCGAGATTGTGGCGGTCAACGACCTCACGGACAACGCGACGCTGGCGCATCTCCTGAAGTACGACTCGATCCTGGGTCGCCTTCCGTACGACGTGTCGCTCGAGGGCGATGACACCATCGTGGTCGGTGACCGCAAGATCAAGGCACTCGCGCACCGCGGCCCGCTGGCCGAGCTGCCCTGGGGTGAGCTCGGTGTCGACGTCGTCGTCGAGTCCACCGGCATCTTCACCGATGCGGCCAAGGCGAAGGGTCACCTCGACGCCGGCGCCAAGAAGGTCATCATCTCGGCGCCCGCCAAGGGCGAGGACATCACCATCGTGATGGGCGTCAACGATGACAAGTACGACGGCAGCCAGAACATCATCTCGAACGCCTCGTGCACCACCAACTGCCTCGGCCCCATCGCCAAGGTGCTCGACGACGAGTTCGGCATCGTCAAGGGCCTGATGACCACGGTCCACGCCTACACCCAGGACCAGAACCTGCAGGACGGCCCGCACAGCGACCTGCGTCGGGCCCGCGCCGCGGCCCTCAACGTCGTCCCCACCGGCACCGGTGCGGCCAAGGCCATCGGCCTGGTGCTTCCGCAGCTGCTCGGCAAGCTCGACGGTTACGCACTGCGCGTGCCGATCCCCACCGGCTCTGTCACCGACCTCACCGCCCAACTGAAGAAGTCGGCCAGCGTCGAGGACATCAACGCTGCGATGAAGGCTGCCGCAGAGGGACCGCTGAAGGGCATTCTCAAGTACACGGACGCTCCCATCGTGTCGTCCGACATCGTCACCGATCCGCACTCCTCGATCTTCGACTCCGGGCTCACCAAGGTCATCGACGACCAGGCCAAGATCGTCTCCTGGTACGACAACGAGTGGGGTTACTCCAACCGTCTGGCCGACCTCATCGGCCTCGTCGCCAAGTCTCTCTGAGCGAAGGTCGGATAACAGTGGCTGTTCAGACTCTCCAGGATCTGCTGAACGCCGGGGTGGAGGGGCGCGGTGTGCTGGTGCGCTCGGACCTCAACGTTCCGCTCGACGGTGATCAGATCACCGATCCCGGACGCATCATCGCGTCCGCGCCGACGCTGAAGGCATTGGCGGAGGCGGGCGCGAAGGTGATCGTGACCGCTCACCTGGGCCGGCCCAAGGGTGAACCCGACCCCGCGCTGTCCCTCGCTCCCGTGGCCGTCAAGCTCGCCGACGTGCTGGGCCGCAACGTCCAGCTCGCCGGCGATGTCGTCGGCCAGGATGCGCTGGCGCGTTCGGAGGGTTTGACCGACGGGGACGTTCTCCTGCTCGAGAACATCCGTTTCGATCCGCGGGAAACCAGCAAGGACGACGCGGAGCGCACCAAGCTCGCTCAGGCTCTGGTCGAACTCGTCGGTGACGACGGCGCCTTCGTGTCCGACGGATTCGGGGTCGTCCACCGCAAGCAGGCGTCGGTGTACGACGTGGCGAAGCTGCTCCCGCACTACGCGGGCGCGCTCGTCGCCGCTGAGGTCGAGGTTCTCGGCAAGCTCACGCAGGATCCGGAGCGCCCGTATGCGGTGGTGCTCGGCGGTTCGAAGGTGTCGGACAAGCTTGCGGTGATCGAGGCGCTGGCCCCCAAGGTCGACACCCTGGTGATCGGTGGGGGAATGTTCTACACATTCCTCGCCGCTCAAGGCGTCCCGGTCGGCAACTCGCTGTGCGAGGAGTCGATGATCGACACCTGCAAGGGGCTGCTGGAGCGCTTCGGCGATGTGATCCACATTCCGCGGGACGTCGTGATCGCCGATGCGTTCTCCGCGGATGCCGAGGCGAAAACCGTGTCCGTGCTCGAGATTCCCGACGGCTGGATGGGTCTGGACATCGGCCCGGCATCGGTGAAGCGTTTCGCGGCGATCCTCACCGGGGCCAAGACGGTGTTCTGGAACGGTCCCATGGGTGTGTTCGAGTTCGAGAAGTTCGCGGCAGGCACCAAGGGCGTGGCCGAATCGATCATCGAAGCGACCGGCAAGGGCGCGTTCAGCGTCGTCGGCGGCGGTGACTCCGCAGCGGCGGTGCGTCTGCTCGGGCTCCCCGAGGACGGCTTCTCGCACATCTCGACCGGCGGTGGTGCGTCCCTCGAGTACCTCGAGGGCAAGGTACTGCCCGGCATCTCGGTTCTGGAGGACTGATGGCACGCAAGCCCCTCATCGCCGGCAACTGGAAGATGAATCTGAACCACCTCGAAGCCATCGCGCTGGTTCAGAAGATCGCCTTCTCGCTCCCGGCAAAGTATTTCGACAAGGTCGACGTGACGGTCATTCCGCCGTTCACCGACATCCGCAGCGTGCAGACGTTGATCGAGGGCGACAAACTCCTGCTCACCTACGGCGCTCAGGACGTGTCTGCTCACGACGCGGGTGCCTTCACCGGCGAGATCAGCGGCTCGATGCTTGCCAAGCTGGGCTGCACGTACGTCATCGTCGGTCACTCCGAACGGCGGACCCTGCACGGTGAGGACAACGAGACTGTCCTGGCCAAGACCAAGGCAGCGCTGAAGAACGGAATCACCCCGATCGTCTGCATCGGCGAGGGCTTGGAGATCCGCGAGGCCGGCGACCACGTGGCATACAACGTCGAGCAGTTGCAGGGCTCACTCGCCGGGCTGTCCGAAGAGGACATCGCCAAGGTCGTCATCGCGTACGAACCCGTGTGGGCCATCGGCACCGGCAAGGTGGCGTCGGCAGCCGACGCGCAGCAAGTGTGCAACGCGATCCGCGAGGAACTCGGAAAGCTGGCATCTCCCGCAGTGGCGTCGTCGGTCAGAGTGCTCTACGGCGGCAGCGTCAACGCCAAGAACGTCGGCGAAATCGTCGGGAAGTCGGACGTGGACGGCGCCCTCGTGGGTGGTGCGTCCCTCAAGGCGGACGAATTCGCCACGCTGTCGGCGATTGCCGCAGGCGGCCCGTTGCCGTAGGCGGCTACGTCACTCGTGCACCCTTCCGGTGGCAGTCGCTACCGGAAGGGTGCACAGGTGCGCCGCGCCTGTAGGGTGTACGAAGTTGTCGCTGTAGCTTCTGGATGGGTGGACGTAGACAGACATGGAACTGTTCCTGGATATCTTGCTGGTCGTCACCAGCTTGCTGCTGATCCTGCTGGTGCTCCTGCACCGTGGTAAGGGCGGCGGACTGTCCAGCCTCTTCGGTGGCGGCGTCCAGTCGAGCCTGTCCGGTTCCACCGTGGTCGAGAAGAACCTCGATCGTCTCACCGTCTTCACCGGCCTGATCTGGGTGATCGCCATCGTCGGCATCGGCCTGGAGATCAAGTTCGGCTGATCCACCGGCCGGCTTCGCCCTGCGGGGCCGACGGCCCCGGTCGATACTGGGAGCATGACCGAAACGCCCCGTGAGGCCACCGAACCGCTCCGTGAAGACATTCGTCTGCTGGGTGGAATCCTAGGTGAGATCATCCGGGAACAGGCGGGGGATCAGGTCTTCGATCTGGTCGAGAAGGCGCGCGTCGAATCGTTTCGCGTCCGTCGTTCCGAGATCGACCGGGCCGAACTAGCAGAACTGTTCTCACAGGTGTCCACCGACGACGCCATCCCTGTCATTCGAGCTTTCAGCCACTTCGCGTTGCTGGCAAATCTTGCCGAGGACATTCACCGGGAACGCAGGCGTGCCGTCCATATCGCGGCCGGCGAACCGGCCCCGGACAGTACCCTGGCCGCCACCTACGCGAAACTGGACGCCGTCCACCTCGACAGTGCGGTAGTCGCCGAAGCCTTGCGCAACGCACTGGTTTCGCCGGTCATCACCGCACACCCCACCGAAACCCGCCGCCGGACGGTGTTCGAAACGCAGACGCGCATCACCGAGCTGATGCGCTACCGGGAACGCACCGCACTCACCGACGCCGAACTCGCGGAGGTGGACGTCCGGGTGCGCCGCCAGATCCTCACGCTGTGGCAGACCGCTCTGATCCGCCTGTCGCGGTTGCGTATTCAGGACGAGATCGAGGTGGGGTTGCGCTATTACGACGCTGCGCTGTTCGAGGTGGTTCCCCAGATCAACGCGGAGGTGCGGGACGCGTTGCAGGCGCGCTGGCCCGACGCGGATCTCGGACGGGAACCGATCCTGCGCCCGGGTTCGTGGATCGGCGGCGACCGGGACGGCAATCCGTACGTCACCGATGATGTCGTCCGGCAGGCCACGCAGCGTGCCGCCGCCACCGCCATCGCCCACCACCTCGAACATCTCGCGACCCTCGAACGTGAGTTGTCGATGTCGGCCCGGCTCGTCACCATGACACCGGCTCTCGACCTCCTTGCCGCCGACTCGAAGGACGAATCGCCGTTCCGGGCGGACGAGCCTTATCGGCGCGCGGTGCGCGGGATACGGGGGCGGCTCACCGCGACGGCACAACGGATCCTCGGCGCCGTGCCCGACCATGGGCTCGACCTCGGGCTGGCACCCTACGAGACGCCGCGCGAGATGCTCGACCAACTCGACGTCGTCGACGACTCGCTGCGCCGGAGTGGCGACGGGGCGATCGCGGACGATCGCCTCGCCCGGCTCCGGGAGTCGGTGGAGGTGTTCGGGTTCCACCTCTCGGGCCTCGACATGCGACAGAACTCGGAAGTGCACGAGACCGTCGTCGCCGAACTGCTGTCGTGGGCCGGCGTCCATGAGGACTACACCTCGTTGAGCGAGGAGCAACGGGTGGAGTTGCTGTCGGCGGAGCTGTCCACGAGACGGCCACTGACGACGCCACAGGCGGAGTTCGGTGAGCTGACCACCAAGGAACTCGCCATCCTCGCCGCCGGCGCGGAGGCGGTGCGGGCCCTCGGCGCGAATGCTGTTCCGAACTTCATCATCAGCATGTGCACATCGGTGAGCGACATGTTGGAGGCCGCGGTTCTCCTGAAGGAAGTGGGCCTACTCGATCCGGGGGCGGGACACGAACCCACGTGTCCGATGGGAATCGTGCCGCTCTTCGAAACGATCGAGGACTTGCAGCAGGGTGCGGCGACACTCGAAGCCACTCTCGAGGTGCCGGTGTACCGCGCACTGGTGGCGTCGCGGGGCGACGCTCAGGAGGTGATGCTCGGCTACTCCGATTCCAACAAGGACGGCGGGTACCTCGCTGCCAACTGGGCACTGTACCGCGCCGAACTCGATCTGGTCGATGCCGCGCGTAAGACGGGAATTCGATTGCGGTTGTTCCACGGTCGCGGCGGCACCGTCGGGCGTGGCGGTGGACCCAGTTACGAGGCCATCCTGGCGCAGCCTCCCGGCGCCGTCGCCGGGTCACTCCGTATCACCGAACAGGGCGAGGTGATCGCCGCCAAGTACGCGGAGCCGCGCCTGGCGCAGCGAAACCTCGAGACCCTGCTGGCGGCCACACTCGAGGCCACCCTGCTCGACATCGAGGGCCTCGGCGACGACGCCGAACCCGCCTACCTCATTCTCGACGACCTGGCCGCACGGGCCCGCCGCGCGTACAGCGAATTAGTGCACGAGACACCAGGTTTCGTGCAGTACTTCGAGATGTCGACGCCGGTGGCGGAGATCGGTGCCCTCAACATCGGTAGTCGCCCCGCCTCCCGGAAGCAGACGACGTCCATCTCGGATCTCCGCGCCATTCCGTGGGTGCTGTCGTGGAGCCAGTCGCGGGTGATGCTGCCCGGTTGGTACGGGACAGGAACGGCGTTCGAGGAGTGGACGAACGGCGACACCGACAAGGTAGTCGCCCTGTCGGGGCTGTACCGGCAGTGGCCGTTCTTCCGGACCGTGCTGTCGAACCTGGCAATGGTGATGGCCAAATCCGACATGGGTCTCGCCGCCCGATATGCGGAACTGGTCCCCGACCGCGATCTGCGCGAACGGGTCTTCGGGAAGATCGCTGCGGAGCATGAGCGCACCATCCGCATGTACAAGGCCGTCACCGGCAACGACACCCTGTTCGCCGACAACCCGGGCCTGGAGAGGTCGGTGCACAACCGTTTCCCCTATCTCGAACCGCTCAACCATCTGCAGGTGGAACTGTTGCGGCGCTACCGTGCGGGAGATGACAGCGACGAGGTCCGACGAGGAATCCAGCTGACGATGAACGGCCTCGCGACCGCACTGCGTAACAGCGGATGATCATCTGTCCGACACGGCGCCCGAGAGGGTGGACGTCTCCTTGTGTGGGTGGGAACCGAATGGGTGCCGCCTGCGTCGAACGGGGAAAGGGCTCGAGACTCCGGCTCGGGCGTCCAACTCGGAATGGGGTGACGGATGAGGCACTGCGTAGGGGGTTCCCGGTACCGGCGTGGGGGAGTGGGCCGGCAGGGGTCAGGGGTGTGCGGGCCACGGTCGACGAGGAGGTCGATCGCCGGTTGTGAGGTAACTCGGCTGCCGACCGAGACCGATCCCCGCCCGCCGGCCGCGATACCGGCCGACGAAGACGAGGATCCCGGGCGATGAGAGAGCGGTCAGCAGGGCAACAGGGAAGCAGCCGCCGTGTCGAGAAACCAGCGGGTGGCCGTGAGTCCACGGGCACCGGACGCCGGAACCTCCACCGGTGGGGCGCCGGCCACCGCGGCGGCCACCGCCTCGGCCTTCGATCGGCCGGACACGATCAGCCAAACCTCGTCCGCATGCCGGACGGCGGGCAGTGTCAGCGTGACGCGAACAGCCGGTGGTTTGGGGGAGTCGGTGACGGCAACGACGAACCGCTGTTCCTCGCGTACGGCATCCGTGTCGGGAAACAGCGAATTGATGTGCCCCTCACCGCCCATTCCGAGGAGGTGGACGTCGAAGACCGGAACCTGCCGGCCGCCGGCATGCGCGCCGAGCACCTGGGTGTACGCCGCTGCAGCCGCTTCCGGATCGCCCTCGTAGATCCCGTCGGACACCGGCATGGTGTGCACCCGATCCGGGTCGACGTCGACGTGATCGAGCAGAGCAGCCCGCGCCTGTACCTCGTTTCGTTCCGGATCACCGGCGGGCAGGAAACGCTCGTCGCCCCAGAAGACGTCGAGAGCCCGCCAGTCGATGGCCCCGGGACTCTCTCGGACCTTCTCGAGCAGCCCGATCCCGGTTCCGCCACCGGTGAGCACCACCGACGCGATGCCGCGCGTCTTCTGCGCTGCGACGACCGTGTCGACGAATCGACGAGCTGCCTCCGCAACCAAGGTGTCGATGTCGGGATGGACTTCCACATGAATGTCACTCATACGTCACCTTCGTCAGTCCGGCGAGGGCGGCCTCGTAGACCTCGTCCGCGTCCAGCCGACGCAGTTCCTCGGCCAGACAGTCCCGTGTTTCACGTCTCCCCAGGGCAACCAGTGCGTCCGGTTTGCCCGTGCGGCTGAGAGTTGCGGTGGTTCCGGACTGCGGCCGGCTGATCGTCAGCACGCCGTCGTCGGCGAACCGCAGTTCCACGAACAGTGACCCCGCCCGCCGCGTGACCGGCACGTCGAGACGGCTCGCCAGCCAACCCGCGATCATGTCGACGGCCGGTTCGTCGGTCAGACCCGACACGACCGCGGATGTGATCGGCGAGTGCGGCGGCTGGTCCACCGCGGAGACGAGGAGCGCACGCCAGTATGTGATGCGGCTCCAGGCCAGATCGGAGTCGCCGGCCGTGTAGGACGCGAGACGTCCCTTGATCTCGGCGGCAGGGTCCGCGCGGTCCGTGGCGTCGGTGATGCGCCGGATCGCAAGCTTGCCCACCGGGTCTCGTGCGGGAACAGCTGGCGCCGTCTCGGGCCACCACGCGACCACCGGCGTGTCCGGAAGAAGGAACGGCACCACCACACTGCTCTCGTGGTCGGCGAGTTCTCCGAACAGGCGAAGCACCACGACCTCCGAGGCGCCTGCGTCACCGCCCACACGGATCTGGGCGTCCAGTCGGGGCGCCGCGTCGCGCGATCCCCGTGCTACGACGATTACTCGACACGGATGCTCGCGGCTCGCCTCGTTGGCTGCGTCGATGATGTCTTCGGAATTCGCACTGTCGCGCGTGCACACCACGAGTGTGAGAACTCGGCCCAACGTCACCGCGCCACCGGTCTTGCGGAGTTCGACGAGCTTCTTGTTGACCTGCCCGGTCGTGGTCGAGGGAATGTCGATGATCATCTACGGCCTTCTCCATTCGCGACCGGTGCGGTGCATCATTTCGTCCGCGGACGGCGGCCCCCAGGTGCCGGCCTCGTACGGTTCGGGCTTGCCCTCCGCCGCCCACGCCTCGAGCACCGGGTCGAGGATCTCCCAGGACAGCTCCACCTCGGCGTTCACCGGGAACAGCGACGGCTCACCGAGCAACATGTCGAGAATCAGCCGCTCGTAGGCCTCCGGAGATGATTCGGTGAACGCCTGCCCGTAACTGAAATCCATGTTGACGTCGCGCACTTCCATACTCGACCCCGGCACCTTGGAGCCGAAGCGCATGGTGACGCCCTCGTCCGGCTGTACCCGGATGACCAGAGCGTTCTGGCCGAGTTCCTCGGTCATCGTCTGATCGAACGGAAGATGTGGTGCCCGCTTGAAGACCACAGCGATCTCGGTGACACGACGGCCCAGACGCTTCCCGGTGCGCAGGTAGAACGGCACCCCCGCCCAGCGCCGGGTATCCACCTCCAGAGTGATCGCGGCGAAGGTCTCGGTGGTGGAGTTGGCGGCGAATCCCGTCTCGTCCTGCAACCCGACGACGGGGAGTCCACCCTGCCAGCCGCCGGCGTACTGGCCGCGGGCGGTGGTTTCGTCGAGAGGTTCTGCGAGCCGCGTGGCGGACAGCACCTTGATCTTCTCCGCCTGCAGTTCCGAGGGTTCGAAGCTGATCGGCTCCTCCATCGCGGTGAACGCGAGGAGCTGGAGGAGATGGTTCTGGATGACATCTCGAGCCGCGCCGATGCCGTCGTAATATCCGGCCCGGCCGCCCAGCCCGATGTCCTCCGCCATGGTGATCTGGACGTGGTCGACGTAGTGGGCGTTCCAGATCGGATCGAACAACTGATTGGCGAACCGCAACGCCAGGATGTTCTGAACGGTTTCCTTGCCGAGATAGTGGTCGATACGAAAGACCGTGTCCTCGGGAAACACCTGATTGACCACGGCATTGAGTTCACGGGCGCTGGCGAGATCGTGGCCGAACGGCTTCTCGATGACCACGCGGCGCCACTGGCTGTCCGTCGACTGGGCGAGACCGGCCTCGGACAGCTGTGTGAGGACCAACGGGAAGGCGCCGGGCGGAATCGCGAGATAGAACCCGTGGTTCCCGCCGGTCCCACGTTCTCGTTCGAGCATTGCAAGGGTGGACGCGAGTTCCTCGAACGAGGCGGGGTCGTCGAAGCTGCCCTGCACGAAACGCAGGCCCTCGGCGAGACGATCCCAGACATCCTCCCGGAACGGGGTACGCGAATGCGCGCGTACGGCGTCGTGCACGACCTTGCCGAAATCCTCGGCGGCCCAGTCCCTCCGGGCGAAACCGACGAGAGCGAATCCGGGCGGCAGAAGACCACGATTGGCCAGGTCGTAGATGGCGGGCATCAACTTCCGCCGCGCGAGATCCCCGGTGACACCGAAGATCACCAACGCGCACGGCCCGGCAATTCGTGGTAGGCGCTTGTCCCTACCGTCGCGGAGTGGATTGATCCAGTGTTCTGACGCTCCGGACTCGCTCACGCGTCAGCTCTTCTGCCCCGCCGCGCGGAGCTGCTCCGACTTTTCGGTCGCAGCCCGTAGTTGCTCCGCCTTTTCGGTCGCAGCCCGTAGTTGCTCCGCCGTGGCCTCGAGGAGCTCGTTCCACGACACCTCGAACTTGTCGACGCCTTCGTTCTCGAGTACGAGGAAAACGTCCGTGAGGTCGATCCCCACCCCAGCGAGCTTGTCGAACACTTGCTGCGACTCCACCGCGGTGCCGGACACCGTGTCGCCGACGATGCTGCCGTGGTCGGCGACGGCCTCGAGGGTCTTCTCCGGCATCGTGTTGACCGTGTTCGGCGCCACGAGTTCGGTGACGTACAACGTGTCCGGATAGTCCGGGTTCTTGACACCAGTCGAGGCCCAGAGTGCCCGCTGCGGCCGGGCGCCGTCCGCGAGGAGAGCCTGGAAGCGCGGCTGCACCTCGAACACCTGCTGGTAGGCGGCGTAGGCGAGGCGAGCATTCGCGACACCGGCCTTACCGCGCAGCTCCAGTGCCGCCGGCGTGCCGATCGTGGTGAGCCGGTTGTCGATCTCGGTGTCCACGCGGGACACGAAGAACGAGGCGACCGAATGGATGCGCGACAGATCGTGGCCCGCAGTCTTGGCGGCCTCGAGACCGTCGAGGTAGGCGCCCATCACCAGCTCGTACCGCTCGACCGAGAAGATCAGGGTGACATTGACGCTGATGCCCTCACCGATCACCTTGGCGATGGCCGGGATGCCGGCTTCGGTGGCGGGAATCTTGATGAACAGGTTGGGGCGATCGACGATCTTCCACAGTTCGACTGCCTGCGCGACGGACTTGTCGGCGTCGTGGGCCAACCGCGGATCGACCTCGATCGACACCCGTCCGTCGACGCCGTGGCTCGCCTCGTACTGCGGGGCGAGCACGTCGCACGCGGCGCGCACGTCGTCGGTGGTGATCGTGCGGACCGTGGCCTCGACGTCGGCGCCGCGTGCGGCCAGTTCGTTGACCTGCGCGTCGTAGACGTGGCCCTTACTCAGCGCGGCCTGGAAGATCGACGGGTTGGTGGTGACACCCACGACACTCCTCGTGGCGATGAGCTCGGCAAGGTTGCCCGACTCGATTCGATCTCGCGAGAGGTCGTCCAGCCACACCGAGACACCGGCCTCGGACAGCTTCTTCAGATTGGCGTTCTGGGTCATTGTATTCATCCCTTCACACGTGCGAGCGAGCGCTGTGCGGCCGCGGTGACGGCCTCGGCGGTGAAGCCGAACTCGCGGAACAGGGTCTTGTGGTCGGCGGACGCCCCGAAGTGCTCGATCGAGACGATCTCACCTGCGTCGCCGACGAACCGGTACCACGGCATCGAAATGCCGGCCTCGACTGCCACGCGGGCCTTGACCGTGGGCGGCAGCACGCTGTCGCGGTAGGCCACGTCCTGGGCATCGAACCACTCGACGCACGGCATCGACACCACCCGGGTGGGCGTGCCTTCGGCCTCGAGAGCCTCGCGCGCAGCCACAGCGAGCTGCAGTTCGGAGCCGGTGCCGATGATGACGACCTCGGGAACACCGGTGGACGCCTCGGCGAGGACGTAACCACCGCGCGACACACCCTCGTAGCTGGTTCCTTCCAGGACCGGCAGGTCCTGACGGGTGAGAGCCAGACCCGCCGGTGCACGAGTTGCCTCGTCGGCACCCTTCTCGAGCACGGCGCGCCACGCGTGTGCGGTCTCGTTGGCGTCGCCCGGACGGACGACGTACAGGCCGGGGATGGCACGCAGCGCGGCGAGGTGCTCGATCGGCTGGTGTGTCGGGCCGTCTTCGCCGAGCCCGATCGAATCGTGGGTCCACACGTAGGTGACCGGCGTCTTCATGATCGCGGCGAGACGCACAGCCGGACGCATGTAGTCGCTGAACACCAGGAACGTGCCGCCGTACGGGCGGGTGGGGCCGTGCAACGCGATGCCGTTGAGGATCGAGCCCATGGCGTGCTCGCGGACACCGAAGTGCAGCGTGCGGCCGTAGGGTTCGGCGTTCCACATGCTCGTGGAGATCGATGTGGGGCCGAACGAGGTGGCGCCCTTGATCGTGGTGTTGTTGCTTTCCGCGAGGTCGGCCGAGCCGCCCCACAGTTCGGGCAGCACCGGTCCGACCGCGTTGAGGACCGCGGCGGACGCCTTTCGGGTGGCCAGGCCCTTACCGTCCGGCTCCCAGGTGGGGAGCACGTCCGCCCAGCCCTCCGGAAGATCGCGGCCGGTGAGCCGGTCGAGCAGTTTCTTGCCCTCCGGTGCCCGCACGACCCAGTCGTCGTAGCTCGCCTGCCATTCCTTGTGCGCCTGCGCTCCGCGCTCGACCGCCTTGCGGGTGTGGGCGATGACCTCGTCCGCCACCTCGAACGTCTGGTCGGGGTCGAAGCCGAGTGCCTTCTTCACGGCGGCGACCTCGTCGGCGCCCAGTGCGGCACCGTGGGCGGCACCGGTGTTCATCTTGGTGGGCGCGGGGTAGCCGATGATGGTGCGCAGCAGGATGAGTGACGGTCGGGAGGTGTCCTCGCGTGCCGCTTGTAATGCGTCCTCGATCGCGACCACGTTCTCGCCGCCCTCGACGACCTGGACGTGCCAGCCGTACGCCTCGTAGCGTGCGGCCGTGTCCTCGGACAGGGCGATCGCGGTGTCGTCCTCGATAGAAATCTTGTTGTCGTCGTAGATCAGCGTCAGGTTGCCGAGCTGCTGGGTGCCGGCAATCGAGGAGGCCTCGGAGGTGACGCCTTCTTCGATGTCGCCGTCCGAGGCGATGACGTAGATGTGGTGATCGAAGGGGCTCTCGCCCGGTGCCGGCTCCGGATCGAACAGGCCACGCTCACGGCGGGCGGCCATGGCCATGCCCACGGCCGACGCGAGGCCCTGGCCGAGAGGCCCGGTGGTGATCTCGACACCGCGGGTGTGCCCGTGCTCAGGGTGACCGGGGGTCTTCGAACCCCAGGTGCGCAGCGACTCCAGGTCCTCGAGTTCGAGGCCGTAGCCGGCGAGGTACAGCTGGATGTACAGCGTCAGACTCGAGTGTCCGCAGGAGAGGACGAAGCGGTCGCGGCCGATCCAGTCGGCATCCGTCGGATCGTGACGCATGACACGCTGGAAGAGCGTGTAGGCAAGGGGGGCAAGACTCATCGCCGTGCCGGGATGGCCGTTGCCCACCTTCTGCACCGCGTCCGCGGCGAGCACACGAATGGTGTCGACGGCCTTGGTGTCCAGGTCGGTCCAGTCGGCTGGATGAACCGGTTGCGTAAGGACGTGGATGTCGTCTGTGATCGACACGGGCAGAAGTCTCCTGACATGGGTGAACGTGAGCCTGAGGATGCGTGAGCCTCTTGTGCGACTCCAGCCTAGTGCGCGGTCCTATCCGGGTCGATTCGGTTCAGGCATTACCGCGGACTACCATCGTTCGTAGTAGGACGCCGGCTGCCGGGATCGACTTGTGAAGCAGACACCGGCATTCGGATGTGGGATGACGCGTGGTGCGAGGAGAAAACGTGCGGACAGGGCAACAGCCGGGCGGACACGGCTTCGGCAGCCCGAGTGCCGCCCCCCACGTGACCCGCCCGGACACGGTGTTCGGCCGCGCCACGGGAAAAGTTCTCGCGTACATCGCCCTGACCAAGCCGAGAGTCATCGAGCTCCTGCTGGTCGCCACCATTCCCGCGATGCTGCTGGCCGATCGTGGCAGCGTCGACATCCTCCTGATCCTCAGCACGCTGTTCGGGGGATGGATGGGTGCGGCCAGTGCCAACTCCCTCAATTGCGTGGTGGACGCGGACATCGACAAGGTGATGAAGCGAACCGCACTGCGTCCGCTGGCACGAGATGCGGTGCCCACCGCCCACGCGTTCGTGTTCGGTGTGACGCTCGGTATCGCGTCGTTCCTGTGGCTGTGGTGGCGGGCCAATCTGCTCGCCGGCTGTCTCGTCGTCCTCACCATCGCCTTCTACGTCCTCGTCTACACGATGGTGCTCAAGCGTCGTACCTGGCAGAACGTCGTCTGGGGCGGCGCCGCAGGATGCATGCCGGTCCTGGTCGGCTGGTCGGCCGTCACCGGTTCGCTGGACTGGGAACCGATCGTGTTGTTCCTGGTCATCTTCTTCTGGACGCCGCCCCACACCTGGGCCCTCGCGATGCGGTACAAGGAGGACTACAAGGCTGCGGGCGTGCCGATGCTGCCGGTGATCGCCACCGAGGAACACGTCACCAAGCAGATCGTCCTCTACAGCTGGGCGATGGTGGTCACCACTCTGGTTCTCGTGCCCGCCGCCGGCGTCGTGTACGCCGCGGTCACGATCGTGGCCGGTGCCTGGTTCCTGCTGATGGCGCATCAGCTGTACCGCAGTGTGCGCGGGGGAGCCGCCGTCAAGCCGCTCCGGCTGTTCCTGCAGTCGAACAACTACCTCGCCGTCGTCTTCGTCGGTCTCGCGGTCGATTCCGTCCTCGGCTTCGACACCATCACCAGCATGCTGAGCTGACTGACCAGCTTATCGGTCCTTCCTGCTCCCGTCAGCTCCCCCCTCCGCCCCGGCGTCCCACCCCTTGGGTTCCACCGGTCGTAGCAACACCCGACAGTTCAGGGTGGCGACGGAATTCGAGATACGGAAGCAACGGGGTCCCTCGCGTGGCGAGGCACTACATCGGGAACGGCGCGCCTATTTTGATCTCGTGAACAAGGGCGTGAGCAGTCAAGGGGCCCGCCGAATCGTTGGAATCAATTACCGCACCGGCAAGCGGTGGCGCAACGGACACAAACCCTCCGGCGGTCACCCGGGTTCCCCGCCGGTGGCGAGTCGGACCTGCACACAGAGTCTGGACGATACCTGGGCACTGCCGAACGCATCCTCATCGCCGACCGGATACGGGAAGGCCGCTCGATTCGATCAATCGCCGGCGAGTTGAACCGGAGCCCCTCGACGATCAGCCGCGAGATCCGTCGCAACCGTGATCCTTCCGACGGGCAGTACCGGCCGTATGCGGCCCAGCAACGTGCCGGCGCGCGCCGCCCACGATCCAAGACGGCCAAGCTGGTGAAGTACCCCACGCTGCGGCGTCGGATCCAACGACATCTCGACAAGGTGTGGAGTCCCGAGCAGATCGTGCGGCGACTGCGCCGAGACTTTCCGCACCTCACCGATTTGCATCTCGCACCCGAAACCATCTACCAGGCGTCTACCAGCCTGTCCGCGGCGGCTTGATCCGCGGGAAGAAACCACTGCTGCGGACCAGCCGCTACGTGATGCTCCTGCACCTTCCCGGCGGGCGGTCTCCGGACATCGTCCGTGACACCCTCATCGCCACGATGCAAGTCCTTCCGGCGCAGTTTGCCCGCTCGGTGACCTGGGTTCAGGGTACCGGCCGGCCCGCCACCACGAATTCACCACCGCCACCGGCATACCCGTGTACTTCTGAGCGCCACACACGCACTGGCAAACGAGGGACCAACGAAAACACCGACGACGGAACTCGTCGGAGCCGGGGCCGGCGCCCACTCGTGGGGACGGAGTTCACGGTCGAGCTGAGAGCGGATCTGCAATCCGAGGACAGTGCCCGTCGTCGTTGGCAGGCTGTCGGGGGTCGAGTTGTCGAGCCGCCGAGCAAAGTTCCCCAGAGCCGGCCAATCAGCGGTGACGTGGTGTCGTCTCGGGCGTCAGTGGGCGCATCTGCCCAATAAGCGATGACATTCCCGGATCGAAGGGCTCGGAGTTCGGGGACCCATGTCGGCTGTAACCATGTGGTGTCGGCGCCCACGAACAGCATTGTGTGGACAACTCGCTGAACGAGATGGACCGGATCGCGCGCCACGGCAAGATCGCTCCTGTGCGTCGTGGGTGCTGGTCGGTCTGGCAGCCACACTGACCTTCACAGCCGGCGGGCCCAGTGGTTTCGCCGTCACTATCTGGGTCGTGGTCGCTCTGACCGTGATCCTGAAGAAGGTGAATGCGCGGATCACTCCGCCCCGAGGAATCGCTCGCGGTGGCATTGCATTCGTGAGACACCACATGAGTGCCTCCTCCCTGAGACCGCGGAGCGGGTCGGTGCCGGAATCACAGAATGGTGGAGTCGGCATCGGCCCGGCCTGACGTGCACCATCACGGACGCAGTGAGCAACCAGAGTGTGCCAGTCGGGCCGCTCGAATGGCGCAGCCATGTGGCAGCCCTGCTCGTTGCGTGCGTAGTGGCCCTCACTGCGGCCTGTGCATGGGTGCGGCGACATCCCTGGACGTCGTCGAGCAGATCGAACTGGCCCGCAGAGCCGAGGCTCATTTCGCAGTCGAATCAGGACCGCACCCATCCGGATGCGGTCCTGCAAACTAGTTAGACAGCCCGCACATTCGTGGCCTGCGGGCCCTTCTGTCCCTGGCCCACCTCGAACTCCACACGCTGGTTCTCATCGAGCGACTTGAAGCCACTGCCCGAGATCTCCGAGTAGTGCACGAAGACGTCCGGAGTTCCGTCGTCGGGTGCGATGAACCCGAAGCCCTTCTCACCGTTGAACCACTTCACAATGCCCTGCGCCATGCGACACTCCCTATATCCTCGATCCGGGCACTCACATCGAATTCCCGATCTCGATAGCGTTGATCCTGCCACCTGACGGCGGATCGGGCACCACCGCACTTGATTCGCGGGGGCGGGCGTGCTGTTCGAGATCACTGCGACTCCCCGACACCAGTCCTTCATCGTGATCGAAGAACGCCTCGGTGCCCCGCTCCGGCCGGCATGGTACGGGCCACATACATCGCCAGCGGCGCGAAGTGGTCGGTCTGCCCGAGCTGCGCCGGCCAAGGCCCGGTCTCACCGGTGCCACCAACACCGGGCCTTTGGACTCCCGGTTCTCCCGGTGCGCACCCCGTCGCACCCGCGGCGCGGCCCCTCCTTGGAGTTGGTGACACCGGCCGCACCCGAGAAGCACTGCGCATCCGCGCACGGCATCGGTGACCTCCGGGTCTACCCTCCTGTTCGTGACTTCACGCACCGGTACGTCACCGGCCTCCGCGCTGCGGCGTGCCGTGGGACGGGTGACGCTGACCCCGGTGCGGGTGGTGGCCCTGGGTTTCGCGACGGCGATCGCCGTCGGTACCGGGCTGCTGCTCCTGCCCACGGCGACCCAGCCGGGCACCGGCACCGGTGTCATCGACGCGCTGTTCACGGCGACGTCGGCGATGTGCCTGACCGGGCTGATCGTGGTCGACACCCCCACCCACTGGTCGGGGTTCGGTCAGGGGGTCATTCTGGGCCTGATCCAGGTCGGCGGGTTCGGGATCATGACGATGGCCTCGCTGGTCGGGCTGATGCTGGCAAACCGGATCGGGCTGCGGGCCCGGCTCAACGCTGCCGCCGAGGTCCGGGCGTCCGGGCTCGGGGACGTACGCAGCGTCGTTGTCGGCGTCGTCCGTGTCAGCCTCCTCATCGAGGCCGTCACCGCGCTGTGCCTGGCAACGAGGTTCGCGATCGGTTACGACGAGCCGCCCGGCCGGGCATTGTGGTTGGGGGTGTTCCATTCGATCTCGGCGTTCAACAACGCCGGTTTCGCGCTCTACAGTGACAACATCATCGGATTCGCCGACGACCCGTGGATCTGTGTCCCGTTGCTGGCCGCGGTGATCCTCGGCGGCATCGGGTTCCCGGTGCTCTTCGAGGTGGGGCGACGGGTCCGCGGCACCACCTCCGGCCGGTGGAGCCTGCACACCCGGCTGACCCTGGCGGTCACCGCGGTGCTGCTGGTCGTGGGCCCGGTGCTGGTGCTGGCGCTCGAGTGGGGCTATACCCTGCGCCACCACGATCTCGGGTCGAAGCTGCTGGTGGCCGCGTTTCAGGGCATCATGCCCCGCACCGCCGGCTTCAACAGTGCCGACTACGCGCAGATGGATCCGGCGACCCTGCTGGTGACGGACGTGCTGATGTTCATCGGCGGCGGCAGCGGCGGCACGGCCGGCGGCATCAAGGTCACCACCTTCGCGCTACTGCTGTTCGCGATCGTCGCCGAGGTGCGCGGTGATCGTGCGGTGACCGTGTTCGATCGCCGGATCGCCCCGCGAGTCCAGCGGCAGGCGCTGTCGGTCGCGCTCATCGGCGTCGCCCTGGTGATCATCCCGACGATCGTGCTGCTGGCGGGCACCGACTTCGACCTGAACGTGCTGCTGTTCGAGGTCACCTCCGCGTTCGCGACGGTGGGACTATCTACCGGTATCACCGCGCAACTACCCGCCTGGGGCCAGCTGACCTTGGTCCTGCTGATGTACCTCGGCCGCATCGGCTCGATCACCCTGGTCAGTGCCCTCGCTGCCCGGCAGCGGGATCGCCGCTACCAACTCCCCGAAGAAAGGCCCTTCATTGGCTAGGAAACCGTCCTCCGACGTCGTCGTGGTGCTGGGCCTGGGCAGGTTCGGCAAATCCCTCGCCCTCGAACTGATGGAGCAGGGCACCGAAGTGCTCGGCATCGACTCGAACGAGGCGGTGGTCCAGAAAGTCTCCCATCGCCTCACGCACGCCGCTGTCGCCGACACCACCGACGAGGAATCGCTGCGCCAGCTGTCGGTGCCCGACTACGACCGGGCTGTCGTCGGGATCGGCTCCGATCTCGAGGCCAGCCTGCTCACCGCGTCGGCGTTGATCAACATGTCGGTGCCGAACGTGTGGGCCAAGGCCATCAGCAACGCCCACGCGAAGATCCTCCGCCAGATCGGTGTCCAGCACGTCGTGCGGCCCGAGCACGACATGGGCAAGCGGGTGGCGCACTTGGTGCGCGGCCGCATGATGGACTACATCGAATTCGACGACGGCTTCGCAATGGTCAAGACCACCCCACCCGCGGCCGTGGTAGGGAAACGGCTCGGCGACACCACCGTCCGCACCACGTACGGGGTCACCGTCGTCGCGATCAAACGACCCGGCGAGGGTTTCACCTACGCCACCGCCGATACCGTCATCGCGCCGGGCGACACCATCATCGTCTCCGGCCAGGTCCGCGACACCGAACGATTCAGCGAACTGACCTGACCGACAAGGTACGCGGGCATTGACCCGACCTGACAGGTCAAGTACATCGGGCGTGAAGTCGCCCGCATTTTGTGCTCGGCGCGCAGGCACAGAATCTCGCACGCAATGCTCGGTGACGGTCTCGCCCCGTCCGACATCGTGGTGTTCGACATCGTGGTGTTCGACACCGATCCGGTGGTGCTCGAGACCGCCGGCGGGCAGGGATTGGTCACCTTGCAGGGTTCGGCGACGAAGTCCGATGTGCTGCGCTTGGAGACCGTTGGTGGGCGTTGCGGAACTCACCGACGCAGCCCGGTTTTCGGACAGAAGCAATGAGACAAGTTTTGTGACACTGTGACCGCTGGTCACGGTGGGAGTTCGACGCTGCGACGCACACTCGCCGGACTGCTCCTGGAGAGTGAGGGCTACCGAACTCGCCGAACCGATCGAGTCGTCCTCACTGACACCGACGAGATCCGACTCACTTCTTGTATGGAAACTCACTTGCGGCTTTCGTGGTGCGAACACACCACCCCACGGGAGGTAGAGCTGGCGATCATCGAGAAACTGAAGCCACCCTTGAACGTCGATCATGCGAGCGGTCCCCTCCGCGACGCGGTCAAGGCGGCCCGCGACTGCTACTACGCGAGCGCTCCGAATCACTGCTTGGTGTTGTCCACAACCGATCCACTCCGGTCAGGTGTCGACATCATCCGGTCGGCCGGTTCAGCCCACCGCCGGCGTTCCGCACAGGGGCACGCAG
>NZ_JBAQEO010000893.1:0-2499 GCF_049286785.1 Rhodococcus sp. (in: high G+C Gram-positive bacteria) | reverse complement strand
CGCGGGCGGTGAGCTTGCCCTTGGCGTGGACTCTCTCGACGGCGGCTTCCCCGCTCGGGTGCTGTGCCTGTGCCTGACGTTCCCGCAGGTCGGCGAGCTTGCCCGCGGTCGTGTGAATATCGGGCGTACTCGCCGACTCCGGCGCGCTCGGCTCCTGAACAGTGGTCATGACAGGTCAGCTTAACGAGGCTGGACGTCGATCCCCAAGGGAGGTGCGCCCGTGTCGGGCTGCCGGTCTTGCTACTGGCCAGTACGTCTTCATCGTCGTCATAGGCTGTGGAGATGTGGACTGACTTGAACCGGCCCCCGCTCGACGCCGACGCCCTGCGGAAGGCGCTCGTGCGCTCCGAGGACGATTCCGACCCACGAGCCTTCTGGAGAGCGCTGGACGTCGTGCAGGAAACCGGATCCACGAACGCCGATCTCCTCGCGCGCTCGGCGCAGTCGAATTGCGACCGGCACGTCCTTCTCGCGGAGTTCCAGGGGAGTGGCCGCGGCAGGCACTCTCGGGTATGGGTGAGCCCTCCGCGGGCGCAGATCGCGGTCTCCGCGCTCCTGACCATGCCGGGATCGAGTACTCGCGACATGGGTTGGCTGCCCCTGCTGACCGGCGTCGCCGTCGTCGACGCTCTGCGCTCCGCCGCGAAGGTTCGAGCGGAGCTCAAGTGGCCCAACGACGTCCTGATCGGCGGCCGAAAGGTGGCGGGCATTCTCGCGGAGGTCGCCGCCACCACCCCCGATCCTGCCGTGGTCGTGGGGATCGGAATCAACGTCAGCCTCACGCGGGACGAACTCCCCGTGCCCCATGCCACCTCGCTGATACTCGAGAACGCAGAGGTCAGCGATCGGGATACCGTCGTGCGGGCGGTCCTGCGCGCACTCGCCGAACGCTGGCAGCAGTGGCACGACGCGAACTGGGACGTGGCCGATCTCGCCGACGCGTACCGGGCCCGCTGCAGCACGATCGGGCAGCGGGTGCGGGCGGAACTCCCGGGGGGTCGCGAACTCGTCGGTATCGCTACCGACATCGATCCTCAGGGGCGCGTGGTGATCGCCCCGGAGGACGGATCGGACCGCGTCGCGATTTCGGCCGGTGACATCACGCATTTACGCGCGGTGGGAGCCGAATAGTGGGACCCTTTGGTACATGAGTACCTCATTCCCCGAGCCCGCCGACACAGTTACGGCCGCTCGTCGCACACTGACCGGGCTCACCGTGGTGCTCGGCCTCCTCACACTGGGTCTCGGTGTCGCCGTGCTGGTGTGGCCGGACGTCACGCTCACCGTGGTGGCCGTGCTGATCGCGATCCAGCTCTTCGGATTCGGGATCGTCCAGATAATCCGGGCTTTCGCCGATGTCGGAATGGGCGGTGGGGCCCGGACCCTCGTCGGCGTATCCGGTGCCCTGGCAATACTTCTCGGGTTCCTTGTTCTGCGGAGCCCGCTGCAGACGGTGGTGATCATCGCGCTGGTCATCGGTGCGTGGTGGGTGTTCCGGGGTGTGCTCGACATCGTCGAGGGTGCTTCGGGCGCGGTCGCCGATCGTGGTCTGCACATCGTCCTCGGTGTGATCAGCGTCGTGGCCGGCGCCATCGTGCTGCTGCAGCCGGAACTCTCGCTCGAGGTTTTCGTGATCGTCGTCGGAGTGTGGATGGTGCTGTACGGCATCATCATCGCCATCACCCCGATCGTGCTCAGTCGCATGCGGTAGGTGCACACTCTTTCGCATGGGATATCCGGAGGATGCGCTCGCGGCGGATGAGGAACTCTTACTTCACCGCCATCCACATTGGAAGATGCTGCTGCTACCGGCGATCACGTTCTTGCTGGCGACAGCCGTTGCCGGGTTCGCGTTGGGATTCGCCCAGAACACGCTGGAGGGCGCGTCCGTCGATGTCGTACTGATCGCCATCCTGGTGATCTGGCTCGCCGTGGTCGTCTGGCGATGCCTGGCGCCCTTCCTCAGCTGGAAGTTCACGCACTTCATCGTCACCGACCGCCGGGTGCTGATCCGGCAGGGTGTCATGACGCACACTGGAATCGACATACCGATGGGGCGGATCAGCAACGTGCAGTTCCGCCACGGACTGCTGGATCGAATGCTGCGCACCGGAACCCTCGTCATCGTGTCGTCGTCCGACGACCCTCTCGAATTCGACGACATTCCGGACGTCCAGCGCGTCCATTCCCTCTTGTACCACCAAGTTTTCGATGCCATGGATCTGCACCGCGACAGGGAGCGGGAAGACCAGCGCGGCGACCCGGATTCGTCCAAAGGCTGGTAACCCGGACACAGGGTTCGGCGCACCTCCGTACGCTGTGGAGGTGACCGCAGTCCTGCTTGCTGAAGATGACGAAGCCATTGCCGCGCCACTGTCGCGGGCGCTGGGCCGAGAGGGCTACGACGTCACCGTCGAGCAGACCGGTCCGGCCGCGCTGCAGCAGGCCCTCGAGGGCGCGTACGACCTGCTGATCCTCGATCTGGGGCTTCCCGGAATG
>NZ_JBAQEO010000892.1:0-6281 GCF_049286785.1 Rhodococcus sp. (in: high G+C Gram-positive bacteria) | reverse complement strand
GTGGTCAGGGGGGTTGCGGAACAGCATGGTGCGCCGGAATCGATGCATGGCCCGACGTTGCAACTCTTCAGGGATCTCGGACAAGCCGAAGCCCAGCGACTCGTCGGCCTTGCCGAGGCTGCGGTCGCGGAGCGCCGCCGCGCAGTCGTCGTAGCGACTCAACACCAGCACCCCCGATCGTGTAACCAAGACGGGTCGCGTCTCCCGCAGACGTCGGAACGCCTCGTAAGGTCCGGCTGCGCCGTGATCGGTGAGCAAGGCGTCCAGGAGCAGTTCCCTCTCGGTCGGTACGGTCATGCCTGCCTCCTAGTATTCGCCTGCGACTGCAGGAAATGTTCGACCTCGACCACGATGAACAGGGCGGTCGCCGTGGCGACCGAGCGACCCTCTACATCCTCCATCCTGGCCGCGAGATTCAATTTCCGGCCATCGCGAGACCGTATATCGGCGTGCAGGGTGTAGGGAGTGGCGAGCAGAACCGGCGCGAGATAGTCGAGGTCGAGCCGGCGCGTCACGGCGAGTTCGCCGACCGTGTAGAGCAGGAAGCCGAACAGGTCGTCGATTACGGTCGCCACCGCGCCGCCGTGTGCTATCCCGGGCGCTCCTACGTGACGCTGGTCGAAAAGGTGGTGAGCAACGACGCCGTCTCCGCAACGCCGTACCGACAGGGAATGCCCGTGCGGGTTCGCCGGCCCGCAACCAAGACAGTTGGGATGGTGGGGCGGCAACTCAGGCGAGCCAGATTCCAGGAGCCGGAACGAGCGCACCCAGTCCTCCATGTCGGGGTCGGACGACCCGCCGACCGCATCCGAAGCCTTGCCCATGGTCAGACCTTCCTGTCGATGAAACCGCGCCCAACACCGGTCTCGAGTGTGACCGTTATGCAAATACACCTGGCGCACTCCGGGGAGCGCGGTGGCAGCCTTTGGCCCAACTCCACCTTGGCCAGGGCGAGGTGTGCCGTCCACCGGGAGATCACTGCCCCATCTTCCTGGGCGTCTCCTTCACCGGTGCCGTAGTGCGCGCGATGGTCGCCGGGGTCGTGAGAACTTCCCGCCTCGCGTATCAATTCTCTGCTCCGTCCTACCCAGATCTCCGGCTGGAGAGGATTCCTAGATTTCGATGACGGCCAGCTCTCCTTCGGCGTGCAGGGAGCGCAGGCGCTTCTTGTCGAACTTGCCGACCGAGGTCTTGGGTACCTCGGAGATGAAGCACCATCGCTCAGGCAGCCACCACTTGGCGACCTTGCCGTCGAGGAAGTCGCGCAGATGAGCAGGTGTGGGCTCGCGACCGTCACGTACGACGATCACCGCGAGGGGACGTTCTTGCCACTTCTCGTCCGGCACCCCGATCACAGATGCCTCGAGCACGTCGGGGTGACCGGCAAGCAGCAGCTCGAGCTCGACCGAGGAGATCCACTCCCCGCCGGACTTGATCACGTCCTTGGTGCGGTCGGTCAGCGTGACGAAACTGCGTTCATCGATCCGCCCGACGTCGCCGGTGCGCAACCAACCTTCCTGAAACTTCTCACCGTCATGCTCCTCGCCGACGTACGAGCCGGTGATCCAGGGTCCGCGCGCCTGCAGCTCACCGACCGCTTCGCCGTCGTGCGGGAGCTCATTGCCCGCGTCGTCGACGATCCTCAGCTCCACTCCTGCAACCGGACGGCCCTGGGTGGCGCGCAGGCGCCAGCGCTCCTGCACGTCGAGCGATGCCGGCGGACGAGCGATGGCGGCCAGCGGCGAGGTTTCGGTCATTCCCCACGCCTGGACGACCTGCACGCCGTACTTCTCCTCGAAGGCCTCCATCAGGTGAACGGGCACTGCGGAGCCACCGCAGGCGACCAGGCTGAGAGAGGAGACGTCGTAGCTGGGGTTAGCCTCCAAGAAGTTCAAGACGTCGTTCCAGATCGTCGGGACCGCGCCTGCGACGGTTGGCTTCTGGGCGTCGATGAGCCGCACCAGCGGCTCGGCCTGTAGAAACCTGTCAGGCATGAGCAGGTCGGCACCTGCCATGAGGGCGGCATAGACTAGTCCCCAGGCGTTGGCATGGAACATCGGCACGATGGCGAGGATCCGGTCATCGCAGCTGACTCGCAGTCCGTCGGCGGCGCAGGCCGCCATCGAGTGCAGGTAGGTCGACCGGTGGCTATAAGCGACACCTTTGGGGTTGCCGGTGGTGCCGGAGGTGTAACACATGGCGGCTGCTGACTGCTCATCGAGGTCGGGCCAGTCGAACGTCTCGGGCTGAGCGGAGATGAACTCCTCGTAACCCACGACCATGAGCCCGTCACGGTGCAGCGGGGCGAGGTCCACCTCGCCGGTCACGACGACGGTGTGCACGCTGGTGAGCTGCAGCAGCACGGGGGCCAGCAGGGGGACCAGGCTTCCATCGAGAATGACGACCCGGTCCTCGGCGTGGTTGCCGATGTAGACAAGTTGATCTGAGGTGAGACGTAGGTTGAGGGTGTGCAGCACCGCGCCCATCGAGGGCACCGCGCAGTAGGCCTCCACATGCTCCTGGTTGTTCCACATAAAGGTCGCAACACGCTCATCGCCTGTGATCCCGCAACCGCGCAACGCGTTGGCCAACTGGGCGGCCCTCCGTCCGACTTCGGCGAACGTGCCGACCTTCACGCTCCCGTCGGGCTGCAAGGTCCGCACGGTCGCCGAGCCATGCACACTCGAGCCGTGGCGCAGAATCGCCGCAGTTGTCAACGGGACGTTCATCATCGTGCTCTGCATAACATTCCTTCATTCAAGAGTGCCTTCGAACGAACAGCGATCCGGAGATCGATTCGCCGAGCGTCCCGGGGACTAGTGGGCTGTCAGCGATCTGCAGCCGTCAGCGAGCTTGAAGCGAACTCCAGGGACTCGACCAGGTCCAACTCGAGTTCTGGCAGCCGGCTAGCCGCCATGGCCACCCCGGCCACGCGAGCTCGCACATCAACGTCGCGCTGGATCCCGGCACGTGCAGTCTCGGTCCATGCCTGCGCACAACGGCTGGCGGCGACAGCGAGGTCTGCGGTGGCGAGGTCACCGGTCAGACGTGCGACATCCGCGCAGCCATCGGCGAGCAACCGGCGGAACAGCCCGCCGCCGGTGCCTGCCTTCTCGATGAAAGCGCTCAGGCTGAACAGGAGGATCTCGAGGTCGCCTACCGGAAGGTCGGCCCAGGTCCGAACGTCGGCCGCCAGCTGCGCGACCGCAGCTAAGCCCTCGGCCCCGGCCGCCGCTGTCGTGAGATCGACGATCCCCGGCTGCGACGGGCGGCGCATGCTGGCCGCGGACTGGCGAAATGCCTCTGCCGCCACTCTCGCCACGTCCGGCAGCGCGCCCGGCCAGGTGATGCGGTACGTGCAGTGGCGCGTCGGTTGTGGGAAGGACGTCGAAGACCGCGCCCGAGCCAGGGCATCGAGCGGGACTTCCTGCACCTCGGCGCGGTCATTGTCTACGACAAAGGCAATCCCCTTGGCCTCGTCGTAGCCGATCACCACGATGTCGTGGCGACTCATCTGTAACTGGACCCGCAGGTACGGCAGCTCGGCGATGTCGCCCCACACCAGGCTGGGTCTGCCTGCGTCGATCTCGTCGAGAACCCACGACCAGCCCTCGCGGGGATCGTCGGTGGTGAGAACGTGGACCTGTCCGCCGAGCCGGCGGGGTAGATCGATTTCGAAGTCGGCGCCTCGTCCCACCAGATACAGCGGTGGAACGAGGTCGCTCGATGGGAGGTACGCTAGCCCCAGCGCGCCGCCGAGCGCGAACACCAGACCTTCATCGGGCGGTCCGTCCCACCCCAGACCATGCCAGTGCAGAAGATCCCGCATTGCGCCAGAACCACAGTGCCCACCCATCTGATGGGGGTAGTCCTTGATCAGGGTCCTGCGGGGCATGTTACTTCCTCTTCGGGTGGATGGGCGGACGATGGGTTCGAAGACTAGGTCAGTTGTTCCGGATTCTGTCCAGGTAGGCCTGGCGGGCCCCCATGTCGACGTCGTCGAGGAACACCGAGTCCGTGTCCAGGGCCGATCCGAGCCTGGCGGCCAGCCGTCCGGGGACGAACTTCATCGCCGCGACCATGCCGCCCGCGAGGCGGGTGACGCGCACGAAGGGACGCGGGTTCTCGATTAGATCGGCTGTCACTCGAGCGATCTCCTCGGGCTCGGCGTTGCGCAGTCCCTTGGCTCCAGCTGTCCCAGCAACGAGCTCGGTGTTGGTGAACGTGGGCCGGACGGTGGACAGCTGGACCCCGGACTTGCGGTATTCCAGTCGTGCTGCCTCCGTGAATCCGATGACCGCGAACTTGGTGCCGCAATAGGTCGCCAGACCGGGCACGGCGAGCTCGCCGGCCAGTGATGCGGTGTTGATGATGTGCCCGGCACGGCGCGGCAGCATCCGCTGAAGGGCGAGCTTGGTCCCAAAGATGACTCCCAGGACGTTGATCTCGACCTGCCGCCGGGTCACCGCGTCGTCTTCCTCGTGGGCGTGCCCGGTGGGCATGATGCCCGCGTTGTTGATCAGCACGTCGAGGGGGCCGAGGTCCCCCTCGACCAGGTCGAGAAAGTCTCTGAACGAGTCAGGGTCGGTGACGTCGAGGCGGGTGACAACCTTCACCCCGAGCTCGGCGGCGGTCTCCTTGGCACGTGCCTCGTCGATGTCGCCGATGGCGACGCGGTGGCCTCGTCGGATCAGCTCCTTCGCGGTCTGGTAGCCGATGCCGCGGGCTCCACCTGTGATCGCCACGGTCTTGGCGGCGGTGTGGGGGCTGTGCGTCGTCACTTGCTGTGCTCCTTGTTCAGGCCGAGGCGTTGCCGGAGGCCGCGACCGGCTGCCGCGCGCAACACTCTTCCGGCGATGGCCGCACGCCGGGAGGTGTACGGGTACCACGTGAGTTCTCGTGCCAGGACAGGGATCCGCGGCTCGGTCACCGCCTGGACCCGGCAGTACTTGTGCAGCCCGTAGGCGCCGCCGAGCCGCGCACCGATACCTGAGGCCTTCCATCCACTGTGCGGCAGTGTGGTGGCGAAGAGGTTGCTGAAGACGTCGTTGATGTTGACCGCACCCGCGTCCAGACGTCGCGCGATGCGCTGCGCACGAGCATGGTCGCGGGTCCACACCGTCGCAGACAGGCCGTACGCCGAGTCGTTGGCCAGGCGGATGGCCTCGTCCTCATCCGCGACCCGCATCACCGGGATCGTGGGGCCGAAGGTCTCCTCGGTCATGCAGGCCATCGTGTGGTCGACGCCGACCAGGACGGTCGGAGCGTAGTAGTTCCCGACCGCACTCCGGGTTCCGCCGGCCAGGACCCGCGCACCCGCCGCCACTGCCTGGCTGACGTGGCGATCGGCGATCTCGACCTGCCTCGCAGTGACCATCGCACCCACGTCGTCACCTGCCGCCGCACCCTGGGCCAGGGACCGCACCCGGTGCGTCAGCCGGGCCACGAACTCGTCGTAGATCTCAGAGACCACATACACCCGCTCGACGGAGATGCAGACCTGCCCCGCGTTGAACAGGCCGCCCCACGCGATCCCCTCCACCGCACGAGCAAGGTCGGCGTCCTCCAGCACGATCGCCGGATCCTTGCCGCCCAGCTCCAGGCTCACCGGCTTCAAGTGCTCGGCACAGCGGATCGCGACCGCCCGCCCGGTGGCTGTCGAGCCGGTGAACTGCACGAAGTCAGCGGCGTCCACCACTGCCGCACCCGCTTCGCCGGCACCCACAACATGCGCCAGAACCGGAGGGGCACCGATCTCGTGCCAGCCCTCGACGACCCGCGCACACGTCAGTGGCGTCTCTTCCGAGGACTTCGCCAGGACCGCGCATCCGGCAGCCAACGCGGGCGCTGCATCCATGAGGAAGAGGGTGATCGGGAAGTTCCACGGCGTGATGAGCCCGACAACCGGGTACGGGTGGTAGGTCTTGGACAGCCGCTTCGGCAGACTCAGCAGACCCGAGGACCTGACCTGCTCGCCGGCGAGAAACTTCTCGGCATGGTTGGCGTAGTAGGTGATGAACTCGCACGATGCTGTCGTCTCCACCAGGGCGTCAGGGCGCACCTTGCCCGTTTCGGCTTGCAGGAGGTCGGTGAGCTCGTCGGTGTGAGCGAGGATCCAGTCCCGCCAGCGATGCAACCATCTGGCGCGTTGCCGCGGGCCTGCTTCGGCCCACCCGACCTGAGCGCGGCGGAGGTCAGCCGCGATGCCGTTCACGGTCTCGCGATCATCGACGGGGACGGTTGCGACCAGCCGGCCGTCGGCCGGGTTACGCACGTCCAAG
>NZ_JBAQEO010000891.1:0-2554 GCF_049286785.1 Rhodococcus sp. (in: high G+C Gram-positive bacteria) | reverse complement strand
GTCGAGTCCGAGTTCCTCGTGGAGTTCGCGTCGGGCCGCCTCTTCGCCCGTCTCCCCCGGATCCACACCGCCTCCGGGCAGCGCGAACTGGCCGGGATGGGCTCGCATCCGGCTCGGGCGCATCGTGAGCGGAACCGTCTGACCGTCGTCCCCGCCGCCGTTCATCACCGCGATCACCACCGCCGCCGACCGTCTGTTCGACGCGTCGACGATCCGCGGCTCGAACTGCGCCAGTGCGTCAGTGAGCCGCTCCCTGCTGAGTAGGTGCGCGTTCGCCATGTCCCCGACACTATCTCCAGTCGGCGTCGAACCTGCGATTCACGCCACCGATCACGGCACGGTGTCGCCGGTCGACGAGACCTGTCGCGCACCGATCCGGGCGTGCTTAACTGAGATGAGCGGTGCCGAGTCGTCGTCTCGAAGGGCAAGGCAGCCATGGGAAAAGTGCACACGGGTGCATCCCGAGTTCTCGTGTCGATCCTCGCGGTTGTGACCATGTCAGGCACGTCCACCGCCGCAGCGAGTGCGGTCGAACCGGATCGGTCGACGACCCTCCCGGCGCCGATTCTTGCCCCCGTGAGCGGCGAAACCGTCGGCGTCGCGCATCCTGTCTCCATCCGCTTCCCCTCGCCGGTCGTCGATCGCGCGGCCGCCGAAAGCACAATCTCCATCGCCTCGTCGACGAATGCGCCCGGGCATTTTTCCTGGGTCGACGACAGCACTCTGGGCTGGCATCCCGACCGCTTCTGGCCTGCCCACACGCGAATCACCGTCCGGGCGGCGGGTGCGCGAAGTGAGTTCCAGGTGGGCGACGCACTGGTCGCGGTGGCGAACACGACGACGCACCAGTTCATCGTCAGCATCAACGACCAGGTGGTCCGGACGATGCCTGCCTCGATGGGGAAACCCGGGTACGAGACACCGCACGGAACATTTCCGGTCCTCGAGAAGTTCCGCGAGATGGTGATGGACTCGTCGACGTACGGCGTTCCCGTCGACTCCGCCGAGGGGTACCGCCTTCACGTGGAGTACGCCACCCGCATCACGTGGGGCGGCATTTTCGTGCACGGCGCACCGTGGTCGGTCGACTCCCAGGGTTACGAGAATGTCAGTCACGGCTGCATCAACCTCAGCACCGAGAACGCCCGATGGTTCTACGACAACGCCAAGATAGGCGACCCGGTCATCGTCACGGGCTGAGCAGCAGCGCCACAGAGGGGTGACTTGTCGTCCCTGACCGGTTGACTACCTGCCGAGCCTGTGACCACTCCCCGGAGTGGTCACGGTTTGCTCGATCCGTCGCGAGTTCCGTCCGCTGCAGCGTCCAAGGCCCTGGCTCTCAGATGGGGAAATGCCTCGGCCGTCCCGGCGTGCACGATCAGGCCGTCGCTGACGTTCACACCGCGGGCGAGCGCCGGGTCGTCCTGCGTTGCCCGGCGCCATCCGGAGTTCGCAATTCGAAGGACGTACGGGAGCGTGGCATTGGTCAAGGCCGGGGTGGAGGTCGCCGGAACCGCACCCGGCATGTTGGCCACGCAGTAGAAGACCGCGTTCCCCAGACGGAAGGTGGGTTCGTCATGGGTGGTAGGACGTGAACCTTCGAAGCACCCGCCCTGATCGATGGCGACGTCGACCAGCACGGTGCCCGGTGCGAGGTTGTCGACCAGTTCACGCGACACCAGCTTCGGGGTCCTCCGTCCGGGTAGGAGGACCGCTCCGATGACCAGATCCGCAGCAAGAACGGTTCTTTCGATTTCGTACGCCGAGGATGTCACCGTCCTCACACGGCCTCCGTACAGTTCGTCGACGTGACGTAACCGCGGGATCGACGGGTTGAGAACGGTGACGTCGGCACCCATCGCAACGGCCTGAGCGACTGCGTTCATCCCGACGACCCCGGCGCCGATCACGGTGACATTGGCGGGGCGGACTCCTGGCACTCCGGGCAGCAATACTCCCCGTCCTCCCTGACTTTTCATCAGGTTGTACGCCCCGACAAGAGTCGACAGGCGGCCGGCCACCTCGCTCATCGGAATCAGCAGCGGCAACGATCCGTCATCGGCCTGCACGGTCTCGTAGGCGATCGCTGTGGCCCCGGAACGGATGAGCTCTTCGGTCAGCGGTTCGTCGGCTGCCAGGTGCAGATAGGTGAACAGAACCTGACCCCTGCCGAGTCGGCCGTACTCTTCAGCGACCGGTTCCTTCACCTTGAGTACCAGTTCAGCCGACCACGCGTCGTCGACGCCTCCGAGACCGGCCCCGGCGGCCTCGTAGTCGGCATCGGAGATCATCGAGCCGAGACCGGCGCCGCGCTGAACGATGACCTCGTGCCCCTGTCGGGTCAGTTCCTGTACTCCTGCGGGTGTGATCGCCACGCGGTACTCGCGGTTCTTCACCTCCGTGGGAACGCCAACGTGCATCAGTGTGCCTCCTGTGCGGCGCGGGTGGCCCGAAAATCGGGCTCCGGCTCGTGTGTACAGGACTGTGGTGCCCGAATGTGACGAAATACAGACGACGGATCCAGTTGGCACAGAACCGAGGCCTGCGCCGCTGC
>NZ_JBAQEO010000890.1:0-50149 GCF_049286785.1 Rhodococcus sp. (in: high G+C Gram-positive bacteria) | reverse complement strand
ACCCCAGCTTGGCCGCGATCTTCTGGCGGTCCTGTTCCGGAACCGCAGCGGCATCGACGATGCCGAGCGGGTTGCCATGGCGTCCTTTGTCGTCGGTGAAGACCCGGACGACGTCTACATGGATAGGCATTGACGCACCCTACCGCTCGCCGAAGAGCGAAGAACCCCGCGTGCGGTAATCCGTACGCGGGGTTCTTCTGCTGGAGTGGTGGGTCAGACGGTCGCGGGAGCGAGAGTCTCGCTGGCCTCGACGGCCTGGGCGACGCCCGCCACGATCGACGCGGCGCGGATCGCCTCGAAGATCACCTCACGGTCGACACCTTCCTCCCGGAGGGTGTTCTCGTGAGCCTCGAGGCAGTGGTTGCAGCCGTTGACGGCGGAGACCGCCAGCGACCACAGCTCGAAGTCGGCCTTCTCGACACCCGGGTTGCCGATGATGTTCATCCGCAGTCCGGCACGCAGGTCGTCGTACCTACCGCCGAGGTAACCCTTGGTGCGGTAGAAGACGTTGTTCATGCCCATGACCGATGCGGCACCCAGAGCTGCGTTGTAGGCCTCGGCCGACAGCGTGTCGGCAGCCTCTTCCGCGATCTGCCCGAGGGTGGTCGCCGACTTGGATGCGGCAGCGGTGGCGAGGAGGGTGCCCCACAGCTGCTGCTCGTTCAGAACGGTGCTGCGCGCAATGGAACTCAGGTTGAGCTTGAGGTCCTTGGCGTACTCGGGAAGCGAGTTCTTGAGGTTGTCGACACTCATGCGAGGGCGGCCTTCACCAGGGCACCCGCATCGATGGTCGGGTCGTTCTTCTTCCAGTTGCAGGCGCACAGCTCGTCGGACTGCAGTGCATCGAGGACGCGGAGGACCTCGTCGACGTTGCGGCCCACGGAACCGGCGGTCACGGAGACGAACTGGATTTCGTTGTTGGGGTCGACGATGAAGGTGGCGCGATCCGCGACACCGTCGGCGTTGAGAACACCGGCTGCCGTGACGAGCTCACGCTTGAGGTCCGAGAGCATCGGGAACGGAAGGGTCTTCAGGTCCTCGTGCTGTGCACGCCACTGGAAGTGCACGAACTCGTTGTCGACGGAAGCGCCGAGCACCTGTGCGTCACGATCGGCGAACTCGTCGTTCAGCTTTCCGAATGCAGCGATCTCGGTGGGGCACACGAAGGTGAAGTCCTTCGGCCAGAAGAAGACGACGCGCCACTTGCCGGCGTGATCGTCGCTGGTGACCGTGGTGAAGTAGTCGTCGGGCTGCTGGGCGTCGACCTTGGTGAGGTCGCCACCGATGACGGCCTTCAGGTTGTACGCGGGAAACTGGTCGCCGATGGTGAGCAGAGCCATATTCGTCGTCCTCCTACTTGTCGGGGAAACACGCGGCGCAGCACAACCATGACCGGGGTGATGGTTGTGGTCCGCGTGACCGGAACCGCGGGTCGCATGGGAACGACCGGCGCTTTTCTGGTGTGATTCCATTTTGCACGAAAGTAGTCGAAAGGTAAAGGTGATAGATCGCACTAGACTGATAGGTATGGCTGATCAGAGTTATCACCCCACACTGTCGCAGCTGCGTGTGTTCGTCGCGGTGGCCGAATGTCGCCATTTCGGCACCGCCGCAGCACGTCTGAGTGTGAGCCAACCCACACTTTCGCAGTCGCTGGCGGCTCTGGAAGCGGGACTCGGTGTGCAGCTCATCGAGCGCAGCACCCGCCGTGTTCTCGTCACCGCCGCCGGTGAGCGACTCCTCGGTCAGGCGAAGGCAACCCTCGAGGCGGCGGACAGTTTCGTGGCCACCGCCGCCGGTGTCGGGGACCGGCTGACCGGGCCTCTGCGCATCGGACTCATCCCGACCGTCGCACCCTACGTCTTGCCTGCCGTCCTGCCCGCGTTGCGGGAGCAGATACCTTCGTTGAAACCCCAGGTGATCGAGGATCAGACCGTCCGGCTCCTCGAGGCGTTGCGGACGGGATCACTCGACGTCGCGGTGATGGCGCTCCCCAGCGGAGGTGCGGGACTCGTCGATATGCCCCTCTACCATGAGGATTTCGTGATGGTCGTGCCGGACGGGCACGCACTCGCGGGCCGTACCGACATCTCGCCGCGTGCACTCGACGGCCTTCCGCTCCTACTCCTCGACGAAGGACACTGCCTGCGCGATCAGACACTCGATCTCTGCCGCTCGGCGAACGTCCATCCGGCGGCGGGAGACACCCGTGCCACGTCACTGTCGACTGTGGTGCAATGTGTCGCCGGTGGGCTGGGCGTCACCCTGGTGCCGGAGTCTGCTGTACGGGTCGAGACCGGGAAAGGGCAACTGGCGACCGCTCGGTTCGCGGTCCCGGCGCCGGGACGGACGATCGGCCTCGTCTTCCGTTCCTCGAGTGCACGGGCAGATGCCTATCGCCAACTGGCAGATTTGGTGAAGTCCGTGGCGCCGGGAGAACCTCGGTAGGTTATTTGCGCTTCTTCCGGGCCTGACCCGGACGGCCCTTCGCGGCACCACCCGTCGACCGGACACTCTTGCCGTTCGAGGTCGCGGCTCTGCGTTCACGTTTGAGTCTGGCCTTGTCCGCCGCCTTGAGCGACTTGGCCGGCGCCGATGCCCCCCGGGAACTGTTCGTCGTGCGTCCCCGCACGATGCCGATGAATTCCTCCACCAGGTCGGTGGTTTCGCCCCGGGGCCAGGAGAGCGCGATCACCGACTCCGGTGCATCGGTCACCGTTCGATAGGTCAGGTCCTTGCGATGGTGGAGCCGGGCGAGTGACTGCGGGACGACGAGAAGACCCACACCAGCTGCCACCCACTCGATCCCATCCGCTGTCGTTTCCGGGCGCTCCTCGGCCGGCTTTCCGGGCCGGCGCTCCCATTCGAGCGCGTCGTCGAGGGGATGCAGCATGGTCTCGTCGGCCAGATCGTCGGTGGTCAGCTCCTGCACGGCGGTCGCGACGTGGTCGTTCGGGACCACGACCACCGGTGTCTCCGCATACAACGTAATGGCATCGAGCCCGGTGCGGTCGATCGGCAGCCGGACGAGGGCCATGTCCACGGCGCCCTCGCGCAGGGCGTCGGCGGCGCCCTGCGGTGTTGTCGCGACGAGCGACAGAGCGACATCGGGCAGCCTGTCGTTCCAGATCCGGACCCACTTGGTGGGTGTCACCCCCGGTACGTACGCAAGCCGGAACGAGCGTGGTGCCTCCGCGTCTGTCACTCCGTCAGGCTACTCGGTAGGGGAGCGGGCCCACCGCAACCCTGCGCCGTATCCTGAGGGAATGACGTCGCACAAAACCACCCAGACGATGAAGCCCGCAACCGCGGCGAAGAAGCTGGGTGTGTATCTCGAGGCCACCCCTACGGAGTTCCAGGATGGTGTCGTCTCACGCGACGAACTGGCCGAACTGCAGTCCGACCCACCCCAGTGGCTGCAGGATCTGCGCCGGGACGGTCCGCATCCGCGATCGGTGGTCGCGGCCAAGCTCGGCGTATCCATCGCCGGCCTCGCACGCGGCGGAGTCACCGAAGCGCTCACCACCGAGCAGATCGATGCCCTGATGTCCGATCGGCCCGAATGGCTTCAGCAGGAGCGGGCCACCCAGGCCGAGGTTCGCCAGGAGGCGATCCGAATCAAGGAGAAGACCGCGGCACGGCGAAACCAGCCGCGCCGGTCCCGTTCCTGACCTTCTAACCCGGCACGACGGCGAGAGCGTCGAACACCACCTCACCCGCGGCATCCGACTCGGGGAGGTCGACGACAGCCGTCAACGCCCACCCCTGATCACCCTCGGGGTCCTCCAGAACCTGCCGCACCCGCCAGAACTCGGATTCGACTTCCACCTGGAAGAGTAGCGGTCCACGGGCGGAGGGCCCCGTTCCCAGGGTGTCGTACTCGTCGAAGTACGGCACAAGCTGTTCTTCCCATTCGTCGGCATCGATGCCGTCACCCAGTTCGGCGAGTTCCGCCCACCGTCTCCGAGACGCGAGTTCGATGCGCCGGAACATGGCGTTGCGCACCATCACCCGGAAAGCCCGCGTGTTCGCGGAGATCGGCCGCACGATGTCGGCTCCGAAGGCCACCTGCTGGTCGTCCGACTCGGCTCCCGGATCGGTGAGGGACTCCCATTCGTCGAGCAGGCTCGAGTCGACCTGGCGGATGAGCTCACCCAGCCACTCGATGAGATCATCGAGTTCCTCTGTCCGCGATTCCGTCGGAACCGTCTGACGTAATGCCCGATACGCGTCCGCAAGGTACCTGAGAACCAGGCCTTCCGACCGGGCCAGACCGTAGTGGCTGATCAACTCGGCAAACGTCATCGCCCGTTCCACCATGTCGCGCACCACCGACTTCGGCGACAACGCGAACTCGGTGATCCATGGGTGCCCGCCGCGGTACATCTCGAATGCCGGGAACAGAAGTTCGCCGAGCGGCTTGGGCCAGGTGACCTCCTCGAGCAGTTCCATCCGCTCGTCGTACTCGATGCCGTCAGCTTTCATCTGTGCCACGGCCTCGCCGCGCGCCGAGTGTTGCTGCGCCATGAGAACCTGCCGCGGATCGTCGAGCGTGGACTCGATCACCGAGACGACGTCGAGTGCGTAGGATTCGGATTCCTTGTCCAAGAGCTCCAGTGCGGCGAGGGCGAACGGCGAGAGCGGCTGGTTGAGAGCGAAATCGCGTTGCAGTTCCATCGTGAGCCTGGCCATCCTGCCGTCGGCGTCAGGCTCGTCGAGTCGCTGGACCACGCCCGCATCGATCAGCCCGCGATACAACGACAACGCCTTGAGAATGTGCCCCCGCTGAGCGGGCCGCGACTCGTGGTTGTCCTCGAGAAGGTGCCGCATCGACTGGAAACAGTTGCCGGGCCGTGCAATCACGTTGAGCAGCATGGAGTTCGACACGGAGAACCGCGACGTGAGGGGTTCGGGCGAGGCGGCGACCAGGCGGTCGAATGTTGCCTCGCTCCAGGACACAAATCCGTCCGGCGCCTTCTTGCGTTGCACCTTGCGGCGCTTCTTCGGATCGTCGCCCGCTTTCGCGAGGGCACGGAGATTCTCGACCTCATGCTCGGGGGCCTGCACGACGACGGTGCCGAGCGTGTCGTATCCGGCGCGGCCGGCGCGGCCCGCGATCTGGTGAAATTCGCGCGCCCGAAGATGGCGGGTCCGGGTGCCGTCGAATTTGGTCAATCCGGTGAGGAGAACCGTGCGGATCGGAACGTTGATGCCCACGCCGAGCGTGTCCGTTCCGCAGATCACCTTCAGCAGCCCGTCCTGGGCCAGTTTCTCGATCAGCCGGCGATATTTCGGCAGCATCCCGGCGTGGTGGACTCCGATTCCGTGCCGGACCAGCCGCGAGAGCGTCTTCCCGAACCCGGTGGTGAAGCGAAACCCGCCCAGTGCTTCGGCGATGGCGTCCTTCTCCGCACGGGAACAGAAGTTCACACTGGTCAGTGCCTGTGCACGCTCGAGTGCAGAGGCCTGCGTGAAGTGCACCACGTAGACGGGGGCCTGATTGGTGGTTGCGAGTTCTTCGATGGTTTCGCTCACCGGTGTGGTTGCGTACGAATACATGAGTGGCACGGGGCGCTCGGTCCCGGCCACCACTGTGGTGGGACGGCCCGTCCGCCGTGTGAGGTCGGTGCGGAAGAAATCCACCTCGCCGAGCGTCGCCGACATCAGCAGGAACTGGGCGTGGGGAAGTTCGATGAGCGGAACCTGCCACGCCCAGCCGCGGTCGGGTTCGGAGTAGAAGTGGAACTCGTCCATCACCACCTGACCGATGTCGGAATCCGGTCCTTCGCGCAGCGCCAGGTTCGCCACGATCTCCGCGGTGGCGCAGATGATCGGTGCCCTGGAATTGACTGCGGCGTCACCGGTCATCATCCCGACGTTCTCCGCGCCGAACACCTCGCACAGTGCGAAGAACTTCTCACTGACGAGAGCTTTGATGGGAGCGGTGTAGAAGGTGCGTTTCCCGGTGGCCATGGCATAGAAGTGGGCACCGACCGCCACCATCGACTTTCCGGACCCGGTGGGGGTCGCCAGAATGACGTTGTTACCGGAGACGAGCTCCATGACGGATTCTTCCTGGGCGGGATAGAGCGTCAGACCTCGCTCATCGGTCCACGAGACGAAGGCGTCGAAAACGGAATCGGAATCCGCGTTCTCGGGGAGCAGGTCGGAAAGGAGCACTGCTACAGGCTAGCGGGAAGCCGGTTCGTCGCCGTCCGGCGAACACGACGCATGCCCTACGTCGCGCTCCGCTCGTCGGAGCCCATCGCGTCGAGCACCGCCATCCTGGTGGACGCGCTGCCGGTGATGGTGTCCTCGCCGACACCTGCGGTGAGTAGTTGACGCCACTTGTTCTCGTCGAACACCAGCGGATGTGTGTCGGCGAGAAAACCCTCGAGAGTGCGCAGGAACCGCAGAGGATCGTCGCGGAAGGGAAAGTGACCGGCACCATGGAAAACTTCGAGATGCGAGTGGGGCATCGCCGCGTGGGCCAGATGGGCGTGGCTGACCGGTATGACGGCATCCTGATCACCCCAGATGATCTGAACGGGAAGGTCTTCGGTCAGATAACAGCGATCGAGCATCGTGACCACCTGCCCGCGCCAGTCCACGACGGCCCGCAAGGTACGCAGGTACGCCGCGTACGCGGTGGGGTCGGGTAGTTCTTCCAGGACCCGCACCAGATCCGGCGTGTCGTGCAGGATGGCGCCCGGTCGTAGAGGCGTTCCGTTCAGCTGGCTGAGCACATTGCCCAGCAACCGGACGGTGGGCATCGCCCCGGGAAGGCGCAGGATCTTCAGTGCCTCGTTGAACACCGGAACCGACGCCAGTCGCAGGAGGGGATGCACATCCTTGGTGACGCCACCGGACGAAACCAGAACGAGCCGATCCACCATGTGCGGGAACTGATAGGCGAACTGCATCGCGACACCGCCGCCGAGGGAGTGTCCGACGACGGTGACATGGTCGATACCGAGCGTGGAGAGCAGATCCCGCATCCCGTTGGCGTAGGCGGCCACGGAGTAGTCGGCGCGGGGCTTGTCGGACCGTCCGTGACCGAGGAGATCCGGTGCGATCACGGTGTACTTCTGCGCGAGGTGAGGAATGATCTCGGTCCAGGTGGACGAGTTGTCACCGATCCCGTGCAGGAGGAGCACTGCAGGACCGTCACCCGCCATGCGGAACGCGCGGCGGTACCCATGAATCGTACGGAAGATGATCCGCGTTTCGGCATCCGGAACGGGCCTGAGCTTGCGTACGCGAGTACCGCTCATGTCGCCTCCTTACTTGGGTGCGTCCACCGGATGTCGAAGCAGCGATCACTTGCTCGGAACGACGCTATTGCACCGGGGCCTCACCAACAACCGCAGCGGGCGCAGCAGGCACAGGGCTGCGCCAGGCATGCGGTCAGGCGTCGTCCCTCGTGCCGTCCGCACCCGTCTGGTCGCCGTTACCGTCCTGCCGGGATTGTTCGGCGAGGAAGCGCTCGAATTCGGCGCCGAGTTCGTCGCCGCTCGGAATGTTCTCCTCGCCGGCGAGGAGGGTGGACTGCTGTTCCTGTGCCGTCACGTAGGCGTCGTACTGCCGTTCCAGTGCATGAACGACGGTCTGCACCTCTTCGCTTCCGGCGATGTGCTCGTCCACCTGTTCGCGTACGCGCGCCGCGGCCTCGCCGAGCGCGGCCAGGGGCAGATTCAGATCGGTGACCTCACTCACGTTCTCGAGCAACGTCTCCGCGGCGCCCGGGTAATCGGTCTGGGCGAGGTAGTGCGGAACGTGAACGGAGAAGCCGATCGATTCGTGTCCGTGCTGGGCCATCCGCAGTTCGATCAGCGAGGACGCGCTGCCGGGCACCTGAAGTTCTCCGGTCCACCGCTGGTGATCCTTGATCAGCTCCTTGTTGGTGGAGTGCGCTGTGACGCCGAGAGGACGGGTGTGGGGAATCGCCATCGGGATGGCATTGATCCCCACCACCCGACGTACGCCCAGTTGCTCCGCGAGCAGCCGGACGGCGGTGGTGAACCGTTCCCACCGCAGGTCCGGCTCCATGCCCGCCAGCAACAGGAACGGTGTGCCGGCGGTATCCTCGAGCGCATAGAGATTGAGCTCGGGCTGGTCGTAGTCCGAGAAATGGTCGGACTTGAACGTCATGGTGGGACGCCTCGATCGATAGTCGATGAGGTCGTCGACCGCGAAGGACGCCACCAGTTCCGACTCGAGGCTCTCCCGGAGATGTTTGGTGGCCAGCTTGACGGCGTGACCTGCGTCGGAGAAGCCCTCGAGACCGTGTATCAGTACGGGCCCCTGACCGTCCGCGGAAGACAGTTGCGGTGCCGGAAACTCCAGTTCGTACATCTTCGACTGCTCGTCCATTACAGACCTCTTCTCCTTTGTGCCTGGTCTCCAGTGTCCACTATCGGGGTCCGGCGTCGATACGCCGCACAGTCGAGTGGGAGGACATCCCTGTGTCAACGACCCGGAGGCGCCTGATATTTCCGCGTCCGGTGGGGTTTGTTCGTCGTCGACAGCGATCATGACGGGTCGGCCGAAACCCCGCCCCCTTTCCTCTGCCTCCCGGCCGCCCCGGGGCCGGCGTGGCAGAGTGTGAAGAGGCTCGGATCTTCGAGCGTGCCGCGAAAACCGACCGGGAGGTCCATCTTGAGGTCTCGACGCACACCGGTGCCGGCGGCGGTCGTCGTGCCGATCCTCTCGGTGTTCGCCGCCGTCTCCGTCCTCACCGGGTGTTCCTCGACGGTGTCGGGTGTGGCGCAGCCGCACACGGTAGTGAGGGCAGGCTCGGTCTCGGAGAAGGGCCTGTCGAAGCTGCTGATCGAGCCGTCCGAGTTCCCGGCACCGTACGAGGCGATCGTGCTACCACCGCAGGCGGTGTCGATGGCAGCCCCCGATCTCACCGGTGTGCCGCAGGGCGCGGTGGTCGATCCGCTGGAGTGTATGCCCCCGGCGCAGGACTACGGGCCGACGGGCACGGCCATGGCCGTCGGGACCGACAACGCGAGACGGTCGACCATCTCGGTGGAACTGATGAAGACCGACGCCCCTCTCGACGAACTCGCAGCGCAAACGGAAGAATGTGGAGAAATCACCGTGACCGCGAGCGGGGCCGAATCCACCGTCACCACCGAGATCACACCTGCCCCGCCGATTCGGGCCGACGACTCCCTCGCGTTGCGTCGAACCGTCAAGTCCGGCAAAGGCGGCGACAAGGTCACGCAGTCGATGCTTACCTTGTTGGCGCAGGTGGGTGACGTGCGGGTGTCGGCGACGCACATGTCATTCGGTGACGCGAAGGCGGACACGGCGGCGCTCGACGAGGTATTCACCGCGGCCGTCCTGAGGGTGCAGAACCGCTGACGCGCGCTCTAGCACAGGGTTATGACCCGAATGCCGTCCGATCGCCGGTGCGGTGCACGCCGCGGGATGGTTGTCCACAACCGGCCGCCCATCCACAGCCCGATCTGTCGTCCCAGGTCGTGCGTCGGAGTCGCTCCGTCACCGGGCAAGAGTCGGGGCATGACGATTCCCTCATATCCGCACGGTTTCGAGTTCTCCGACGACAGCCACACGAATGCGGACCAGTGGCGGGGGCCCGCCCGGGTACGACTGTCGGATCCGGGTGACCTGCTCGCCGCGGTTCCAGGGCTCCTCGGATTTCCCCCGGAACGCTCGATCGTGGCCGTGTGCCTGTCCGGTCGGCCCGTCTCCACGCTCGGCGCGGTAATGCGTCACGACCTGGTCCTGGGCTGCAGCGGAACCCCGACGGCATCGATGAGGGCGGCGCTGGAGCATTTCGGCTCGGTGTTCGAGCGGGAGCAGGCCACCGGCGTCCTCGTCGTGGTGGTCGACGACCGTTTCGCGTACCCGGACGAGATGACCTCGCGGCGCGAACTGTGCGCTGTCATCGAGTCGCTCGAGAATCTGCTCGCGACCACCTCCACCGAACTGCTCGATGTCTTCATCACGGCCGAAATAGCCGAGGGAGCCGAATGGTTCAGCTATTTCGGGGATGGGCGCGGGTTGCAATCGGATCCCATGGCTTCTCACATCGCGCTGGCACGGGTTCTGGAGGGACGGGCGATCCGGTCCTCCCGCGAAGAACTCGAGGCGACGGTCGAGGCGGGACCGGCGCTGGAACGCAGGCACATCGCAGAGCTGATCGAGATCATTCGCGAATCGGTCGATCTCCGTCGAGAACTCGCGCGCCGTTCGAACCCCCTCCGGGGCGATCGCCAGGAGCTCGAATCCGTGCTGGCACACATCGCGCGGGTGTCCGCAGGGGAGCCGCTGCTCGCCCCCGAATGCGCCGAACTGGCACTCGCATTGACCAACCCTGCCGTGCGGGACAGTCTCCTCGCTCTCGCGGTCGGAGACTTCGCGGACGATGCGGAACAACTGTGGACGTTCCTCGTCCGCTGTCTACCGGATCCGGAGCGGGCAACGGCGGCAGCACTTCTCGGATACAGCGCCTATGTGCGCGGCGAAGGCCCCATGGCGGGCATCGCCCTCGCCGCCGCGCTCGAGTCCGATCCCGACCACGGTCTCGCCCAATTGCTCGACACGGCACTGCAATCGGGCCTGCGGCCGGTCCAGGTCAGAGAGTTGGCGTCGATGGGGTTCGACCGGGCAGCCGAACTCGGGGTCGCCCTGCCGCGGGCAACGGATGACTGAACGGGTGTCACCGTGCGGCGGCGTGGGACCTGTCGCCGAGTTGCTGGAGGAACGCCCAGGCGTCGGCGACTATCTCGTCGAGGTCGGTGTGCTCGGGGTGCCATCCCAGTTCGGCGATCGCGCGATCACTCGAGGCGACCAGTATCGCTGGATCGCCGGCCCGGCGCGGTGCGTCCTCCGCTGCGATCGGACGACCGGTGACCCGGGCACACGCCGAGATGACCTCGCGCACACTGAACCCTGCGCCGCTTCCCAGGTTGTAGATGCGATGCCGCCCCTCCACCGAGGACTCGAGTGCCAGGAGGTGCGCCTCGGCGAGATCCAGAACGTGAATGTAGTCGCGAATCGCGGTGCCGTCCGGAGTCGGCCAGTCGGTTCCGAAGATCGAGATCTTCTCCCGCTGTCCGAGCGCCACCTGCAGCACGAGTGGAATCAGATGCGTTTCGACAACCCGATTTTCACCGGCTCCCTTGTACGCACCCGCGACATTGAAGTAGCGAAGGCTTGTCGCGGCAAGGGAATGCGCCACGGAGTACGACGTGATTGCGTGGTCGATCGCGAGTTTGGTGGCCCCGTACGGATTGGTCGGGCGGGTGGGATCGGCTTCGGTGATGGGCGAATGCTCGGGTTCGCCGTACGTGGCGGCGGTCGAAGAGAACACCAGACGCCGTGTTCCCGACAACCGCATGGCCTCGAGAAGTTCGAGAGTGGTGACCACGTTGCCGCGCCAGTACTTTTCCGGGTGCTCGACGGATTCGCCCACCAGAGACTGTGCCGCGAAGTGCAGAACCCCGTCGAAGCGTGGTGCACTTCCCGTGCCGAGCACCTCGTGTATGACCGTCGCGACGTCACCCTCCACGAAGTCCGCCCCGAGAGGAAGCGCGTCCGCATTCCCGGTCGAGAGGTCGTCGATGATGACGACATCGTGACCGCGTTCGAGCAGAACGGTGCTGCAGGCGCTACCGACGTACCCGGCACCGCCGGTAACAAGAAGCTTCATCGATTATCCCTGAGCCTGCTTGACCTGTACGGCGTGTGCCATTTCCTCGGACAGTTCGAAGCCGCTGTGGCCGGGCACACCGATCGTGACCGAACCCGGTCTGGTCTCGACTGTCACGCGCGCATCGGGGACGACACCGGCCTCGCGGAGCCGGCTGATGACGTCCGGGTCCGATTGGACGTGTTCCGCAAGACGTCGTACCACCACCGCGGTCGGTGCTCCGTGCGGCACATCCGTCAGCCGGATCAGTGTCTCCGGGGGATCCACCGGCCGATCCAATCCCAGTTGCGACAGTCCGGGAATCGGGTTGCCGTACGGGGATGTGGTGGGGTTGTGCAACACCTCCACCAGGCGGCGCTCGACTTCCTCACTCATCACGTGCTCCCAACGGCAGGCCTCGGCGTGGACGTCTTCCCACTTGAGTCCGATGACGTCGACCAGGAGTCGTTCGGCGAGGCGATGCTTGCGCATGACAGACACCGCCAGTTCGCGTCCCTTCTCGGTCAGTTCCAGGTGGCGATCGCCCGCCACCAGGAGGAGTCCGTCGCGCTCCATTCGGGCGACGGTCTGGCTCACCGTCGGCCCGCTCTGCTCCAGTCTTTCGGCAATCCGAGCTCGAAGAGGAACTACTCCCTCTTCCTCCAAGTCGTAGATCGTCCGGAGATACATCTCCGTGGTGTCGACCAGATCCTTCACGCTCACACCCCTTCGTCGGGCATGATTCTACCGGTGATCACCACTGTCCGGTCCCGTCACGTCGGGCAGCGCGTCGGAGTGCGTTCCGGGTGGGTCTGCTCGCGCCCTCCCGGGCCGACCAGTAGCGTGAGTTCATGACCGCGTCGATCAGTTCCGGAGAGGACCCGACCGCATTCGACTCGCACCGTGTAGTCGTGTGGAGCCCGGACTATCTCAGCTATCGGTGGAGTACGGACCATCCGATGAATCCCACCCGGTTGGAACTGACGATGGCGCTCGCGCGCAGCATCGGAATCCTCGAGGGTGCCGAACTGCTTCGTCCCGACCCGGCGTCGGATGCCGAACTCCTGCGGATCCACACACCGGCCTATGTCGAGGCCGTCAAAGAAGCCGGTCACTCCACGAGGTCCGGAGTGCTCGGTGCGAGCGCACCGCACGGGCTCGGCACCGAGGACAACCCCGTGTTCCCGCAGATGCACGAGGCAAGCGCGATCCTGGCGGGCGGCACGCTCGCCGCGGCCCGCGAGATCGCTGCGGGACGAACGCGTCGGGCGGTCAGCATCGGGGGAGGCATGCACCACGCCATGCCCGACTGGGCGTCGGGATTCTGCGTCTACAACGACGTCGCGATCGCGATCTCCTGGCTGTTGGACAACGGCTTCGACAGAGTCGCCTACATCGACGTCGATGCGCACCACGGCGACGGCGTCCAGCATGCGTTCGCCCACGACCCGCGCGTGCTCACTATCTCGATGCATCAGCATCCCGCGACGTTGTGGCCCAACACCGGCTGGTCGAGTGAGGTGGGTGCCGGTGCCGGTGAAGGTACCGCGGTCAATCTTCCCGTCCTCCCCGGTACCGTCGATGCCCTGTGGCTGCGCGGCTTTCACGCCGTAGTCCCCGGCGCCATCGCGGCGTTCCGTCCGCAGATCGTGATCAGTCAGTGCGGGGTCGACAGCCACCGCGAAGATCCGCTCGCCGACCTCGCGCTGACGGTCGACGGTCAACGGGCCTCTTTTCTCGCCATGCGTGAGCTTGCGGACCGGTACGCCGAAGGCCGCTGGCTCGCAGTGGGTGGTGGCGGCTACGGCCTTGTGCGCGTCGTTCCCCGTGCGTGGACGCACCTGATCGCCGCGGCGCTCGATCGTGAGATCGATCCGACCCGCGTGGTGCCCGAGGACTGGCGGCAACGCGCGCATGCCATGGCGCCCGCAGTCGACCTTCCGGCCACCATGGGAGACGGCGGCGATGTCGACTACCTACCGTGGGACGGCCCCGGAGGCACGCCGGAAACAGGTGTCGCATCGGTAGATCGGGCGCTGACACGGATAGATTCGGCGGTCGCTGCCACCCGCCGCGCTACCTTCCCCCTGCTCGGACTCGACCCGGAGGATCCACGTGACTGAGTCGACGGACGGCGCCCCTCAGCCGACGACCGGCGGGGACGAGGAGAGCCTGGACGCGGCGCACAATTATCCGCCGCACTGGGTTGTCGACGTCCTCGCCGCGGACGGCGGGGCCGTGGCACTGCGGCCGATCGTGCCCGAGGACGCGGACAAACTCGTCGCGTTCCACTCGAAGCTGTCCGAACGCACGCGGTACCTCAGGTACTTCGGTCCGTACCCGACGATGTCGAAGCGTGACATAGTTCATTTCACGACGATCGATCATCACGATCGGGTGGCATTCATCGCCGTGCTCGGCGACGAGATCATCGCCGTCGGCCGCTACGAACGACTCACGAACGAGGGCGACGGCAGATCGGCGGAGGTGGCGTTCGTTGTCGCGGACGCGCACCAGGGACGCGGACTCGGTCCTATCCTTCTCGAACACCTCGCCGCCGCCGCAGCCGAGAACGGGTTGACCATGTTCGTCGCCGAGGTGCTCGCGGAGAACCGGAACATGGTGACGGTCTTCCGGGAAGCCGGCTACCAGGTGAGCCGTAGTTTCGAAGGTGGTGTGCTCAGGCTCGAATTCGCCATCGACCCCACCGAAGCCATGGTCTCCGTGCGGAATTCGCGTGAGCGGGCAGCCGAGGCCCGGAGTGTGCGTAATGTGCTGAGCCCGCGCTCGGTTGCTGTGATCGGTGCGTCGAGCGACACGTCGAAGGTGGGAAGCGCCGTGCTTCTCAACCTGCTGAGGTCGGGTTTCACGGGTCCGGTGTATCCGGTCAACGCCGAGCACCGTTCGGTCCACGGGGTGCGGGCGTACCCCACGGTCCGTGACATCCCGGACGAGGTCGATTTGGGCGTGGTCGCCGTTCCTGCCGAATCCATCAACGCGGTTCTCGACGACTGCCTGGCCAAGGGTGTGAAAGCACTGGTGGTCGTGTCCTCCGGGTTCGGCGAGACCGGTCCGTCCGGACAGAACTCGGAAAGACGCCTCGTGCATGCCGCGCGGGCGCACGGAATGAGGCTCATCGGTCCCAACGCTCTCGGCGTGGCCAACAACGACCAGGCGGTCTCACTGAACGCCACCCTTGCGCCGGTGCTGCCCAGCCCTGGAAACGTCGGATTCTTCTGTCAATCCGGCGCTCTCGGAATTGCCATCCTCGACGAGGCGGCTCGCAGCCGAATCGGATTGTCCGTCTTCGTCTCTGCCGGCAACCGTGCCGACGTGTCGGGCAACGACCTTCTCCAGTACTGGGATTCGGATCCGGCGACCGAGGTGGTGTTGCTCTACCTCGAGAACTTCGGTAATCCGCGCAAGTTTTCACGTATTGCCCGTCGCGTGGCGAGAAACAAGCCGATCGTCGCGGTCAAGAGCGGCCGGCACGCCGTCCCGCCGGTTCTGGCCGCGACCGGTGTGGAGATGGACGATTCGATCGTGCGCGCCCTGTTCGAACAAGCCGGTGTCGTCCAGGTCGGATCGATCTCACAGTTGTTCGACTGTGCACTGCTGTTCGGTTATCAACCCCTGCCTGCCGGCCCGCGACTCGCCGTGGTGGGCAACTCCACCGCGCTGGGGGTGCTCGCGGCCGACGCCGCTCGCAGTGAAGGGCTGCAGGTCGGTGAACCGGTGGACCTCGGGCCGCAGGCGGGTCCCGAGGAGTTTGCGACGGCGGTACGGGATGCCTTGGCGTCCTTCGACGTGGACTCCGTGATCGCCGTGTTCGTTCCGCCGGTCGCCATTCCCGTCGAGCCGTTCGCGCAGGCACTCAAAGACGCGGTGCGGGGTGCCGACAAGCCCGTCCTGACCACCTTCCTCGCGGCCGAGGGAGTCCCGGATGTCTTGGCGGTGCGTGGTGAGGAGGGCCACCCGATCCGGGGTTCGGTTCCTTCGTATCCCGGCCCTGAGCGGGCGGCTCTGGCCTTGGCCCGCGCCTGGCGGTATGCGCAGTGGAAGAGCAAGCCGGTATCGAAAGTAGTGCGCCCCAACCGGATCGATCCGGAGAAGGCCAAGGCGCTTGTGTCCGGCTGGCTCGAGGCGTCGCCGGGGCGCTGGCTCTCGGACGTCGAGTCCGCGCAGTTGCTCGCGTGCTATGGGGTCGAGGTGGTGGAGTTTCGTTCCGTCACCGACGAAGACGAAGCGGTGGCCGCCGCGGACGAATTGGGATACCCGGTGGCAGTGAAGGCGACCGGTGAACTGTGGCGGCACCGGCCCGATCTCGGGGGAGTGCGGCTCGATCTGGTGGGTCCCGACTCCGTCCGGCTCGCCTACCACGGTCTCGCCGCGGCTTCCGGCGAACCACTCCTGCACGTGCAGAAGATGGCTACCAAGGGAATCGGCTGCGTGATCGGGGTGCAGGACGACCCGTCGTTCGGATCGCTGATCTCGTTCGGTCTCGCGGGTGTCATCTCCGATCTTCTCGGAGATCGTGCCTACCGGGTCCTGCCGTTGACGGAGGACACCGCCACCGAATTGATCGACGCACCCAAAGCTGCCCCGCTTCTGTCGGGCTACCGCAATGCTGTGCCCGTGAACAAGTTGGCACTCGTCGATCTGGTGCAGCGGATCTCCGCACTGGCCGATGACCTGCCGGAGGTCCGGGAACTGGCATGCGAACCGGTCCTCGCGTCTGCGGAGGGCGCTCAGATCACGGATTCACGGGTGCGTATCGGCCCGGAACCGAGCTTTGCCGATCTCGGGCCCCGCCGCTTGCGGTGACCGAGTAGTCCCGAATGCATGAGCCGACAGCACCGCGCCGGTGTTCGGAATCGAACACCGGCGCAGTGCTGAGACGCAGTATCAACTGGCGTAGGAGCGAAGCCGTTCCGCGCGATCCCCCTCGCGCAGCTTGCCCATGACCTCACGCTCGATCTGGCGCACCCGCTCGCGGGAGAGACCGAACAGCTTCCCGATCTGGTCGAGCGTGCGGGGCTGACCGTCATCGAGTCCGTAGCGCAGGCGGATCACCTGCTGCTCACGTTCGTCGAGCGTCGCCAGGACGCTGCGCACGTCGCTGTGTAGCAGGCCGGCGATCACGGCGTTCTCCGCGGACGTGGCCTCGGAGTCCTCGATGAAGTCACCCAGGGGAGCCTCCTCGTCGCTGCCGACCGGCATGTCAAGGCTTACCGGGTCACGGCTGTGGTCGAGCAGGTCCGCGATCTTGTGCGCCGGAATACCCGACTCCTCGGCCAATTCGTCGTCGGTGGCCTCGCGCCCGAGCTGCTGATGGAGCTCACGTTTGATGCGAGCCAGTTTGTTCACCTGCTCCACGAGATGCACTGGTAGTCGGATCGTGCGGCTCTGGTCGGCCATGCCGCGGGTGATGGCCTGACGGATCCACCACGTCGCATACGTCGAGAACTTGAAGCCCTTGGCGTAGTCGAACTTCTCCATGGCACGGATCAGGCCGAGGTTTCCCTCCTGGATGAGGTCGAGCAGCGGCATTCCACGCCCGGTGTAGCGCTTCGCGAGCGACACGACCAGACGAAGGTTGGCTTCGAGAAGGTGTGCACGGGCGCTCTGGCCATCACGCACGATCGTCGCCAGGTCACGCTTCCTGGCGGGGGAGAGGCGCTTGCCGGTCTCGAGTACGTGAGCGGCGTAAAGCCCAGCCTCGATTCGCTTGGACAGCTCTACCTCGTCTGCGGCGGTCAGCAACGCGGTGCGGCCGATCCCGTTCAGGTAGACGCGGACCAGGTCGGCTGCGGGGCTCTGAGCGTCCATATCGGCAGCACTGGGGCGAATGCGAGTGGTGGTGCTGGGGCTTGTCATGACTTGCCTCCTCATCGGTGGTGTCTCATAGGGATCAACGCACCGAGGGGTCGGGAAAGTTCCCGGACCCTATTTGACGGGAAGGCTGTGACCTGCAGCTACGTCGGTTGTGTCCTGAGAAGTTGCTGAGAACACGTATAAGGGGGATCGCCGGGGAACAGCGTGACTACGCCGGCAGCACCAGGCCGTGGCGAACGAGAGAATGCACGAGCGGTACGGCCGACTGCGCGAGTTCCTCGGCCGGGGTGTCGTACGCGGCGGACAGCAACTCGATCAACTCACCCAGCACGAGGCCGTCGCCGCGCATGCCCGCGAGAAGGGCCGCGACGAGTTCGTCCACCTCGTGTTGCCACGCCGGTCCGTTGCCGCGGTGTAGACGTGTCACCACCTGCTGCCAGCCCTCCTCGCTCGGAAGGTAGACCCGCTCCAGGGCGGTGCCCCCGTCGACGCGGAACCGCGCGGTGAGCACGTCGTGATCGCGAAGCCAGGCCACCCTGTCGAAGTAGGCGAGAGCCTCGGCCCCCAGGGGATCGCTGAAACCGTGGGTGAGGTCCTCGGCCAGCACATCGCTGGGTTTGTCGGTCCGGCGCAGGTAGACGAATCCGAACCCGATACCCGCCACGTCCGCGTCGGCCAGATGGTCCAGCCATTCCTCGGCGATCCGGGACGAGGCCGGGTGCCGGGTGTCGAGCCCGCCGTCACGCATCCAGGTCCCCACATACAGCGCGGGGTCGGCGACATCGCGCTGGACGATCCAGGCGTCGATTCCGTGCGCGGGTATCCACGAAGAGACACGGGCGCGCCAGTCCTCACCGGACACATGGATCCAGGACGCGAGGAGGGCTGCGGTTCCGCCGGGGGCCAGATACTCGGCGGCGTGGGACATCATCAACCGGCTCGCGCCGTCGAGGTCGAGACCGGAGTCGCGGTAGGTGTGTCCCACCTCCGCGCGCCCGACGACGAACGGGGGATTGGCCACCACCTGGTCGAAGGTGCGCCCCTCGACGGGTTCGAACCAAGACCCGGCCAGCAACTCGGCCTGCTCTTCGTTGAGGGCCATGGTGACCGCAGCGAGGTCGACGGCCCGCGGATTGAGGTCGGTCGCGGTGACCGATTCCGCGTAGGACGCACCGTGCAGGGCCTGGATGCCACAGCCCGTCCCGATGTCGAGCAGCGTTCCGACCGGCGCGGTGGGGGTGGCCTGCAGCAGCGACAGTGAGGCGTGGCCGACACCGATCACATGGTCGACGGCCGTGTCCCGGGGACGAAAGGATCCGTCGAGGTCGGAAAGTACCCACCGGGTACCGCCGCCGACATCCATGGGCCGCAGGTCGAGCGCCGCACGCACGATGTCGCCTTCGGACTCGAGCAGCCCGGCGCTCACCGCGTCGTCGAGGGACACAGGTGCCAGCGCGGCACCCACTTCCCCTGCCGGGCAGTCGTCATTCAGCAGGAACAGACGGATCAGCGTTCCCAGCTCCCCGCACGACGCGCTCGCACGGCGCACGGGAACCGGCTCGTTACGGCTCAGCGCGGAATGGACCTCCGGGCCCAGCTCGTCCAACAGGGTGTCCGTGTCGTACCGGTGCCGAACGAGAGCCTGCCGCAGAGGGGCACAGATCGACAACAGCTTGTTCCGGTTCACGGAGGCATTGTTGCAGTCAGCCCAGCCCCCGAAACGCGCTGCCCTCGAAACGCGCTGCCCTCGAAACGCGCTGCCCTCGAAACGCTCAGCCGTCGATGGTGCGGTGCGGCGGCGCAGGAAGCGCCGGGGAATCGCTCACGCGGGGTGTGTAGCGGCTCGGTTCGTCCTTGGTGCGCGGCGGACGGTCGTTGGCAATGAGGACCGCGATCCACGGCAGTGGGATCGACCCGGCGATGATCGCCACCGAGATCAGCGCGTTTCCCCAGATGCCGTAGGCGGCCGCGGAGAAGATGAGGGCGGGGAACCGGAAGGACATGATGATCAGGTACTTGCGGACCCGTGCACGATGCTGCTCCTCGATGGATTGCGCAGCTTCTGTGATGAGAACCGGTTTATCCGGTGAGCCGGCCTGGTCGGACCCGCCGAATCCCGCACTTCGTGCCATGCCCTCCACTGTTCCACTCCGGACGCGCGAATGCACATGCGGGTGCGGCATTATTGAGTGGTGAGCACTCAAACGAAGGAACGGCCCGACGTCACCACCGACGAATCGACCGATGACGACCGCCCCAAGTTCTTCCACTACGTCAAGAAGAACAAGATCGCGGAAAGCGCGGTCATGGGCACGCACGTCGTCGCGCTGTGCGGCGAGGTGTTTCCCGTGACGAAATCCGCGAAGCCCGGATCGCCGGTGTGCCCCGACTGCAAGAAAATCTACGAGGGGTTGCGCAAGGGCGAATGAGGTTCCGTCGGCGCGGACGCCGTGGTGGGTGTGTCGGCCTTCGGCGCCTCATCGGACCCGGACCTGTCCTCCGGGTCCGTTCGCGTGAGTTCTGCGCCCATGATCTTGATCGGAGCGGTGGCGATCCTGCGGGTGAGGTTGGTCACGGGACCGGCTGTGGACGTCCCTTCTGTCTGAGCGGCGATCCATTCCCGCATCTGGTCCATGCGGGTGGCCCGCGCAGGCCAGAACTCCTGGATCGTGGCATTGAACTCCGCGCCGAGAACCACGGCGAAGCCTAGGAAGAACGTGAACAGGAGAAACGCGATCGGCGCCGCCAGAGCGCCGTACGTGTAGCCCGTTCCGGTCACCCACGCGAGATACCAGCGGAGGCAGATGCTCGCTCCGAGGAAGAAGGCGCCTGCCACCAGGGCGCCTCCGAGCAGTCGATGCCAGGGCAGCGACTTGGGCAGCGCCACTTTGTACAGCGTCGTGAGCCCCACGATCAGCAGCAAGGCGACCGCCGGATAGTAGAAGGTATCAACCAGCTCGGTCCCCATCGGTCGCCAGGCTTCGGGGAGGACCTTGACCACGAGTGTCGGCCCCAGTGCGACCAGGGGCAGTGTGAAGACCGCGAGGACCAGGAACACCACGTAGAGCAACAGCGCGAACAACCGCTGCCAGACCGGGTGCCGTGCCTCCTGTTGCCCGTGCGCGTCGACGATCGAGTCCACGAATGTGGAGATCGCGGAGGATCCCGCCCACAGCGACAGCAGGAAACTCAACGACACGATCTCGGGGCGGCCCTGGCCGAGCACGTCGCCGACCGTCGGCCGAATGATCTGATCGACGACAGTGTCGCTGAAGACGGACCCGCTGAAGGTGATGATCTTGGACTGGATGATGTCGACGGTGTCCGGCCCGAACCATCCGCCGACGTAGCCGAGCATTCCCAGCAGACCGAGCAGGAGGGGCGGCAGGGACAGTGTCTGCCAGAACGCTGCCGTGGCCGCCTTCCCGAAGATCGAGTCGTCCCAGGCCTTGCTCAGGGTGCGTCCGATCACGCTCAGCGTGCGGCGTAGCGGATGCCACCCCGGCCGGGGGTGGGCATCACCGCGCTCCGGCGCTGTCGGGGGCGTTTCGGTCATGATGCTTCCAGCATCCCTGACGACACGCCGAGATGCCCACTGCTGGTGTCCTCGTGTCGGGGTGACTCTTCCGACACGGGCGCGCTGTACCCGTCGCACGATGCGGGTGTGGTCGGTATGTGGCGCTAGGCTCCCTAACGGTCAGCGGCTGTGGGGTGCGTGCCTTGGAAGTCGAACGAATACAACGAATACGAGGAGTGCGAGCAAACGGTGCTGTGCCAGCGGAGGGCCGCCAAGTGAGTGCTGAGATAGTGAGCGCAGAGGTGGCGTCCGGTGACCTCTCTGCGGCCGGCACAGCGAAGCCTGCGGTAGCGCTGCGCGCATGGCAGCGTCGTGCGCTGACCAAGTATCTGTCGACCGGACCGCGCGATTTTCTCGCGGTGGCGACACCGGGTGCGGGTAAGACCACGTTCGCTCTGCGGGTGGCAACGGAATTGCTGCGGGACCGCACGGTCGATCAGGTGACCGTCGTCGCGCCGACCGAACACCTCAAGCACCAGTGGGCCGAATCCGCCGCGCGGAGTGGTATCGCCCTGGATTCGCGATTCTCGAACTCGACCGGGCAGACGTCCAGCGACTATCAGGGCGTGGTCGTCACCTACGCGCAGGTTGCGTCGCATCCGTTCAAGCACCGGGTCCGCACCGAGAGCCGGCGCACGCTCGTAATTCTCGACGAGATCCACCACGGCGGTGACGCGAAGAGCTGGGGTGAGGCCATCCGTGAGGCGTTCGGCGACGCCACGCGGCGCCTTGCGCTCACGGGTACGCCGTTCCGGAGCGACGACAGCGCGATCCCGTTCGTGACGTACGAGCCCGACCGCGAAGGGTTGATGCGGTCGAAGGCCGATCATGCGTACGGGTATTCGGATGCGCTCGCGGACGGTGTCGTCAGGCCCGTCGTGTTCCTCGCGTACTCCGGCGAAGCCCGGTGGCGAAACAGCGCGGGCGAAGAGTTCTCGGCGCGCCTGGGCGAGCCGCTGAGCGCGGAACAGACGGCCCGTGCGTGGCGGACGGCCCTGGATCCGGGGGGCGACTGGATTCCCGCGGTACTGCACGCCGCCGACACTCGGCTGGGACAGCTGCGGTCGGGCGGCATGCCCGACGCCGGTGGTCTCGTCATCGCTACCGATCAGACGGTCGCGCGCGCGTACGCGCAGACCTTGCAGGCCGTGACGGGCGAGGACCCCGTGGTCGTGCTGTCCGATGATCCGACGGCATCGAAGCGGATCGCGGAGTTCGGGGCCAGTGCGCAGAAGTGGATGGTTGCCGTCCGGATGGTGTCCGAAGGTGTCGACGTCCCCCGGCTCGCCGTCGGCGTGTATGCCACCAGCGCGTCCACTCCGCTCTACTTCGCGCAGGCCATCGGTCGTTTCGTGCGTTCCCGTCGACCGGGGGAAACAGCGAGTGTGTTCCTTCCCTCGGTGCCGGTTCTCCTCGACCTGGCCAGCCAGCTCGAGGCGCAGCGCGACCACGTCCTGGGCAAGCCGCATCGTGAGAAGGAAGGTTTCGACGACGACCTTCTCGCCGACGCCAACAAGCAGAAGGACGAGCCCGGCGAGGAGGAGAAGGCGTTCACCTCGATCGGGGCGGACGCCGAACTCGATCAGGTGATCTACGATGGTTCCTCCTTCGGGACCGCCACGTTCTCGGGGTCCGACGAGGAAGCCGATTATCTCGGCCTTCCGGGGCTTCTCGATGCCGAGCAGATGCGTGCCCTGTTACGTCAGCGCCAGCAGGAACAGATCGACAAGCCGGAATCGGCGGCTCCGGCCCCGCCTGCGCCCGTTGCTCAGGTGGCGGACAGGGTTGCGGCCGCAGGGCAACTCGCTCAGCTACGTCGGGAGTTGAACGGTCTCGTCGCGATGCATCATCACCGAACAGGCAAACCTCACGGCACCATCCACGGTGAGCTTCGCAGGATCTGCGGGGGACCTCCGACGGCGATCGCCACGGTGGAACAGCTGACCGAGAGAATCTCCACCCTGCGGCAGTGGTGAGGGGGCAGCCCCGTCGAACAGAAGAGACCGGCGAGTGATTTTCACTCGCCGGTCTCGTCTCTGATGTGGTGAGCCCTGGGATGGGTCACCCGGGCTGACGTACTTAGATCGCCGCTTCGGTTTCGGACTCGATCGTGGCGTTCATCTCGCGAAGGCGATCTGCGTGCTCGGTGGCGTGGTGGCCGCAGAAGAGCAACTCACCTCCGGTGGGAAGCACCGCGCGAACGCGTGCTCCCGCACCGCACCGGTCGCACCGGTCGGCAGCGGTCAACGCTGGGCTGGTCAGTGTTCCGGGCATGACTCCTCCGTACTGGCTTTCGGCTGATGCCGAAGTCGCCTGGGGCCTTGGTCCGCCGCGTCGGGAGTGGCGCGGTAGATCTACTCTTACAGACGTTCGGCATTTACGCGTTGTTCCCATCCGCGTTTCTCAGTGTTGCATCACACATGTTCAGCGCCGAACACGCTGACAGGACGCCTGACGAGCGGGTTTTCGAAGAAACCGCACGGTCGGGGTTCGCTGACAGCTGATTCGTTGTCGCGGGTGTGGCGATAGTCTCGCTGATGTGTTGTCGCGGGTGCGGCGATAGTCTCGCTGATGTGAATCCCGAAGACGCGCATGCCGGCGACACCGACGAGTTGGTTCACCTGTGCAGTCGCGACGAATGGCAGGCTGCGCGGCGAGACGGGGTGCGAGTCCCGGACACCTTCGCAACCGACCGGTTCGTGCACCTTTCGGCTCCCGCCCAGGTGCACCTCCCCGCGAACAGACTGTTCGCCGGGCGCACCGATCTGGTGTTGCTCAGAGTGGATCCGGCTGCACTGGGCGCACCTGTGAAATGGGAAGCGGGGGTTCCTGCGGATCCGACGTCGATGAGGTTTCCGCACCTGTACGGACCGCTTCCGATGAGCGCGGTGACCGCCGTCGATCACTACCTGCCGGACGAAGACGGATATTTCCCCGCGTTGCCCTGATTTCCCCACGTTTCCCCGAGTGCCACAACATCGACTGTGGCCGATTCGGACATGCTCAGACGCGCGTGTGTGCCGTGTGCGCCAGTGTCCGGAGTCGGGGCTACCGTGGACCCATGAACGTAGAAGTGACGCCTCTACCGGGCATCGGGGTACGCAAGGACTTCGTCGTCGCCTCCGGTCGCCGGATCGGTGTCATCTCCCATCGGGACGGGCGCATCGATCTGATCGTGTCGAAGCAGGAGGACCCGGACGCGTGCGCGGCTTCCCTGCCGCTCACCACGGAGGAAGCCGCGGTTCTCAGCAATCTGCTCGGGGCTCCGCAGCTGGTCGCGCAGCTCGAGGAGGAGCACCGTGATATGCCCGGTATCCGCACCAGACAATTGGATATCAAGGAGGACTCGCGGTTCGACGGGCGAACGCTCGGTGACACGGCGATGCGGACGCGCACCGGGGTGTCGATCGTGGCCATCATGCGGGCCGGTCAGGTGAACCCGTCTCCGAGCCCGGACTTCCTGCTCACCGGCGGCGACCTTCTGGTTGCTGTGGGAACTGCAGAGGGACTCGACGCCGCGGCCAAGATCTTGACTCACGGCTGACGGCCAGTGAACACAACCACTCTCGCGCTCATCGAACTGGGCGCGGTGTTCTTCTCGCTCGGCCTGCTCGGTCGTCTGGCCGCACGATTCGGAATGTCGCCGATCCCGTTCTATCTCCTTGGCGGACTCTGTTTCGGTAACGGCGGGTTCATTCAACTCGGCGACATCAGCGAGTTCAGCCACCTCGCGAGCGAGATCGGCGTGGTGCTCCTACTCCTGCTACTCGGGTTGGAATACACCGCCTCGGAACTCGTCGTCGGTTTGCGCAGGTCCTGGATGGCAGGCGTCCTGGACCTGGTACTCAATGCTGCTCCGGGAGCTGTTCTCGCCCTGATGCTCGGGTGGGGAATCACCGGCGCGTTCGTCATGGGCGGGATCACCTACATCTCGTCCTCCGGGATCATCGCGAAGGTTCTCGGTGACCTCGGCCGCCTCGGTAACCGCGAAACGCCCGTCGTGCTGTCGATCCTCGTGTTCGAGGATCTCGCCATGGCTGTCTACCTGCCGATCCTCACGACCCTGCTGGCCGGTGTCAGCTTCGCCGGTGGATTCGAAGCCGTCGGGATCTCACTGCTCGCCATCTCGATCGTCCTCGTGATCGCTCTCCGCTACGGACGGTATGTCTCGATGCTGCTCGACAGCCCGGACAGCGAAACCTTGCTCCTCAAACTGCTCGGCGCAGCCCTTCTAGTGGCGGGCATCAGTTCGGCCATGCAGGTGTCGGCGGCGGTCGGTGCCTTCCTGCTGGGAATTGCGATCTCAGGATCCACCGCCCACAATGCGAGCCGAGTTCTCGAACCGCTGCGCGATCTGTTCGCGGCCATGTTCTTCGTTGTGTTCGGTCTCAACACCGATCCCACGGAGATACCACCCGTACTCGGTTGGGCCGCGCTCCTTGCGGTCGTCACGGCTTTGACCAAGATGATCACCGGCGCGTGGGCCGCAAAGCAGCAGGGGGTAGGACGCCTGGGGCGGGCCCGGGCCGGTGCGGCATTGATCGCCCGCGGTGAATTCTCGATCGTGATAGCCGGACTCGCCGTGTCAGCGGGGGCGGTGGAGAACGAACTCGTAGCGCTCGCGACCGCGTATGTGCTCCTCATGGCCGTCATCGGACCGGTGGCGGCACGTGTGATCGAACCGGTCGCGAACGGCTGGATGCGGGTTCGCCCGGGAGTGTAGAAGTCCGGTATTCACGACAGCGCGGTGTGTACGACGATGCTGCCCCCGGTTCGGGTGAACCGGGGGCAGCATCGTCGTGTCGAGGTGTATCAGTCGAGGTAGTCGCGCAGGACCTGCGACCGCGAGGGATGGCGCAGCTTGGACATGGTCTTCGACTCGATCTGCCGGATGCGCTCACGGGTGACCCCGTAGACCTGGCCGATCTCGTCGAGGGTGCGGGGCTGGCCGTCGGTGAGTCCGAAGCGAAGCCGGACCACGCCCGCCTCGCGCTCGGAGAGAGTATCGAGAACCGACTGCAGTTGATCCTGTAGCAAGGTGAAGGAGACGGCGTCGACGGCCACCACAGCTTCGGAGTCCTCGATGAAGTCGCCGAGCTGACTGTCGCCTTCGTCGCCGATGGTCTGGTCGAGTGAGATGGGTTCACGCGCGTACTGCTGGATCTCCAGCACCTTCTCGGGCGTGATATCCATTTCCTTGGCGAGCTCCTCCGGAGTGGGCTCACGGCCCAGGTCCTGGAGGAGTTCACGCTGGATACGGCCGAGCTTGTTGATCACCTCGACCATGTGCACCGGGATGCGGATGGTGCGGGCCTGGTCGGCCATGGCGCGGGTGATGGCCTGACGGATCCACCAGGTGGCGTAGGTCGAGAACTTGTAGCCCTTGGTGTAGTCGAACTTCTCGACTGCACGGATGAGGCCCAGGTTGCCTTCCTGGATCAGGTCGAGGAATGCCATGCCACGGCCCGTGTAGCGCTTGGCCAGCGAAACGACGAGACGGAGGTTCGCCTCGAGCAGGTGGTTCTTGGCGCGGTTGCCGTCGCGGCAGATCCAGCTCATGTCGCGACGCTGAGCCGCGGGCAGCTTCTCTCCGGAGTCGGCGAGTTCCTGCATGATCTGAGTGGCGTACAGGCCCGCCTCGATGCGCTTGGCGAGCTCCACTTCCTCCTCGGCGTTGAGGAGGGCGACCTTGCCGATCTGCTTGAGGTACGCGCGTACCGAGTCTGCCGACGCGGTCAGTTCCGCGTCCTTCCGGGCCTGGCGAAGAGCCTCGGACTCTTCCTCGTCCCACACGAAGTCGCCGGAAGCCTTGTCCTTGTCGGACGGTTCCTCGGTCTCGTCGTCCTCCCCGACCGCGACGACCTCCACGACGTCCGACTCGACCTCGGCAAGATCACCCTCGGTGATGTCGATGTCCTCGATGCCGGCGGAATCGTCTTCGACCCCGTCCTCGGAGTCCTTGCCGGCACCCGCCTTCTTGCCACCCGCCTTCTTCGCGGCAACCTTCTTGGCGGGTGCCTTCTTGGCCGCGGCCTTCTTCGCTGGAGCTTTCTTCGCGGTGGCCTTCTTCGCAGGTGCGGCGGCGGGCGCAGTGCCGTTCGCTGCCTCTGCGACCGGGGCTTCCGGTCCTGACTCCGAAGTCGAATCAGCAGTCTGACGTGTATCGGTGGCTGCCACGTACGCCCTTTCGTGACGGTGTCGTGCGGCGTCACGCCAGAGTGGTAATCCGGCGGAGAGGTCTACTGGTTTCGCCGGCGCGCAGCCGGGCTCCTCCATTGTAACGACCTATCCGAATCTGTTAGGGAGCGATGCCCGTTTCGACCGCGAGAGCAGCGCCGACGATTCCGGCGGCGTTGCGCAGCGCCGCGGGTACGACAGGAGTCCTGTTGGTCAGATGCGGGATCCACTTCTCATGTTTGCGGCTTATTCCGCCGCCCGCGATGAAGAGATCGGGCCAGAGCAGATTCTCGAATCGGATGAGGACGCGGGACACCTCGGCGGCCCACTCCTTGTACGACAGATCGTTGTTCTCCTTGACTGAGGACGCTGCGCGGTGCTCGGCTTCCTTGCCGTCCACTTCCATGTGACCGAACTCGGTGTTGGGAAGAAGGTCACCGTTGTGCAGGACTGCGGAGCCGATGCCGGTGCCGAAGGTGAGCAGGATGATGACGCCTTTCGCCTCCTTGCCGGCCCCGAGTGCGTCCTCCGCGATTCCGGCGGCGTCGGCGTCGTTGAGGACGGTCACGGACCGTCCCCCGAGGGCGTCGGTGAACAGCTTCCTCGCGTCTGTGTCTATCCACTGCTTGTCGATGTTCGCCGCGGTTCTCGCGATGCCTCCGGTGACGACACTCGGCAGAGTCACCCCGACCGGACCCTCCCACGAGGCCTGGCGGACGATCTCCGCGACGGTCTCGGCGACGGACTGCGGTGTCGAGGGACTCGGAGTGGCCATCTTGATGCGGTCACCGATCAGCTTGCCGGTCCCGAGATCGACCACACCACCTTTGATGCCGCTGCCTCCGACGTCGACGCCGAATCCGGTCCTGGTCATGGCAAGTACTCCTCCGCGTCGGCGTCTCGCATGGTCGATGACGGCGCCCGTGCCAGGCGTCTCGTTGTCCGTCACACTAGTGGGTCGTGGCGGGTTCGGTGGGTGATGGAAGCCACGCGCACCCGCCTCCAGCGGTGGTGTGAGGCAGTGGACGTGTGTTCGGATGTGGGTGTGTATGCACCCGAGAGTCGAGATACCCCGCAGGGCCGTGACGTCATCGATCCGAGAGAACTTCTCGCGGTCGCCGTGACGGTCGCAGAGGAAGCGGCCGCGCACGTCCGCGCCCGCAGACCCGACGTCTTCGGGATTGTCGGAGAGCTCGCAGGATCCGGTGATTCGGTCGCGGCGAAGAGCACTCCCACGGATCCCGTCACGGTCGTGGACACCGAAAGCGAGCAGGTCATTCGCGCCCGTCTCGCTCGGTTGCGTCCGGACGACGCAATTCTGGGTGAAGAGGGTGGGGGAGAAGCGAACTCGGTCGCGGGCGTGCGCTGGGTCGTCGACCCGATCGACGGTACGGTGAACTTCCTCTACGGCGTGCCCGCGTACGCAGTCTCGGTGGCCGCCCAGATCGACGGCGTGTCCGTGGCCGGCGTGGTGGTGGACGTGGCAGCGCAACTGACGTACGCGGCGGCTCGGGGCTACGGCGCTACGATGACCGACGCCGCGGGGCGTGTCGACCGGCTCCGTTGCAACCCGGTCGCGGACGTGTCGATGGCCTTGGTGGCAACCGGTTTCGGGTACGGGGCCGCGCGGCGACGGGCCCAGGGTGCCCTGATCGGTGAGATCCTTCCCAGGGTGCGGGACATCCGGCGGATCGGTTCCGCGGCGCTGGATCTCTGCATGGTGGCAGCCGGGCGGGTGGACGCCCACTTCGAGCACGGACTGAGTCCGTGGGACTGGGCCGCGGGCTCACTGATCGCGACCGAGGCGGGCGCGCGAGTGCGGCTACCCGGGCCCCGGTCGTCGAGTGCCGACGGCGAAGTGGTGGTGGCCGCGGCGCCGGGCATCGCGGCCGCGCTCGACGCCCTGTTCGAGGAGTTGGGCGCGCACGAACCGATTCCGGAGGAGTGATCGCGGCATCAGCACCGTGCGGTCCGAGCCGCCTTCAGCAGATCGATGTCGAGGGGCTCTGGTTGCGTTCCGGGGGGCGGGTCCTTCAGGGAGCGCAGAACTTCTTCGGCATCGGCGTTGGGCGAGATCTTGCGGAAGTACGTGCCGAGCGCGAGATCGACGGTGTCGTCGGGGCGTGTGTCCTCGATGAGTTCGGCGCAGGGTGCCACCAGCCACAGCGCACTGGCGGCTGCGCGGCCGTTCGGTCCGAACCGGAGCTGGCCCTGGCACTGCATGTTCTGGTCGATGTAGATCGGGTCGTTGCCGGCCTGGACGTCCGGGGCACTTGCGAATCCGTAGTCGCTGAGCTGCGCTGCGACCTGAGCGGCCTGGCCGTGTTCGCCATTTGCGTTGAATACCCGGACCTTGGTTGCGGACAGGGCGGCAGGTTCTACGTCCAGGAGGGTGGCGGCGTTCACTCGCTCTCCCAGCGTCTGCTGTGGGGCGGCGGGATCGGTTGACTGTGCACGGGGCGGGGCATTACACGTCACCGTGGTGGCGACATCCTCCCCCTCGGTGAGGACACCGATCCAGATGATCGCGCCGAGCAACGCCAGCACCGCGAACACCACGAGGACGGGCATGGCCCGCCGTCGTCGAAACGGACGACCGTGGTCGTCGGTTGAGCTTCCTTCGGTGATGAGTGAAACCACGTTGTGCCTCGACCTCTCCTACGAACTGCGCATAGTACGTACCGCGGTACCGCGCACCGATACGGGGCCCGGCCACGCGTTGTGGCGCAGGTTCGAAGAATTACCTTAGATCCCTACCGCCACAGAGATCTGCACCAGTCCTCGCCATGGAATGTCACAACTTACTGTGATGTTGGTGACGATTAGCAGACAATTTGCGCGATCCGCTGAATCGGTTACAACTTTTGCTCTTCCTTCGGCTACTGTCTGGCGGCCCGAGTCGTTCACAGAGTGCACGACGAGGGTCGGAAGAGGAAGAGATTCGACGCGCGGATCGTGTTTCCCGGACCTGGATTCGGGCATCTTCCCGGCAGGCGATCGAACGCTGCCGAGGGGTGTGATCTGCGCCGAGGCGGTTTCCGGATGGATGGTCGACCAACAAATCGGTTCGACATCCCGCACGGGCCGGGATACACGGAAGAAGATGAGGGGTAGACGACATGGCAACTGACTACGATGCACCGCGGCGAACAGAGTCCGATGAGGTTTCGGAGGATTCGCTGGAGGAGTTGAAGGCGCGACGCAACGAGGCTCAGTCGGCAGTCGTCGACATCGACGAGACCGACACCGCCGAATCGTTCGAGTTGCCCGGGGCAGATCTGTCCGGTGAGGAGCTTTCGGTTCGGGTTGTGCCCAAGCAGGCCGACGAGTTCACCTGTTCCAGCTGTTTCCTCGTACACCACCGCAGCCGGCTCGCCAGCGACGCCGGCGGCGCACTCGTGTGCATGGATTGCGCTGCCTGACGGGCGCCGAACGGGAACCGGGGTGACGAGCGGATGGCGGCATGCCGCCATCCGATCAGTCGGTCTGCGGCCGGGTGCGGTCGATGACGGCCCGTAACTCGGCCGGCCGTCGCGTGCTGACCAGCCAGTAGGGCGTCGGGTCTTCCGGGTCGTTCAGGACTACGAGGACCATCGGCCTGATCCACACCCGATGGTGCACGAACGCGGCCGGGTCGAGCTGTCGTCCCATTGCCGCGCTCTTGGCAGAGCCGGGAACCTCGGCGACCCGGGAGATCACGTCGACCGGGAGCCGGGCCTGTCCCACGTGCAGATGAATGCCGTCCGGATCGTCGAGCACCGAGACACGCGAGCGGCTGAGCCAGATCATCGCCCAGGCCGGAAGCGGAAGCAGAACGAGGTACGGCAGCCAGGCGCGCAGTCCCGGCGCGCCCATGTGGATCTCGGCGGCGAGCAGACCCGCTACGAAGAACCCCGCTGCCCACCACCAGATCGGCACCCACAGGCGCTCGGAGTAGAGAGGGGTGGTGTATTCGGTGGGCACTGTCTCGGGCCTCGACGATTCTGACACCCATCCAGAATAGTCGCTGTCTACGAGTAGGCTCGGTGCACGTGAGCGACCTACCTTCCGGCCTTCCGCCCGTTGCCCTTCAGCGACTGGACCCCGATCTTCCGCTACCGGTCCGTGCACACCACGGTGATGCCGGCGTCGACCTGTTCAGTACCGTCGACGTGACCATCGATCCGGGACATCGTGTCCTCGTGGGCACGGGCATCGCCATCGCATTGCCGATCGGGACGGTGGGTCTCATCCACCCCCGGTCCGGGCTGGCAGCGAAGTCGGGTCTTTCTGTGGTCAACACCCCAGGAACCATCGACGCCGGTTATCGGGGTGAGATCAAGGTGTGCCTGATCAACCATGATCTCGACACCCCGATCGAGATCCGACGCGGAGATCGGATCGCGCAGCTGCTCGTCCAGCGAGTGGAGTTGGTCTCCTTCGTCGAGGTGGATTCGTTGGACGACACCTCTCGCGGCAACGGCGGCTACGGATCGAGCGGCGGTCACGCCAGCCTCGTCGGCAATGGCAGAGTCGGCAATGGCAGAGAAGGAGCTTGATCATGTTCGGACGTGGCAAGAAGAAGGAAGTCGCGGAGTCTCCCAGCTCGTTCGACGACGCCCTCGAAGGCGACGCCGGGGAAGAGAGCGGGTTCGAGGACGAATATGACGCGGTGGGTGAAGTAGACGGCGGCCCGTACGACATCGACGACCTCGAATCGGACGCCGATCCGACGGTGGGAGCAGCGGGTCCCCGGCTCGACCTGGGTTCGGTTCTCGTCCCGATGCCGCAGGGCGCGCAACTGCAGGTGGAGATGGCGCCCGACGGTTCGCCGCAGGCGGTCCACCTCGTTACGCAGCACGGTCGCATCACCGTCGCCGCGTACGCCGCACCGAAGTCGCCGGGTCAATGGCGTGAAGTCGCAGGCGATCTCGCCGAATCGCTGCGCAAGGACAACGCGACCGTGAGCATCGAGAACGGTCCGTGGGGCCGTGAGGTCTTCGCCGTCACCCAGACCGCCGATCTGCGTTTCGTCGGTGTGGACGGCTACCGCTGGATGGTTCGCTGTGTCGTCGCAGGCCCCAGTGGGGGTAATACCGCGGATTCCGAACTCGTCGCGACCGCGAGGACGATATTGCGCGACACCGTCGTCAAACGTGGCAACGACCCGCATCCGGTGCGGACACCGCTGCCCGTCGTGCTGCCGGCCGTCCTTGCGCAGCAGCTCGCCGCCGCGCATCAGCAGCAGCTGGCCGCGCAGCAGGGTGGGGCATCGCAGGGAGCTGTGCCCCAGGCCCCTCAGTCGGAGCCGCAGACGGCGCCTCCCGCCGAAGCGCCTGCACCTGCACCTGAACCACCACCGCAGCGGCGGGGCGAATCGGGATCCGCGATGCAGCAGCTGGGTCGCTGAGACCCAGTCGACGCCGAGACCAGTCGACGCCGAAGTCCCGACACCGAGCGCGCCGGTCAGCCGGCGTCCGATACCGAGTCCAGGGCGTGCAGAGCGGCGGAACCCAGCGTCGCGGGGTCTGCGCCGATTTCGTCGAGAGTCGTCGTGACCAGACCGGCATGGGGGAGCAGCCGCGCCCAGGTCCGGGCCACCTCGATGGGATGAACGGCGTCGTCCGTGGCTGCGGCGATCCCCACCGGCACCTCGATGCGTGCGAGGTCGTCCTCGCCGGGCGCCCGGTACGCTGCGGCCTCCTCGAGGGCCCCCGGCAGGTGCGGCCATTGCGATCGCCATGACTTCGCCAGTTCCCGGCCCAGCCACCCGGGACTCGAGGCGACCATCTCGGCCGTGACCTGATCGATCCCGTCGGCACGTAACCGGGCGGCGGTGAAGCGGGCGCTGGCTGCCGCCGGCGCCTGCTCCGCGGAGCCGGTCCAGGCGGGGAGCGCGGCGAGCACACCGACGACGGAGCCGGGGTGGGCGCCTGCCCACTGGAGCGCGACCGCGGCACCGATGGAGACACCCCCGATCAGGATGCGCCCATGCCGGGCCGCGGCGGCCTCGAGGGCGTCGACGTAGCTGCCGACGACCTGCGTGGGGTCGGGTTGGACTGCCAGGATCTGCACACCACGCCGGGCCAGCGGATCGCGGAAGGCGCGGGTGACGAAGTCGGCGTCGGACCCGGTTCCCGGGAGAATCACGGCCGTCGTGGGCCTGCTGTGGGTGGGCATGAGTCGATCTTGCCCGGTATGGCGCGGGGACCTTTCCCGTGGTGTGGTTGGGGCGAAACAATGGGTCTACAGTGGCCGATACACAGTCCTACAAGTGGCGCGAAGATCTCGTGCCACACATGCTCCAGGAGCGCGCAATGGCACCCGCCACGGCAGGATATTTTCGTCGGTTCACCCGCAAGCTGACCGAGGATCTCGAACAGCTCGACGCCGAGGAGATGGCCGAGACGTCACAGGCGTCCGGCGCACAACGTGCCTGCGACTGCAGCCGCGGTGAAGAAGTCACCATGTTGGGCCGGCTGCGCAGTGTCGAGGCTTGTCCGAAATCCGGGAACGCCAGCATCGAGGCGGAGTTCTTCGACGGCACGGAACAGGTGAAACTGGTCTGGATCGGCCGCCGGCGGATCCCCGGAATCGAGCCCGGAAAGACCCTGCTCGTACGGGGACGAATAGGCGACCGTGACGGCCAGAAGGTCATCTTCAACCCCTACTACGAGCTGCGGGGCGATTCCTAGAACCGTCTCTGTGGCACTCTCGTCAGAGTGACCGAAACGAAGCAGCAATCCATTCTCGAACAGCTCGGTGGCTTGAGCGGGCTGATCTATTCGTCTCTGCCCATCCTCGTCTTCGTTCCGGTCAACGGGGTGTGGGGCCTCGGCCCGGCCATCTGGGCGGCTCTCGGAGTCGCCGTGGCGATCCTCGTGTGGCGGTTGATACGGCGGAGCCCCATCCAGCCGGCGGTGTCGGGGTTCTTCGGTGTCGGGATCTCCGCGTTCATCGCCTACCGCACCGGCGACGCCAAGGGATACTTCCTCTTCGGGATCTACACCAGCCTGGCGTACGGTGCGGTGTTTCTGCTTTCGATCGTCGTTCGCTGGCCGCTGGTCGGCGTCATCTGGGGATTCCTGAACGGTCACGGAAATCTCTGGAAGCGGCACCGCGCCGCGGTTCGCTCGTACGACATCGCGACCATGGCGTGGGCCGTGGTGTTCGGTGCCCGGTACCTCGTGCAGTCGCAACTCTACGATTCGGATGAGACCGGATGGCTCGCGGTTTCCCGCATCGCCATGGGATGGCCGCTCGCCGGATTGGCACTTCTCGTCACGATCTGGGCGGTGCGCAAAGCGGATCGGATCGTGGAGCCCGGACCGTCGGTGGACGACCTCGAGATGACCATCGCGGTGACGGAGAATGCACCCGAGGACACCGCGCGCCCCGACGAGAAGTGATTGCCTAGGTAAGTCCGACAGCGGCCCGGAGTTCGTCTTCGACTTCGACCGACGCCACGAACAGCAGTTCGTCGCCGCCCTCGAGCGGGTCGTCCTGTTGCGGGACGATCACGCGGCCCCCCCTGAGGATGGTGACCAGGGCGGCGTCCCGGGGCAACTGCAGTTTGCGGACGGCCTTTCCGGCCAGGGGAGTGTTGTCGGGCAGAGTGACTTCGACGAGGTTGGCCTGACCTTGCCGCAGGGTCATCAGGCGAACCAGGTCTCCCACGGACACCGCTTCCTCGACCAGCGATGCCAGCATCCGGGGCGTCGAGACCGCGACGTCGACACCCCACGACTCGTCGAACAGCCATTCGTTGCGGGGGTCGTTGACGCGGGCGACGACGCGGCGGACGCCGAACTCGGTCTTGGCGAGCAGGCTCAGCACGAGATTCGCCTTGTCGTCCCCTGTGGCGGAGATCACCACCTCGTACGTTTCGAGCGCAGCACTCTCGAGACTGCTGATCTCGCACGCGTCGGCGTGCACCCACGTCGCGTCGGGTACCGATTCCTGTTCGACGTGCTCGAGTTTCCGCTCGATCAACATGACCTCGTGTTCGCTGCGAATCAGTTCGCGTGCGATGGAGCGTCCTACGGCGCCGGCCCCGGCAATTGCGACTCTCATCGGTTGTTTCCGTTCATCTCTCGGTTCCGATCACAGGTCCGACGGCGGCGGATTCTCGGCGAGTGCGATCGCCTCGGCAACGGTTCCGGACACGGCCGCGATGTACACCTGATCGTCGGCCTGGAGAATGGTCTTCCGGTCGGGCAGGACCCCGGAGCCGAATCGGATGATGAAGGCGACACGCGAATTCGTGGCCGCCTCGAGTTCGGCGACCGGTCGTCCGACCCACTCCTCGTGCAGCGACAACTCCGCGACCGCAACGGTTCCTGACGGATCACGCCACTTGGCCGTCTGGGTGTCCCGGGTGAGGGTGTGCAGAAAGCGATCCGTCGACCAGGGCACGGTGGCAACGGTGGGGATACCGAGTCGCTCGTACACGGCGGCGCGCTTCGCGTCGTAGATCCGGGCGACGACACGCTCGACGCCGAAGGTCTCTCGGGCGACACGCGCAGCGATGATGTTGGAGTTGTCACCGGATGACACCGCGGCGAGTGCTTCCGCTCTCTCGATACCTGCCTTGATCAGGACGTCCCGATCGAAGCCCATCCCGACGACGGTGCGCCCGGGAAAGTCCGAATCGAGTCGCAGGAAGGCGGCGGGGTCACGGTCGATGACCGCGACCTCATGTCCGATCCGGGTCAGCGCGCCGGCGAGGGACGAGCCGACCCGGCCGCATCCCATGATGACCACATACACCTGTGCACTCCGTTCGTGGACTCGGGCGCCATGCCTGTCATACGCGGTGTCTCGAACACGCGGACCGAGTCGAACCGTACATTGCCCGGCAGTAAGAGCAACTGCGACAGTGATCGCAATCCGGACACATTGGTGGTCGGGGGTTCAGGTTTTCTCCGGACGGCTTACGCTTTGCCGGTGTCAAAGCTCTCGACCGCCACCAAGCGGCTACTGCTCGGCAGGCCCTTCCGGAGCGACAAGCTCGGGCACACCCTGCTCCCCAAGAGGATCGCACTGCCGGTGTTCGCTTCGGACGCCATGTCGTCCGTGGCGTACGCGCCGGAAGAAATCTTCTTGGTGTTGTCGGTTGCGGGTATCTCCGCCTACGCCTACACACCGTGGATCGGTCTCGCCGTTGCCGCGGTGATGGCGGTCGTGGTGGCCAGCTATCGGCAGAATGTGCAGGCCTACCCGTCGGGCGGCGGCGACTACGAGGTGGCGACGGTCAACCTCGGTCCCACGGCAGGTCTCACCGTCGGTAGCGCGCTGATGGTCGACTACGTGCTGACCGTGGCGGTATCGATTTCGTCGGCGGCATCCAACATCGGTTCGGCGGTGCCGTTCGTCGCCCAGCACAAGGTGCTGTTCGCCGTGGCTGCCATCGCCTTGCTGACCGCGATCAACCTGCGGGGTATCCGCGAGTCGGGTATCGCGTTCGCGATTCCGACATACGCGTTCATCTTCGGCATGGTGCTGATGCTCGCCTGGGGACTGTTACGGATTTACGTCCTGGGTGAGGATCTGCGGGCCGAATCCTCCGGCTTCGAACTCGCAGCGGAAGACTCCCACCTGTACGGCATCGCGTTCGCGTTTCTCATCGCGCGGGCCTTCTCCTCCGGTTGTGCGGCGCTGACCGGTGTGGAGGCCATCAGCAACGGGGTGCCGGCGTTCCGGAAACCGAAGTCGCGCAATGCGGCCACCACTCTGCTCATGCTCGGAGTGATCGCCATCGTGCTGCTGATGGGCATCATCATCCTGGCTCAGAAAATCGGGATCGTGTATGCGCACACGCCTTCGGAGCAGCTGATCGGTGCGCCGGAGGGCTATCACCAGAAGACCCTGATCGCACAGATCGCGGAGACGGTGTTCGGCGGATTCCCGATCGGGTTCTACTTCATCGCCATCGTCACGGCGCTCATTCTGGTGCTGGCGGCGAACACGGCCTTCAACGGCTTTCCGGTGCTGGCATCGATCCTCGCGCAGGACCGCTACCTGCCGCGCCAGCTTCACACCCGTGGCGACCGTTTGGCATTCAGCAACGGCATCCTCTTCCTCTCCGGCGCGGCGATCGCGTTCGTCGTGGTGTTCGGCGCCGAGGTGACCAAACTGATCCAGCTGTACATCGTCGGCGTGTTCGTGTCGTTCGTGCTCAGTCAGACCGGCATGATCCGGCACTGGACCCGGCACCTGGCGACGGAGAACGACCCGTCCCAGCGCCGGCGGATGCAACGATCGAGAATCATCAACTCCATCGGGCTAGGAATGACCGGTGCGGTGCTGATCATCGTCCTGGCCACGAAATTCGCTGCCGGGGCGTGGATCGCCATCGTCGCGATGGTCGCGATCTTCGTACTCATGAAGATGATCCGGAAGCACTATGACAGCGTCGCTGCCGAACTCGAGGAAGCGGAATGGGACGGGGTGCTGCCGAGCCGTACACATTCGATCGTCCTGGTGTCCAAGCTCCACATGCCGACGCTGCGCGCGCTCGCCTATGCGCGGGCCACCCGGCCGGACACACTCGAGGCGATCACAGTCAACGTCGATGAACCCGACACTCGCGCACTGGTACGGGAATGGGAGAAGAGCGACGTCACGGTACCCCTCAAGGTCATCGAGTCCCCGTACCGCGAAATCACCAAGCCCGTCCTCGACTATGTGCGTCGGGTCCGTCGAGATTCGCCCCGCGACATCGTGACCGTGTTCATTCCCGAGTACGTGGTGGGCCACTGGTGGGAGCAGATCCTCCACAACCAGAGTGCGCTACGACTCAAGAGCCGCCTGCTGTTCCAGCCGGGCGTGATGGTGACCAGCGTGCCCTGGCAGTTGAGCTCCTCGGCGAAGGCGAAGCCGCTCGACATCGCGTACACCGCCGGTGCCAGCCGTCGCGGATACGAGGCGGACGACAAACGAAGGGGTGACAAACGTTGAGTGAGAACTGGTCGGGTCGTCACCTCGAGCTACGACTGGGGAATCCCGGGCACGGCGGATTCGTCGTGGCCCGGTACGAGGGCCGAGTGGTGTTCGTACGGCACGGACTGCCAGGGGAGCGGGTCATCGCCCGTGTCACCGAGGATCGTGGGGGCTCCTTCTGCCGTGCCGACGCGATCGAAATCCTCGACGCGTCGCCGGAACGAGTGGCGCCGGTGTGTCCGGTGTCGGGGCCGGGCGGTGCCGGATGCTGCGACTTCTCCCACGCGAGCCTGCACCTGCAACGCGAAATGAAGTCGCAGGTGGTCTCCGAACAACTGGTGCGTCTCGCGCAGATCGAGCGTGAGGTCGATGTCGAGGAGTTACCGGGCACGGGTGACGGAACGGGCTGGCGGACGCGGGTGCGGCTGGCTGTCGACGCCGATGGACGCGCCGGTTACCACCGGCACCGCAGTTCGGGCATCGTGACCGAACTCGCCTGTCCCCAGATCGATCTCCGTGCCTACGACGGTCTGAGCGATCGCTCCTGGGCACCCGGCGGTGAGGTGCAGATCGTTCTGGACGGGGCGGGTGAACGGCATGTCGTGGAGATCGCGGCACCGAAGATCTCGAAGACCGGGCGTACCAATCCGGGTCGTCGCGGCGCGATGGCGCGGCGGGCAGCAGTCGGCGCCCCGCGGGCCGAACGAGTGGTGATCGGATCCGGCCGTCCGAGCGAGCAGGTGGCCGGTCGCCGGTGGACACTGGCCGCGACGGGTTTCTGGCAGGCGCACCGGGGGGCCGCCGAAACCTACTCGTCCGTGATCGCCGAGTGGGCCGAAGCCTCCGCGGGGGACATCGCGTGGGACCTCTACGGGGGAGTGGGAGTCTTCGCCGCGTCACTCGCGGGCGCGGTGGGTAGCTCCGGCCGGGTGGAGTCGGTGGAGTCTTCGCGGCAGGCGGTCGCGGACGGCCGGCAGGCGCTGGCTGATCTGCCGCAGGTGCACTTCCATCCGGAACGGGTGGAGCGGGCGGTTCCGGGTCTGGCCTCTCCGCCGCAGGTGGTGGTACTCGACCCGCCCCGGGCGGGAGCCGGTCGCGACGTGATCGGCATGGTGGCGTCCGCCGGCGCCGCACGGATCGTGCACGTCGGGTGCGATCCCGCGTCGTTCGGCCGCGACATCGGCCTTTACGTCGAGCAGGGATATCACCTGGCCGAACTCCGCGCATTCGATGCGTTTCCCCTCACTCATCACGTGGAGTGCATCGCCTTGTTGACACGAGTGCACGGTGCCGCACCCACCCGGCCGTAGGATGAGCCCGGACAATTCGGGCTTCGGGATGGGAAGAGAATGTCGGTACAGGCAGATACGGCGCAATCACTGATCGACTCGGTGTTCGCAATCGGGCGATCGCTGCGGGCGCTCGTCGCCACCGGCGCCGAGAGCCCGCTCCCGCCCGCGTTGACGAGCGTGCTCTTCGTGCTCGCCGCGCGGGGCGAATGCCGGCAGAACGTGCTGGCCGCGGAACTCTGTGTCAGCCAGTCCTCGCTCAGTCGCCAGATCTCGGAACTGGTGGACGGGGGATACGTCACTCGCACAGCCGATCCCGACGACAAACGGGCGTTCCGGATCCAGGTGTCGCCGTACGGAACCGAGATCCTGCGCGAGACCACCGAGCGCCGGTCCGAACGACTCCGCGGCATGCTCGAGGGCTGGAGTCAGGAAGAAGCATCGTCGGCGGTGGCGTCTCTCACCCACCTGAACGAGACCTTCACCGCATATCTCCAGAAGGGTCATCGAGTGCACGGCATTTCGGCGCCGTCGATCTCGGCGCCGTCGATCTCGATGGAGGCCGAATTACGCGGGTGATCGGTCGAAGAACGCATACGGATCCGGTCGTCACGACTTGCGGTTGTACAGGTGCATCGTGAGCGGTCCGAAGATGAGGACGAAGCCCGCGCACCAGCCGAAGACGACCATCAGGTCGGTCGCGTCCACCGCTCCGGCGTTCAACCCGCGAATGGCCGTCACCAGAGTGCTCACCGGGTTGACGCCGACGAACGACTGCAACCAGCCCGGCATCGTGGCGGGATCGACGAAGATGTTGCTGGCGAATGTCAGGGGAAACAGGATGAACATCGACACCCCCATCACCGCTTGCTCCGTGCGCAGCAGCATTGCGAGCATCGTCCAGATCCAGGACAGGCTGAACGAAAACACCAGGAGCAGAACAATGGAGGCCACCACTCCCACCGGTCCTCCGTCCGGGCGGAACCCGAGGATCAGTCCGAGCACCAGAACGATGATCGACGCAATCGTGTAGCGCACCACGTCACCGAGAAGTGCCCCCACCAGTGGCGAGGGACGCCAGATCGGGAGCGAACGAAACCGGTCGAATACACCCTTTTCGATGTCCTTGTTGAGGGTCAGCCCCGTGTACATCGTGATCATGACGACGGTCTGGACGAGGATGCCGGGCAGGAGGAACTGGATATACGCGCTCGTGGATCCTGCCAGTGCACCACCGAACAGGTAAGTGAACATCAGCGTGAACATGATGGGGAACATGGTGACGTCGAACAGCTGTTCCGGCAGGTGCTTGATCTTGAGGAGCGCCCGCCAGCCGAACGACAGGGAAGTCGACAACGCCGTCGGCCGCGGGGGGCGAGGCTGCGGCATCTTCAGGACGTCGGCGACAGCGGAAGCACTGCCGGCTTCCTGCTCGGTGGTGGATGTCATGACGCACGCTCCTCGGCAGGTCGGCCGGTCAGGGACAGAAAGACTTCGTCGAGGGTCGGTTGTCCCAGTGCGAACGTGCTGACCGCGATTCCTGCGTCGTCGAGTGCAGGCAGTGCACGCGACACGCGACTCGAATCATCGATTCGGGCACTGATCGCAGCCGGGTCGCTCTCCTCGATCACCGGGACGCCGAGAACTGCGCGGAGCACGGTGGCGGCCGCGGACCGGGTGGTGGGGTCGGTCACGCGGACGTGCACCGCGCCGGACCCGACTGAGGCCTTGAGTTCTCCCGTCGTGCCCTCCGCGATCACTCTGCCGTGATCGATGACTGCGACACGGTCGGCGAGCTGGTCGGCTTCGTCGAGGTATTGAGTGGTCAGCAGAACCGTGGTGCCACCCGACACGAGCGCGCGGATGATTTCCCACACCTGGTTCCGGCTGCGAGGGTCAAGACCTGTGGTCGGCTCGTCGAGGAAGATCATCTCCGGGGTGACGATTATGCCCGCCGCGATGTCGAGTCTGCGCCGCATTCCGCCCGAATACTTCTTGACCTGACGGTTGCCCGCCTCCACCAATCCGAACGCGTGGAGCAGTTGCTCGGACCGGGACCGGGCCGCGGCGCGGGAGTATCCGAAGAGCCGGCCGAGAAGCAGGAGATTCTCCGCTCCCGTCAGGTCCTCGTCGAGGGAGGCGAACTGACCGGTCAGCGACACCTTCTCGCGGACCGCCTCGGCTTCCGTCGCGACGTCGTGCCCGAGAACGGTGGCCGAACCGCCGTCGATGGGCAGAAGAGTCGCCAGCATCCGGATTGCGGTGGTCTTACCCGCACCATTGGGTCCGAGGACCCCGTAGACCCCGCCGAGCGGAACGGTGAGATCGAGGCCGTCGACGGCATGCGTCGACCCGAACCTCTTGACGAGGCCCCTCGTCTCGATGGCCGGCTGTGGCGGCGTCGGCATAGCATCCTGCTTTCGATGGGGAGTGTCGTCGGTCGGATCGGCGCCCCAAGCCTGTCCGATATTGCCCATTCGGGCAACGTCATTCCGAACGCCGCGATTTCACATGTCGTTACCTCGACGCAGGAACGAGCGGGGCATGATGTCCAATTGTTCGTATGCACCCATGGCGAGCCAGTCGGGTAGCGCCGCTCGCTCCGGGCAGGAAATATGTGAAGCCTGTCACCACTCGTGCGGTGGCGCGCGAGGCGGAAGGCGGCATTCGCCACGACACCGCCCACACGGTGTGTCGTGCACGCGCGCGGCTCCGTAGACTGGGTTCCACTGTGGCGTGAGACGAGCCACGCGGCAGCAGCACGTAAGCAGCGTGCAACACGGAGGGAGCGATCTCGTTGGGTGTTCTTGCCCGTATCCAGACGCCTGACGATCTTCGTCAGCTGAACTCGGCGGAGATGAAGCAACTCGCCGCCGAGATCCGCGAGTTCCTCGTGCAGAAAGTGTCGGCAACCGGCGGGCATCTCGGACCCAACCTGGGCGTCGTCGAGCTCACGCTGGCCTTGCATCGGGTCTTCGATTCACCAGCGGATCCGATAATTTTCGACACCGGCCACCAGGCCTACGTCCACAAGATCCTCACCGGCCGCAGGGACGGCTTCGAGAATCTCCGGAAACAGGGTGGGCTCTCGGGTTACCCGTGTCGGGCGGAGAGCGAACACGATTGGGTCGAGTCGTCACACGCCTCGGCGTCGCTGTCGTACGCGGACGGGCTGGCCAAGGCCTTCGAACTGACCGGTCAGGACCGGCACGTCGTCGCCGTTGTGGGAGACGGCGCGCTCACGGGCGGTATGTGCTGGGAAGCTCTCAACAACATCGCGGCGGGGAAGGACCGTTCGGTCGTCATCGTCGTCAACGACAACGGGCGGTCGTACGCGCCCACCATCGGCGGCCTCGCCGATCACCTCGCTTCGTTGCGGCTGCAGCCCGGGTACGAGCGCGTCCTCGACAGCGGCCGGCGGATCGTCAAGAAGCTCCCGTGGATCGGAAAGGCCGCGTACTCGGTTCTGCACGGCATGAAGGCCGGCCTCAAGGACGCGGTGAGCCCGCAGGTGATGTTCACCGACCTCGGGATCAAGTACCTCGGCCCGGTCGACGGGCACGACGAGGCGATGCTGGAATCCGCATTGCGCCGAGCGAAGGCTTTCGGTGGACCGGTGATCGTCCACGCCGTCACCCGTAAGGGCATGGGCTACGCACCGGCCGAGAATCATGTCGCAGATCAGATGCACTCCACCGGCGTGATCGACCCGGTGACCGGCAAGGCGACGAGCGCTGCCGCGGCCGACTGGACCTCGGTGTTCTCCGCCGAATTGATCGAACAGGCGAGTCGGCGCCAGGACATCGTTGCCATCACCGCCGCCATGGCGGGACCCACCGGACTGGCAGCGTTCGGGGAGATGTTCCCGGACCGCCTGTTCGACGTCGGGATCGCGGAACAACACGCTGTCACCTCCGCAGCCGGTCTTGCGCTGGGTGGACTGCATCCCGTCGTCGCCGTCTACTCGACGTTCCTCAACCGCGCGTTCGATCAGTTACTGATGGACGTTGCGCTGCTCCATCTTCCGGTCACGTTGGTCCTCGATCGTGCCGGGGTCACCGGCAACGACGGTGCCAGTCACAACGGCATGTGGGACATGTCGCTACTCGGCATCGTTCCCGGCATCAAGGTTGCCGCGCCGCGCGACTCGGCGACGCTGCGGGAAGAACTGGCGGAGGCGCTGGCGATCGACGACGGCCCGACCGCGCTGCGTTTCCCCAAGGGGTCCGTGGGTGAGGACGTGGTTGCCGTGCAGCGACTCGACGGCGTGGTCGACGTCCTGCGGGCGCCGTCCGGTACCCATGACGTGCTGCTCGTGGCCGTGGGTGCCTGCGCCGGACTTGCCCTGGGTGCGGCCGAACGCCTGGAGAAGCAAGGTATTTCCGCGACGGTGGTCGACCCGCGGTGGGTGCTGCCCGTACCGGAATCGCTGGTGAAGCTCGCCGAGACGTATGGCATGGTGGTGACGATCGAGGACAGCGGCCTTCACGGCGGGATCGGTTCGACGGTATCCGCCGCTCTGCGGTCCGCCGGTGTGGACGTGCCGTGCCGTGACCTCGGTGTCCCGCAGCGGTTCCTCGATCACGCGTCACGGAGCGAGATCCTCGCGGAGATCGGACTGACCTCGCAGGATATTGCCCGCCAGATCACCGGATGGGTTGCCGGTTTGACGTCGCGGCCGCTCACCGCGGAAGACTCGCCGAGCGACGTCGGCAAGCGCACCGGAACCCGCTGACCGATTTCGGGTTTGCCCTGCGGGCACCCGACTACCGTCAGATCTTCATGTCCTCTAGTTCCATGCCCTTGGTCTCGGGGATCTTGGACTTGACGAAGAAGAACGACAGCAGGGCGAAGAACGCAAACAGTCCGTAGAGGAACCACAGTCCTACCGAGCGCGTGAGCGGTGGGAACGCCAGCGTGACCGTGAAGTTGGCGATCCAGTTGGCGGCGGTACTGATGCCGAGCGCCACCGCGCGCATGCGGTTGGGGAACATCTCGCCGAGCATGACCCACATGATCGGGCCCCACGTGGCAGCGAAGAAGATCACGAAAAGGTTGGCGCCGATCAGCGCCACCGCACCCCACGGAGTCGGCAGTGCGACGTCGTCGCCGCTGCCGGTGGCTTGCGAGAACGCGACCGCGGCCAGCATAAGGCTGATGAACATCCCCAGCGAGCCGACCATCAGCAGGATTCGCCGGCCGATGCGGTCCACGAAGAGAATGGCGACGAAGGTCATGAGCACGTTGATGATCGAGGTGATCACCGACGTGGTGAACGACTGGTTCTCGGAGAAGCCAACCGACTTCCAGAGAGTGGTGGAGTAGTAGAAGATTGCGTTGATGCCCACGAGCTGCTGAAAGACGGCCATGATGATGCCGATCCACACCAGGGGCTGCAGCCCGAATCGCGGTCCGCGGATGTCGTCGAACGAGGCCGTCGATTCGCTACGCAGGGTGAGCCGGATCTCGGCGACGCGTTCGTGGGGGTCGAGTTCGCCGGTGATGTTGGCCAGAATGTCGGCCGCTTCCTGGTCGAGGTGCTTGCCCACCAGGTAGCGCGGAGATTCGGGGATGAGCAGGGCCAGGAGTCCGTACACCAGCGCCGGGATCACGCCGACAAGGAACATCCAGCGCCAAGCCTCGAGACTCAGCCACAATTCGTTCGACGCGCCACCGGCCGCGTTCTGCAGCACGGCGTCCGACAGCAACGCTGCGAAGATGCCGAGCGTGATCGCGAGCTGCTGCAGAGACGCCAACCCGCCCCGGTACCGGGCGGGCGCGATCTCGGAGATGTACGTGGGCGCAATGACGGATGCGATTCCGATACCGAGACCGCCGAGCACTCGCCACAGCATCAGGTCCGGAACGCTGAACGCGAGACCGGAACCGACCGAGGAAATAACGAACAGAGCCGAGCCGAGCATCATCACCTTCTTGCGACCCCACCGGTCCGCGAGCCGGCCCGCGAACCATGCTCCGAAAGCACATCCGAGGAGTGCGATCGCGACGGCGAAGCCGGTGAAGAAGTCGCCCAGCTCGAAGTGGCCCTGAATGGAGTCGACGGCGCCGTTGATGACGGAGCTGTCGAAACCGAAAAGGAAACCGCCCACCGCGGCGGCAACGGTGACGCCGATGACCTTCGCCCTGTGAGTGTCGGACGGCTGCGTCATCGCGTACCTGCTTTCGGCGTCGTGCTGCGGAAAGTCCATGCCGCCAATACGCTACGCGAGCAATCGCCGGGGAGGCTCGAGTTCAGGCCTCGGCTTGTTCGCCGCGGCGCGAGCCACACAGTCACCAACCCAGCCGAACCCGGTAGGGGGCAGTCCGGGATCGGCACGCCCGTGTCACGTCCGTGTCACGTCCGTGCGCCCAACACGCACACGCACCCCGAATGCGAATGATGTTCGACTCGGGGTGCGTGTGCGGGGAAGGGGTGCGTATTATCCGGGATTCGACGGAATCCGAGAGCCGATCAGGCGCTCGCGACTCCCGGTGCGAGGAACCGGCTGCCGTTGACGGCCTCGGACGTGCCGGTGCGGTCCAGGTACGGCGTGATGCCGCCGTTCCAGAAACCGAAGCCGCCACCGAGGATCAGGCAGAGATCGATGTCCTCGGGAGCGGCGACGACGCCCTCCTCGAGCATGATCCGGATCTCCTCGGCGAACGCGCGGCGAGTGCGTTCGAGCACCTCTTCGGCCGTGGACGGCTTGTCGCCCTGCGGCCAGAGCGCGGCGACCTCGGGGTCGACGACCTGCTTGCCGCCCTCATAGGACCACACACCCGGTTTGCGGGCCGCGACGAGCGCCTCGAGGCCGGGGGAGGAGACGAATCGGTCGGGATACGCAGCCTGCAGGGTCTCCCCGGTGTGCAGTGCGACAGCGGGACCGACGAGTGCAAGCAGGGTGAACGGGGACATCGGCATACCGAGTGCGCCGACGGCGTTGTCCGCCACCTCGAACGGGGTGCCTTCGTCGACCGCCGTCATGACCTCACCGAGGGTGCGGGTGACGAGACGGTTGAACACGAAGCCGGGACGGTCACCGCACAGCACAGCAGACTTCTTCAGCGACTTCGCCGTCGCGAATGCCGTGGCGAGAGTGGCATCGTCGGTATTCTCGCCGCGGATCACCTCGAGCAGAGGCAGCACGGCGACCGGGTTGAAGAAATGGAAGCCCACTACCCGTTCGGGGTTCTTCAACTCGGAGGCCATCTCCGTGATCGACAGCGACGACGTGTTGGTCGCGAGAATCGTCTCGGGCGAGATGTGCTGCTCGAGTTCGGCGAACACCTTCTTCTTGACATCCATGTTTTCGAAGACGGCCTCGATGACGAAGTCGGTCTTGCCGAACGCGGCCTTGTCCAGCGAGCCGGACACGAGAGCCTTCAGGCGGTTCGCCGCGTCCGGGGACAACCGGCCCCTGCCCTGCAGCTTGTCGATCTCGGTGTGGACGTAGCCGACACCCTTGTCGATACGCTCCTGATCGATGTCGGTGAGAATCACCGGCACCTGCAGTTGACGAACGAACAGCAACGCGAGCTGACTGGCCATCAGGCCCGCGCCGACGATGCCGACGCCGGTGACCTTGCGGGCGAGTGACCTGTCGGGTGCACCGGCCGGACGCTTGGCACGCTTGTTGACCAGATCGAACGCGTACAGACCGGCGCGCAGTTCGTCCGACATGAGCAGATCGGCGAGCGCCTCGTTCTCGGCGTCGAAGCCCCGGGTCAGCGACTCGCTGTCGGTGATATCGGTGGTGCGGGCCAGTTCGAGGAGCTCGATGGCCCGGGCGGGAGCCGGGGCGAAACCACGGGTCTTACCGTCGACGATGGCTTTCGCGCGGGCCACTGCCGCGTCCCATCCGGTGCCCCGATCGATCTCCGGGCGTTCGGGAACGATCTCTCCCGCAACGACCTTCGCGGCCCAGGCGAGGGACTGTTCGAGGAAGTCGGCCGATCCGAACACCACGTCGGCGTAGCCCAGTTTCAGCGCCGGTGCGGCCTTGATGGTCCGGCCGTTGTTGAGCGGGTTCTCGAGGATGAGCGTGACGGCACCGTCCGGGCCGATCAGGTTGGGCAGCAATTGAGTGCCACCCCAGCCGGGCACCAGGCCGAGCATGGTTTCCGGAAGTCCAAGGGCGGGAACGTTGTCCGCGACGGTGCGGTAGTGGCAGTGGAGCCCCACCTCGAGGCCGCCGCCCAGCGCCAGGCCATTGACGAACGCAAACGTCGGGACCGAGGACTCGCGGAGTCGCCGGAACACGTTGTGGCCGAGGGATCCCAGCTCGAGTCCCTGCTCGCGGCTGGTGACCGCGGGCACGCCCTTGAGGTCGGCGCCGGCCGCGAAGATGAACGGCTTGCCGGTGACCGCGATCGCCACGGGATTGGCGGCGAAAGCCTCGTCGAGTGCCCTGTCGAACGACAGGAGCCCGGCGGGGCCGAACGAGTTCGGCTTGGTGTGGTCGAACCCGTTGTCGAGGGTGATCAGCGCGACCGGGCCCTCGATGCCCGGGACCGCGACGATCTTGGTGAAAGCGTTCGTTACGACCTCGTCGGCAAATGCCGTTGATATGTCGGTCATCTACTTGGCTCCATCGAAGTTGGGGTTCTCCCAGATCACCGTTCCGCCCATGCCCAGACCGATGCACATCGTGGTCAGGCCGTAACGGACGTCGGGACGCTGGGCGAACTGGCGGGAGAGTTGGGTCATCAGGCGGACACCGGAGGACGCGAGGGGGTGCCCGCATGCGATGGCTCCGCCCCACTGGTTGACGCGCGGGTCGTCGTCGGCGATGCCGTAGTGCTCGAGGAACGCGAGAACCTGCACGGCGAAGGCCTCGTTGATCTCGAACAGGCCGATGTCCTCGATCTTCAGACCGGTACGGGCCAGCACCTTTTCGGTGGCCGGAACCGGGCCGATGCCCATCACGGCGGGATCGACACCCTGGAACGCGAAACCGACCATGCGCATGCCGACCGGCAGGCCCAACTCCCGGGCAGTGTCCTCACCGGCAAGAATTGCGGCAGTGGCGCCGTCGTTGAGACCGGCCGCATTGCCCGCGGTGATCCGGCCCGCGGGACGGAACGGCGTTTTCAGCTTCGCGAGATCCTCGAGCGTGGTGCCGGGACGGGGCGGCTCGTCCTCGGTGGCCAGGCCCCAGCCGGCAGCGCTGCGGGTGGCGACGGGTACGAGGGTGTCCGCGATGAAGCCCGCCTTCTTCGCCGCCTCGTACTTGTTCTGGCTCGCGACGGCATAGGCATCGGTGCGGGCCTTGGTAATGGTGGGGAAGCGGTCGTGCAGGTTTTCGGCGGTGTTGCCCATGACGAGTGCACTGGGGTCGACCAACTTGTCGGCGAGGAATCGCGGGTTCGGGTCTGCGCCCTCGCCCATCGGATGACGGCCCATGTGCTCGACGCCACCGGCGATGACGACGTCGTACTGGCCGAAGCCGATGCCGGATGCGGTGGTGGTGACGGCCGTCATCGCACCGGCGCACATGCGGTCGATCGCGAAGCCCGGAACGGTCTCGGGTAATCCGGCGAGGATGGCCGACGTGCGGCCGATGGTGAGCCCTTGATCGCCGGTCTGCGTGGTGGCGGCGATGGCCACCTCGTCGACCCGGGCAGGATCGAGCTGCGGGTTGCGACGGAGCAGTTCACGGATCGCTTTGACGACGAGATCGTCGGCGCGAGTATCCGCGTACATGCCCTTCGGACCGGCTTTCCCGAACGGGGTGCGGATACCGTCGACGAAGACGACGCTGCGTTGAGTTGTGGTGGATGGAGCCACGCGAATTCCTCCTGATGGAGCAGTGTGGTGCCGGATCACGGCCAGGCGTCCGGCCTCGGCAGCAGCCTACTCCTTGCATTACCGGCGGGTAACTTAGTGGTCCAGGATGACCGTCAACGTTGTGAAAACAGTTGTTTGACCAGCGCAAAGAGGCGTCGACGGAGGATTCCTGCACCCCCGGTGAGGAATTCCAGGTACCACCGATAGGCGTCCTCGCACGCCGGGATGCCCACCGGAACGGGATCGAAATGGGAGTTCCCCGCCGTTGTCCGGAAGGGGTCGGTGTCCTTACTCCGGGTGCAGCGACTTTCGCAGGACGGGCACGGTGAGGCGGCGTTGCCACGGACGGGCCCCGCCGGCCGTGAGCACGGCGTCGATCGCGGCTTCCGTATCGGCGTCGTCCGGCGATGACCAGTCCCAGCAGAGCCGCCGGACCAGTTCCGGTGTCACCAGGTTCTCCACCGGAACCGACACCTCTTCACTGAGTGCTGCCAGGCCGGCACGCGCCGCCGTGAGCCGCTCGGCGGCCTCGGGATCGTGTCTGGCCCACCGGCTCGCCGGTGGCGGTCCCGTGATCGCCGGAGTCTTGCTGGGCAGTTCGCTGTCCGGAAGCGCCCTGGCCACCTCGAGTGCCTGCAACCAGATACGTGAATGCCGCCTCTGACGAGGACCACCGAAGACGGGTAGCGCGCGCAACGCCTCGATGCTGCGAGGATCCTTCACCGAGGCATCGATGATCGCCGAGTCGGGCAGGACCCGGCTGGGGGAGACGTCACGCTGACGTGCGAGGTCTTCCCTCGCCTGCCAGAGCGAGCGAGCGGCCGCGAGCTGCCGCTGGGTCTTGAGGGCCGTGATGTGGGACGTGCGACGCCACCGGTCGGGCTTCGGCTTGGGAGGAC
>NZ_JBAQEO010000889.1:0-1602 GCF_049286785.1 Rhodococcus sp. (in: high G+C Gram-positive bacteria) | reverse complement strand
GTCATGGGGCGCGGTACAACAGGGAAACTCTCGAAGTGCACTACAAGGGCAAGAGCATCGCGGAAGTTCTCGAAATGCCCATCGAGGAGGCAGCGGACTTCTTCGAGCCGATCACGTCCATTCACCGCTATCTGAAGACCCTCGTCGAGGTCGGGCTGGGTTACGTCCGCCTCGGACAGCCCGCTCCGACGCTGTCCGGTGGTGAGGCGCAACGCGTCAAGCTGGCAGCAGAACTGCAGAAGCGCACGTCGGGCAGGGCTGTGTACATCCTCGACGAACCCACCACCGGCCTGCACTTCGAGGACATCCGCAAGCTGCTCAAGGTGATCAACGGTCTGGTCGACAAGGGCAACACCGTCATCGTCATCGAACACAACCTCGACGTGATCAAGACGGCGGACTGGGTGATCGACATGGGCCCGGAGGGTGGTTCGGGTGGCGGCACCGTCGTCGCGCAGGGCACGCCCGAAGAAGTGGCCGTCGTTCCGGAGAGCTACACGGGCCGGTTCCTCGAGAGCGTGCTGTCGGTGCCCGCATCGGTCCCCGCGAAGGCGAAGTCGCCACGCGGAGCTGCCGGTAGGACGGCAGCTCCGAAGAAGACTGCCACGGCCAAGACCGGAACGTCCGGCAAACGGTCGGCGAAGAAGGCCGCAGCAGTCGGCTGAGGTTGCTCAGCGGGCGGCCGCCGCGTCGATGACGTCGGCGAGTTCGGCGGGACGTGACCACATCGGCCAGTGCCCGGTGGGGAGGTCGACGTAGTCGACGGTGCGGAGGTGCGCCAGTTCGGCCACCATCGGGTGACCCGAGGCAGCCATCTGACGAATGGTGTCCGACGGGAAGCTCGTACACAGCACGGTCGACGGCACGTCGAGCCGTCGCTCGTTCTTCAGAACGAACACGTCTCGAGCAGGTCCGGCAGGGTGTGGAACGGCGCGCGCCCGGAAACCCGCGAGCGCCGCGTCGTCCAGGCCTTCCAGGCTGCTCCCCTCGGCCTCGAGTTCCGCCCATGTCGGCAGCGGGATCTCGGTTGCCGAAGGATCGAGGTCCTCCCGCAGGACCGAGCCGTTCTGCAGGGGGCCCGAGTCGACGTAGATCACCCTCGTGAACCGATCGGGTGCGCGATCGGTCGCGGCATACGAGACCGGTCCGGCACCGCTGTGCGCGACGAGCACGGTACGTTCTTCGGCCGGTGTGGTGGCTGCCGCGTCGAGGATCGCCTGGACATGATCGTCGAGGGTGATCGCCGCACGATCGTTCTCCGCCGAGTCGAGGCCGGGAAGGGTGACTGTTGTGACGCGGTAGCCGCGCCCGGCGAGGTCGGCGGCAACTGCCTCCCACGCCCACGCGCCGAGCCAGAATCCGGGGACGAGAACGAGGTGCGTTGCTGTGCGTTGTGTATTCGACATGGCCCACAATTACGGCATGGCCGCCGATGCCGCTCGTCGGCCGGCGGATTCAACCCCGTCCAGGCGGTCTCGGTGCTTCGGCGGCCCTACAGCCCCTGCGCCCGCTCGCCCACGGACCGGTCGATCAACGAGACGAGGATCGACTCGTTGCAGATTCGCCGGTGACGGCACCGCGCAACTCCGCGAGTTGTTCGCT
>NZ_JBAQEO010000888.1:0-7785 GCF_049286785.1 Rhodococcus sp. (in: high G+C Gram-positive bacteria) | reverse complement strand
GACCAGATCCGCACCGTGTGCGTTCCGGTCGTCGAGCGACTTCGGCCGGGTGCCGTCTTCGTCTCCCATACGACCGGGAGCCCGAAAATGCTTCGGCAGTTGGCGGATTCGGTCGGCCCAAAGGGGGCGGCAGTGGTCGACGCCTCGTTCAGCGGGACAGCTGCGGGCATCAGAGCGGGTGCGCTTACCGTGCTGCTCGGCGGAACCGAGGACGCGGTCGGGGTGGCCGAGCAGGTGGTCGGGGATTACGCGGACCGGATACTGCGCACCGGGCCCCTGGGCAGCGGGTTGTCGATCAAGCTCATCAATAACATGCTGTTCGCAGCGTGCACTCAGCTCACGCTCACCGCGCTCGAATCGGCGGCGTCGCTGGGAATCGACGAGGACCGCCTCCTCGCCGTACTCGAGACCACCAGCGGTGGAAGTGCGGCGGCGCGCTACATCGCTGCCTCACCGCTACCGGCTGTCGAGTTCGCCGCGCATCTGCCGCACTTCCTTTCCAAGGACGTGGCGGCGGCTCGCGCCGCAGCCGAGGACATCGGCCTCGACATCGGAAAACTCGTGGAGGCCACCCGCCTGGGCCCCATGGAGCTGCACCCGACATCGCCCGCCCCGGTCGGCTGATTCGTACCCGAAACACCCGATACCACTGAGCTTCACCACAACATGCTCGAACCGACAAGAAGGACAATCACCATGGGACGTGTACAGGACAAGGTCGTCTTCATCACCGGCGCTGCTCGCGGTCAGGGCCGCTCGCACGCCGTGCGACTCGCCTCGGAGGGCGCGAACATCATCGGCGTCGACATCTGCGAGGACGTCAAGACCAACGACTATGCGATGGCGACCCCGGAGGACCTCACCGAGACCGTCCGCCTGGTCGAGGCAGCCGGAGGTCGCATGCTCTCCACGATCGCCGATGTCCGTGACCGACAGGCGCTCACGAGGGCCGTCGAACAGGGTGTCGCAGCATTCGGCAAGCTCGACGGTGTGGTGGCCAACGCGGGTATCTGTCCGCTCGGTTCGGACGATCCGCAGGCGTTCATGGACGCGTTCACGGTGGACTTCAACGGTGTCGTCAACGCCATCGAGGCCGCACTCCCCCACGTGAGCGAGGGCGGCTCGATCGTCGCCACCGGCAGCCTGGCGGCAATGATGAGCGGCACGGGCGCCAACCCCGCCTACGGCACGGGTGGTCAGGGCTACTCGCTGGCCAAGCGGATGGTCGCATCCTTCATCAACGATCTCGCCGTTGTCGTGGGACCGAAGGGGATTCGGGCCAACGCGGTGCATCCGACGAACTGCAATACGAACATGCTCAACAGCGAGGTGATGTTCCGGCAATTCCGTCCGGACCTCGAGCACCCGACGCGCGAGGACGCGCTGCCCGGCTTCGCCACGATGAGCCCGATGAACGTCCCGTACGTAGAGCCTGCGGACATCTCGGAGATGGTGCTGTTCCTGCTGTCGGACGCGTCGCGCTACGTCACCGGCATGCAAATGCGCGTCGATGCCGGCGGGTACGTGCTTCTCCGCCCGCAGCAGCCGACCTTCTGACCTGCCCGCAACGACACACCTGGAGTACACCGTGGCAATCAATATTTCCCAGCTTTACATCGACGGCGCCTGGTTGGACAGCGAAAGCGACTCGATCATCGACGTCCTCAACCCGGCGACGGAAGAGGTCATCGGGCGCGTTCCGCAGGCCACCGTCGCCGAGGTGACCCGCGCGATCGATGCCGCCCGGCGCGCCTTCGACGACGGACCGTGGCCGACGATGTCCCCGCAGGCGCGTGCGCAGGTGTTGCTGCGTATGGCCGACGCGATGGAGAAGCGTCGTGCCGAACTCGTGGACCTGAACATCGCGGAGTCCGGTTCGACCCGGGCACTCGCGGAGTACCTGCAGGTGGGGATTCCGATTCAGCACATGCGCGACATGGCCGAGCGCATCCTGCCGTCGTTCGAGTTCGAGCGCGGCGTGCTGCCGACGATCGGTCAGGACATCGGCCAGGGCATCGTGGTCCGCGAGCCGGCGGGCGTCGCAGCGCTGATCTCGGCGTACAACTTCCCGCTGTTCCTCAACGTCATGAAGCTTGCCCCTGCACTGGCCGCGGGGTGCACCGTCGTGCTCAAGCCCGCGCCGACGACGCCACTCGAGGCGTTCGTTCTCGGTGAGATCGCGGAGGAGGCCGGACTGCCGGCCGGGGTCCTCAACATCGTCACGGGCGACATCGACGCCGGCCGTGAGCTGACCAGCAACCCGAAGATCGACCTCGTCAGCTTCACCGGTTCGGACACGGTGGGTCGCCGCGTGTACGAGCAGGCCGCGCCGAGCCTCAAAAAGGTCGTCCTCGAACTCGGTGGCAAGTCGGCGAACATCATCTGCGAGGACGCCGATCTGGCAAAGGTCGCCGAGTCCGTGATCGGCAACATGGTCACCCACGCCGGGCAGGGCTGTTCGCTGCTCACCCGCACACTCGTGCACCGCTCCCGGTACGACGAGCTCGTCGCGATGGTCACCGCGGGGCTCGGAATGATCAAGGTGGGCGACCCGGCCGAGCCGGGAACCCTGATGGGACCGCTGATCAGCGAGGCGCAGCGCAACAAGGTCGAGGCGCTCATCGCATCCGGTGTCGAGCAGGGGGCGCGCATCGCGTTCGGCGGCGGCCGCCCGGAAGGCCTCGACAAGGGCTATTTCGTGGAGCCGACACTGTTCGTCGACGTCGACAACTCGATGGAGATCGCGCAGAAGGAGTTCTTCGGCCCGGTCGGCGTCATCATCCCGTTCGACGACGACGACCACGCCGTGCGCCTGGCCAACGACAGCGACTTCGGCCTCGGCGGCGGAGTGTTCTCCGCCGACACGGTGCGGGCGCTGGGCATCGCCAAGCGTATTCGCACCGGCATGGTCGGAATCAATGGTGGCGGCGGCGGTGTGACACCGCACGTGCCGTTCGGCGGCTACAAGCAGAGCGGCCTCGGCCGCGAATGGGGAGCTGCCGGACTCGAGGAATACCTGCAGACCAAGTCCATCACCTGGAGCGCGGCGCGCGGTTGACCCGCTTCCGCCACCCCCTGAATCACAAAGGACACACGATGACTCAGACCGAACCGGCCACCAGTGGGCCCATCCCGGGCACCTGCCCGGTGCACAACTTCAACTACACCGACCGTAAGCCGGCCGGCACGTGGCACAGCAAGTACGACGAGCTGAGCGCGCAGTCCCCGGTGTACTGGAACGAATTCGGCCCCGGCTTCTGGACCGTGATCAATTACGAGGGCATCCTCGAGGTCCTGCAGAATCCGGAGACGTTCTCGAACAGTGTTGTCACGGCACTCGATCCCGACCCGCAGTACAAGTGGATCCCCGAGATGCTCGATGGTGACGAGCATTTGCAATGGCGCCAGCAGCTCGGCCCACTGTTCTCTCCGAAGGCGGTCGAGAAGCTCGAGACGAAGGTCCGGCAGCGAGCGATCGACCTGATCGAGGAAATCGTCACGAAGGACACCGGGAAATGCGACCTCATGGCCGAGTTCGCGCAGCGGTATCCCACGACGATCTTCCTCGAACTGATGGGCTTGCCCGTCGAGGAACTCGACCAGTTCATGGAGTGGGAACATGCGATCCTGCACACCCCCTCCGATGATGCCGAAGCCAACAAGCAGATCAGGCTCGAGGCAATGCAGGCCGTCATGCAGCGCTTCGCGGCGATCATCGCCGAACGACGCGTCGAACCGCGCGACGACATCGTCAGCAAGTCCCTGACGTTCGAGGTCGACGGCAAGCCGGTTTCCGATCAAGATCTGCTGTCGTTCTGCCTGCTGATGTTCATGGCCGGACTCGACACCGTCGCTGTCTCGATCGGCTGGATCTTCCGGCACCTGGCCACCCATCCGGAGGACCGTCAGCGCATCGTCGACGAGCCGGAGAAGATCCCGACGGCGATCGAGGAGTTCCTCCGCGCGTACGCGATCGTCATCCCGGCACGCAAGGTTGTCCAGGACACGGAGATTCAGGGCTGCCCGATGAAGGCCGGCGACATGGTCAACATACCGCTGGCCGGTGCGACCCGCGACGAGGCCGCGTTCCCGGATGCGAAGACAGTAGACATCGAACGCACCCCGAACAACCACATCGCGTTCGGTGCCGGACCGCACCGATGCCTCGGATCACACCTGGCCCGTCGCGAGTTGCGGATCGCGCTCGAAGAGTGGCACAAGCGAATCCCCGAGTACCGGCTCATCCCCGGATCCGAACTCGTCGAGACGGGCGGGCAGCTCGGTCTGACCTCGCTACCGCTCGAGTGGGACAAGCGCTGACCTGACACGAACGACGATACGTCGACCCGGCGGTGGCCCAGGGATCACTCCCGGGCCGCCGCGCCAGTCAGGCAAGTCTCGAAAAAAGGCGTGACACACGCCATAGTCAGTGTTAATGTCTCATATGAATATAAGTTATTTAACTTGGTGACCTGTTGTTACTTACCGGATAGGGCGGCGAATGCCGTCCAAGCTGCCCGAGATCGGGCCACACACCAACCACCGCAACCCGAGGAGGATGCAATGCCGCTCCAGGATCACATGCACCTGATCTCCACCGACGATCATCTGATCGAGCATCCGAAGCTCTGGTCGGATCGCCTGCCCAGCAAGTTCCTCGCGGCCGGCCCGAAGATCGTCGAGAAGGAGATGCCACTTGCCATTCACCCCGGCGACGGGGACAAGGCCCTCAAAGCGGGCACCCGGCTGGCACAGGTGTGGGAGTACGAGGGGCGGATCTACCCGTACATCGGTCTGAACGCCGTAGCAGGCAAGAAGCCCGAAGAGTACGGCGTCGAACCGGCGCGTTACAGCGATATGCTGCCGGGCTGCTACGACCCGCACGCGCGAGTGCTCGACATGGACATCGACGGGGTGCAGGCAGGCCTGTCGTTCCCGTCGTTCCCGCGATTCGCGGGCACCGTGTTCCTCGAGGCGCAGGACAAGGAGTTGGCACTGCTCTCGGTCCAGGCGTGGAACGACTACGTCCTCGACGAGTGGTGCCCCGCCGCACCCGATCGGCTGATTCCGATCGTGATCCTGCCGCTGTGGTCGGTGGCGGAGTCGGTCAAGGAGATCCACCGTACGGCGGCGAAGGGATCTCGGGCGATCTCGTTCCCGGAGAACCCGGTTCCGTTGGGACTGCCGTCCTTTCACACCGATCACTGGGATCCGGTGTTCTCGGCGGCGGAGGAGACCGGCCAGCCACTCTGCGTCCATTTCGGCACGTCCGGCAAGGCGCCGATCACGGCACCCGAGGCCCCGATGGCCGTGATGATCGCCCTGTTCGGCTGCAACTCGATGTACGCGACCGCGGATCTGCTGTTCTCGCCGGTGTTCCACAAGCATCCGAACTTGAAGTTCATGTTGTCCGAGGGCGGCATCGGATGGGTACCCTACATGCTGGAGCGGATGGATCTGACCTGGGAGAAGCACCGCTACTACCAGAACATCAACCAGTCCGTTCGCCCGTCGGAACTCTTCGCCAAGCACCTCTTCGGGTGCTTCATCGACGACCAGTTCGGTGTCGACAACCGCCACAAGGTCGGTATCGACAACATCACCTGGGAGGGCGACTACCCGCACTCCGACTCGAACTGGCCCAACAGCCGCAAGCGCGTGCACGACGCGATGATCGACGTCCCTGACGACGAAGTCCACAAGATGGTCGAGCTCAACGCGCGTGCCCTGCTCAACTTCCCGCGCAACTGACTGCGGTACAAGGATTTCGGAGGACCGACATGGCCGAACGGATCGAACAGCTACCCGAGGACGACTGGGTGGACCAGGATCTGCTCACCCGCGACCTGGCCGGCGAGTTGCTTGACGAGGAGATCGCCGCCGAACGTGATCGCCTCGCGCGCCTGGACCGTGGGGAGGTCGGCGACGACATCCTCATGACCCGTGCCGACATGGAGCGCCGGCTCGCCGCCATGACCGCGGTCCGCGATCGCGTCCGCACTCCGGAGGACCTGTGAATCACCGCACCGACACCGGGACCGCCGTCGACACCGGCAGACCGATCCCGCAGCCGACGCCGGCGAGCGCCGAATTCTGGGCGTCGGGCGCAGACGGCATCCTGCGGATCGCCCAGTGTGCGGACTGCTCCAAGCGGATGCATCCACAGTCGGTGCTGTGCCCGGAGTGCCGTGGCCGCAACATTTCCCTGCAGCCGGTGTCCGGCCGCGCCGTTGTGGCGGGTGTAACAGTCAATGCCCAGCAGTGGCTCCCGCACTTCCCGCCGCCGTACGTCGTCGCGATCGTCGCGCTCGAGGAGGACACGGGCGTGCGGCTCACGACGAACATCGTCGGCTGCGAGCCGGGCGACGTGAGGGTCGGCGCCAAGGTCCGTGTCGTGTTCGAACAGGTCGCCGACGACATCTGGCTCCCGCTCTTCGAGATCGATCCCGACGCCCACGGTGAGCCCGGTCCACTGCCCGAACCCGAGGACTATCGCGCCCGCTTACGTCCGCCCGTCTCGTCCGAGCGGTTCGAGGACCGCGTCGCGATCACCGGGGTCGGTCAGTCGAAGATCGGCCGCCGGCTCATGGTCGACCCGCTCTCGCTCACAGTCGACGCCTGCCTCGCCGCGATCGAGGACGCCGGACTCACCCTGGACGACATCGACGGCCTGTCGACCTACCCTGGTGGCGCGGTCGGCGGCATGTCCGAGGGCGGCGTCATGCCGGTCGAACAGGCCCTGCAGATCCACCCGACCTGGGTCAACGGCGGGGGAGACCTACCCGGGCAGAACGGCTCGATCATTGCCGCAATGCTCGCAGTGGCCTCGGGTCTGTGCCGGCACGTGCTGTGCTTCCGCACCGTGTGGGAGTCCAGCCACTCCGAACTGACGAGATCGGGCAAGTGGGAATCCCGCGGTGGCCGGGCCGCAGGTATGCTCGAGTTCCGCCACCCGTTCGGGGCGATGTCCGCCGCCAACTGGATCGCCTGCCAGGCCTCGCACTACTTCCACCGCTACGGTGACGCGAAGGACGCGCTCGGTGCGATCGCGGTCAACGCCCGTAGCAACGCGTCCGCGAATCCCGAAGCGGTGTATCGGGATCCGATCACCATGGACGACTACCTGACGGCCCGCGTCGTCTCCACACCGTTCGGGCTGTACGACTGCGATGTGCCGGTCGACGGCGCGGTCGCCGTGATCGTCTCCGCGGCGGACAGTGTCGCCGATCTGCCGAACAAGCCGGTGTTCGTCGAAGCCGTCGGCACCCAGATCATGGAACACCTGTCCTGGGATCAGGGCACGCTCACACACTTGCCGCAGTCGCTCGGACCGTCCGCACACCTGTGGAGCCGCACCGACCTGCGACCCGCCGACGTCGACGTCGCCCTGCTCTACGACGGGTTCACCTTCAACGCGCTGTCCTGGCTCGAGGGCCTCGGCTTCTGCGAATTCGGCGGTGCCCGTGACTTCATCGACGGTGGCCGTGGCATCGCGGTCGACGGCCGGTTACCGATCAATCCGCACGGCGGCCAACTCTCGGCGGGCCGTACCCACGGCTACGGCTTCTTCCGCGAGGCCGTCCTGCAACTGCGCGGGCAGGCACCCGGCAGGCAGGTCGCCGACCCGCACGTCGCCGTCGTCACCGCCGGAGGTGGTGTGCCCTCGGGTGCAATCCTCCTGCGCGCCGACTGACATCCCACTCCGCACTCTCTTCCACGATCAGGAGTCATCATGCACCGTCCCTTGGAGGGCATCCGCATTCTCGAGGTCGCCCAGTTCACCTA
>NZ_JBAQEO010000887.1:0-3990 GCF_049286785.1 Rhodococcus sp. (in: high G+C Gram-positive bacteria) | reverse complement strand
GGGGTGGGGCGGACACACGGGCGCCCAACTGGCGCGGGACGCATCCGGAGGCGATGCCGTCGCGGCGGCGGCACTCGAGCGGGCCGGCATCGCGCTCGGCCGGGCGATCGCCTCCGCGGCCGCCCTGCTCGACGTCGATCTCGCCGTGGTCGGCGGCGGATTCGCACAGTCCGGCCCCCTACTGTGGCAGCCGCTGCGTTCGGCCGCAGCCCTGCACGCCCGGCTGTCCTTCGTATCGGGACTGCGGGTGGTCCCCGCGGAACTCGGCGCCCTGGGAACGCTTGCCGGGGCAGGAGTTCTCGCAGTACGCGGCCGATAACCCTGCCACCTGTTCCGAAATTCTGTAACGTGTTCTAGTGTTCAGGGTCACACACGTTCAGGAGAGGAGGCGACGGTGAGTACCGACCCGGCGCGATCCGCCGACGACTCCTCCGAGGTCGCACGACCCCGCGCCTCGCGACCGGACCCCGATGTCCTGCGGGAGCGGCTCCAAACCTGGCTCCGTCGCCGATCGGCACCCGAGGACTCCGCCTCGCTCGCTCAGGCGCAGGTCACGCACGTGCACGTTCCCGAGGCGAACGGCATGTCGAGCGAAACCATCCTGTTCGACGCCACCTGGTCCGGCGAGGTGCACCCGCTGGTGGCTCGGGCGGCTCCCACGGAATCGACCGTGCCGGTGTTCCCCAGCTACGAACTCGACAACCAGTTCCGGGTGATGGCGCAGGTCGGCGAGCACTCCACCGTCCCCGTCCCGGCCGTCTACTGGTCGGAACCCGACCCCGAACCTCTGGGAGCTCCGTTCTTCGTCATGGCCCGCGTCTCCGGACAGGTGCCGCCCGACGTGATGCCCTACAACTTCGGATCCTGGGTCACCGAGGCCACGCAGGAGCAGCGCGCGCTTCTGCAACGCAGCTCGGTCGACGTGCTCGCGCAACTCCACGGGATCGATGATCCGGCGGAGCGCTTCTCCTTCCTCCGACTGCCCGGCTTCGGCCCCACGGTCACCGAGGCACTGAGCGCGCACATCCGGCGGCAACGCGAGTACTACGAATGGACCACCCACATCGGACCGCGCTCACCGCTGATCGAGCGCGGCTTCGCATGGGTGGAGGAGTACCTGCCGGACGATCCTTCCCCGGCCGTGTTCTGCTGGGGCGACGCGCGCATCGGCAACATCATGTACCGCGACTTCCGGCCCGTTGCCGTCCTCGACTGGGAGATGGCCACTCTCGGACCGCGCGAACTCGACCTGGGCTGGATGGCCTACCTGCACCGGTTCTTCGAGGACATCGCCGAGGTGGCCGGGCTCGAAGGTTTGCCCGATTTCCTGCGGCTCAGCGATATCGCCGGTAGCTACGAGGAACTGACCGGCCACTCTCCCCGCGACCTCGAGTTCTACACGACCTACGCGGCGTTGCGTCAGGCCACCATCATGCTGCGGATCCAGACGCGCGCCATCTATTTCGGACAGGCCGAGACACGAGAAGACCCGGACGATCTCATCATGCACCGGGCCTCCCTCGAGGCCATGCTCGACGGAACCTACTGGGGGAAGCTGCGATGACGGCCGATTTCACCGGCAATCCCCTCTCCCCGATGGATGATTACCCGATTCATCAGGTGGCGGAACCGATTCGGCGGGTCTCGACGTCCGACCGCAACTTCTACGATCGGTACTACTTCAACTGCTATCCGTCCGCCGATCCGGACCTGTTCCTGGTTGCCGGGCTCGGCCAGTATCCCAATCTCGGCGTCACGGATGCGTTCGCGGTGCTGCGCCGCGGCGACGACCACCTCGTGGTCCGCGGTTCCCGTGCCCTCGGGTACGACCGTTCCGACACCACCGTCGGCCCGTTCCGCGTCGAGGTACTCCAAGGTCTGCAGCGGCTTCGCCTGGTGCTCGAGCCCGGCGACTACGACCTGTCGTTCGACCTCACCTTCGATGCCGCCATCCCCGCGACTCTCGAACCACGGCATTTCCGTCGGCAACTCGAGCGGGTCACCTTCGACACCAGTCGTTTCGTCCAGACCGGCACCTGGGCAGGCGAACTCACGATCGACGGGCAGCGCACCCAGGTAACGCCCGACACGTGGCGGGGCAACCGGGACCGGTCGTGGGGTGTGCGGCCGGTCGGCGAGTCCGAACCTCCCGGCCGGCGGGCGGTGGACGGAATCCAGAACTTCTTCTGGATCTACTCGGTGATGCAGTTCGACGAATACTCGATCTCGGTGGTCCTGCAGGAGGACGAACGCGGCAGGCGCATCGTCGAAGAGGCCGTGCGCATCTGGCCCGACGCGGAACGTGAACCCGAGTGGCTCGGCCGTCCGGAACACGAGTTGAAGTTCGAGCCCGGCACCCGGAACGTCACGGCAGCGGCGCTGAGTTTCCACCGCCCGACCGGCGAGGTCGTCACCGTCACCTGTGAGTTGCTGGTTCCCAACTACATCGGCATCGGCACCGGGTACGGACTCGAAGCCGATTGGCGTCACGGGATGTGGCAGGGCGAGCTGGTCGTGCAGGGATTGCGCAAGCAGGTCACCGAGATCGAACCCGGGCTTCTGATGTTCTGTCCCGTCGACAATCTCGCACGTTTTCATCTCACCGACGGGGGCGGGTCCGCTGTCGGGACAGGGCTGTTCGAAGTGGCAGCGATCGGTCCCCATGCACCGTACGGATTCGAGAGTTTCACCGACACCGCCCGCTGACCGGGTGGGTAACCACAGAGGGAATGGATTGATGACCGACTACGACAAGCTCTACATCGGCGGCAAGTGGGTAGCGCCGTCCACCGATCAGGTGCTCGAAGTGTTCTCTCCCGCAACCGAGGAACGTGTCGGCTCGGTTCCCGTCGCCGGGCCGAAGGACATCGACGCCGCCGTGGCCGCCGCCCGCCGGGCATTCGACGACGGACCGTGGCCACGCATGTCGCCCGCGGAGCGGGCGCAGGTGATCGCCAGGGCGGCGAAGCTCCTCGAGGAACGCAGCGAGGAAATCGCCGGTGTGCTCTCGTCCGAGATGGGGCAACCACCGGCGTCGGTGCAGATGATGCAGGTGACCCCATCGCTCGCCACGATCAACTACTACGCCGGACTTGCCGATACATTCGCGTGGACCGAGGAACGTACGGGCGCCTTCGGCCGGTCCCGGGTCACCCGTGAACCGGTCGGTGTGGTGGCCGCCGTGATCGCCTGGAACGTGCCCCTGTTCCTCGCGATCAACAAGCTGGGCCCCGCCCTGCTCGCGGGCTGCACGATGGTGCTCAAGCCCGCACCCGAGTCGCCGCTCACCACCAATATCGTCGCCGAGATCTTCACCCGAGCCGGTCTGCCCGAGGGTGTGCTGTCGCTCGTGCCCGGTGGCGCCGAGACGGGTGAATACCTGGTGTCGCACCCGGACATCGACAAGATCACCTTCACCGGCTCGACCGCGGTGGGCCGCAAGATCGGTGCCATCGCCGCGCAGAACCTCAAGCGCTGCTCCCTCGAACTGGGCGGCAAGTCTGCGGCAATCGTTCTGGAGGACGCCGACCTCGCGTCGACGATGCCGATGCTCGTCATGTCCGGGCTGATGAACACCGGGCAGGCCTGCGTGGGACAGACCCGCATCCTTGCGCCGCGGTCGCGGTACGACGAGGTGGTCGACGGCATGGTGGCCACCGCCGCATTCTTTCCCGTCGGGCTTCCGTCCGATCCGGCCGCACAGCTCGGACCCCTGATTTCGGAGAAGCAGCGTGAGCGCGTCGAGGGTTACATCGCCAAGGGCAAGGAAGAGGGTGCCCGCCTGGTTCTCGGCGGCGGACGTCCGGCCAACCTGGACACCGGGTATTTCGTGGAGCCGACGATCTTCGCGGACGTCGACAATTCGATGACCATTGCCCGGGAAGAGATCTTCGGGCCCGTGCTGTGCGTGATCCCCTACGACTCGGTCGACGAGGCCATCAAGATCGCCAACGACTCGGATTACGGGCTGGCGGGGTCGGTGTACACCAC
>NZ_JBAQEO010000886.1:0-2479 GCF_049286785.1 Rhodococcus sp. (in: high G+C Gram-positive bacteria) | reverse complement strand
CGCGATTTCGTCCCCCTGCTCGTCGAACGAGCGGCCACCGAGACCCTCGACGACACCGAACCCCTCTGACAACACCTCGCCGCGAACAGGAGGCGCCGAGGTTTCCCTCCGCCAGCCAATTGATCGCGGACCGCTACGAGATCGGGGTGGTAGGTGATCGACGGTCGGAAGGGTGCGGCCGGTCAGAGGTTGCCCGAAACTCTTCTACAGGTAAGTTCCGGGTAGTGCTTTCGCGCGTCTCACCTCTGCCAGTCGGTGTCCCGAACGCGAAGCGCCTCGGAAACCGGAGTTTCCGGGGCGCTCGTTCACGCGGCTGCGTTTGGCAGAGCGATCAATTCAGCTTCTGCGGCACACCGTACGTCATGACCGTGTCGCCGTCCTCCGTGACAGCCCTGGCGTACGGCCGGATGGTGACCGGGCCGATTGCCCCGGAGATCGAGCCATGAACGCCCTGCAAACGCACCAAGGCTTCGGACCCATCGAACTCCTGATCCTCGAGCAGCGGCACCTCGGTGATGCCACCGGGCTCGAGGTCGATGTCGAGTTCCTGCGACGGGATGATGGATCCACCGATCTCGGCGTTGTTACCGGCACTGACACCCAACTCGTCCGGGAGGTCAATCCCATCGGTTGGGTCGATGTCCAAGGTGAAATCAATGCTGTTCTCGGTGCCCACCGCCCAGTCCAGGTTGGGCGTGTTGAGCACAATCGTCGCACCGGCAAGTGCGACCGGGTAGCCGATCTGGTAGCCCATGGTGAGCTTGGTTCCCTCGAACTCCTCGGCGTTCGGGCCGGAGATGTTCACCCCCGCGTACCCGTTGTGGAAGAACTCGACGCTGGTGGGAACCCCATCGAGCGGCGGAACCACTTGATACGAGGTATCACCCTGCAGCACCTCGATTCGATTACCCTCCACGTCGACGACGGAACTGGCGTTATCGACTGCCGCCGAGGCGGTGCCGTTCCCCAGAACCATGGACAACGCAGCGATGCCTGTGACAGCAATTGCGTGTGTGCCACGCGGACGCCGCCGATCAGTCCTTGTCAATGTGATGTTTGGCATGTCGACCCCATTCGATAAAGTGCTACAACCGATTTCATTCAGGCGGGAATCGTAACCAGAGCGAGGGCCGAATCGTGGCTCGATTGGTCGGAAGTTCACGTACATTACTTCTTCGCCCCTCGACGCGTCTGCCTTCCTTATCTCGTCTGTAACATTGGCAGGAGCGGCCGATGGAAACCGAACCGCTCTTCTTTGATCCCACCGCCCGAACGATCCGAAAAGTCCTCGAGCCCCGCGGCATTCCGAACACGGTCGTGATCAACAACTGGGATCCCCGCGACGGCAAGCTCGACCTCGAGGAAACCAAAGAGTTCATACGCGCGAACAAATGGACCACTCGCGAAAACCGTGATCCGCCATTACAGACTGCACGCGCGGGCGAGCGCAGACGGACTGGTGGTCACCGAGTACCCCGCCAACCGGGTGGCGCTGCAAGCCCGCGAGGACTTCCACCGGCTGGCTCTCGAGCTGCGGATCGACGGTGGTCGGTGATGGCACGCGGCACCGCACCAACCTGGCGACCCCTCGCTGGCGTCGTCGGCGACAACTCCCCCGTCGACCGGCCTCCCGCCGGCGCGACACCGACCAACGCGCCACGCAATGAGCTGGCACCAAACCCGCGCAACCCACACGACGACCTCGGCGACCTGAGCGATCTGGTCAGAGCGATCTGGTCTCGATCACCGACACCCAACCCCAACCCGCACTCGTGGTCACCGGGACGCCTACCTGCGGCTGCATCCGGAGGACGAAACCAAGATCGGGCTCGCCCGGTGGATCGCGATCAACGGGTGCCGGCGCCCTGCCGCCGCCGACAACTTCGGCCATCCCTCGCTCGACATCGTCGTCAAGGACGAGGTCGTCAAGGACCGGATAACCCTGCTTGCGGCGGCGGTCATCGAGAACGTCGGCCGCCGCGACTTCGACGTCATCGAAGAAGCCAAGGCAGTCGAACTCCTGATCAGCGAGTGCGGAACCGTCGAGAAGGCCGCCTCAAGCTCGCCAAGTCCAATGGCACCAGACGAGGTAACGGACTTCAACAAAAACCGCGTGGTGAGGTTGAGCCCGGATGGAACGCAGTCGATCCTGCCATTCACTGGTCTCAACGGACCGACGGGTGTCGCGGTCGACCAGGCCGGCAACACCACAGTAGCGGACAGCAGGAACAACCGAGTTGTCAGGCTCTCCCCGAGTACGGCCCTCCACCCCACCCCAGCACCGACACCGGGTTTTCCGGGTTTGATAGCTAAAATTTGGCGTCCAGCCTGAAATGCAATCTTTGCCAGCAATGAATCGCCCCGGGTCTGTCGGAGGCTCTCGAACCTGTGAAGGATGGAGAGCGTGGCAGCACCACGGAAGTACAGTGTCGGGCTGAAGGAACGAGCAACGAGGATGGCGGTCGAGGCCCGCCAGGAT
>NZ_JBAQEO010000885.1:0-3850 GCF_049286785.1 Rhodococcus sp. (in: high G+C Gram-positive bacteria) | reverse complement strand
CGCGTCCCCCAACGCGGCCCTGAACTCGCTGACGCGTGCGCTGTCACTGCCCGGGCGTGCGGCCCGGCCCCGGATTCTTCCCGATTCTCCGGCCGCAATCACCGCCCTCCTCGCCCTGCACTGCGGTGAGCTCACCCACGCGGAGTCGGTGCTGGCCCGGGCGTGCGAGAGCGATCAGCCCGGCAGCGTCACCGCGAACCGGCACCAGCTGTTGTCCGCGTGGGTGTCGATGGTCCGGGGCGACCTGCCACCCGCGCAGTCCCGGCTCGATTCCCTGGACATCGACACGATGTCGCAGCGCGATCTGCTGTTCGTCCACGGCCTGCGGGTCGGTCTGGCCCGGCGCACCGGCGACAACGCGGCGCTTGTGCAGGCCTGGGCCGGCGCCCAGGGGGTGCTCGCCGAATACGCCGTGGATCTTCTGAGTCTCCTGCCGCTCGGCGAACTGTGGCTGACGGCCGTCCGGCTGGGCGAGTCGGCCCGCATCGACCATCTCGTGCAGGACGCGCAGGCGTTGCTGCGCACCCTCGGCGAACCGATGTCGTGGGGGCCGGCACTGCACTGGTACGGGGTGCAGGCCTCGATCCTCGGCGAAAGCCCAGCCGATCTACTGCCGCACGCCCGGGCCCTCGGTGACGCCGCCAAGGTCAGCACGTACGCCGCGGCACTCGCGGCAGCGGGACGGGCCTGGCTGCTGGTGCTGCAGGGTGAAATCGATGCCGCCGGCGTCGAGGCGGCGGCCCGCACCCTGGACCGGATCGGCCTGCCGTGGGACGGGGCCAGACTCGCCGGGGAGGCCGCGCTGCGCGCCTCCGACACCCGGGTGGCGACCGCTCTGCTGCAGGTGGCCAGGGCCCTGCGGCAACCGGCATCTCCCGGCGCCGGCTCCGAGTCCGCCGGGCCCGTCGCACCGGCCGGGCCCGGGACGCTCACCGATCGCGAAGCCGAGGTGGCGGAACTTCTCGTCCAGGGGCTGACGTACCGGGAGATCGGTTCTCGTCTCTACATTTCGGCCAAGACGATCGAACACCATGTGGCGCGCATCCGGAGGCGCCTCGGGGCCGAATCCCGCTCGGAGTTGCTGGCGATGCTGCGCGCGATGGGCCACGGGCAGTCCGCTTCCGTCAGCCCCGTGTAACTTTCTTCATCGGCCCCGCGACACACTGTCAGCGTGACGTGCCCGCACCCAGTCGATCGCCCCAGTAAGGATCTGTGATGACCACCGGAGTCGGATTGACGGTCGGCGATTCGATTTCCACCGCGGTGGTGGTGACCACCGGTGCGGATGTGCGGACCATCGAACACCCGTCCGTCCTGTTCGCCGCTCCGGACGGGACCGTGCAGCTGGGCGATCCCGGGCCCGAGCCTGCCGGTTCCGTCCGCAACTTCCTGGCCCGGGTCGGTGAACCTGCCGGCATCGAATATGCCGGAACCCTGACCCGTGCCGAAGACCTCGTCGCGACCGCGATGTTCTGCCTGTTCCGGGAGGCTGCCGAGGGACTGTCGGGGGCGGTGAAGGTGACCGCCACCCACCCGTCGGACTGGTCTCCCGAGTACGTCACGAAGCTGCGCGAGTCGCTCGACTACATGGGACTGAACGAGGCGGCACTGGTCCCCGAGTCGGCGGCGCTGGCCGCGGTACCCGATTCCGCAGTACCGACTTCCGCGACGCACGGCGCCGCACTGCTGGCGGCGGGGCTGACACTCACCCACGACGACACCCAGGCCGACACCGAGTCGATTCCCGTCGTCGTGCCTCCGGTGCACACCGCGTATTCCGCGATAGCGGAACCGGCCGCGACTCCGCCGGCATCTCCGAGCCCGGTTGCCCCCGCCGACGGAACCAACGGAACCGACGGAACCGACGGAACCGGGGGAACCGGCAGCACCAACCGCCGTCCGCTCTACATCGCCGGTGCCGCCGCCGCGATCCTGGTGGCCGGCGGCCTGCTGGCTTTCGTGCTCACCGATTCCGCCGGTACCGCCGTTCCCGTCGTCCAGGACGCGCGGACCGGGACCACCACGGCTCCCACCACCCGGCTTTCGCCGACAACGACGGTCCGATCGACCACTGCCGCCCCGGCGACCACCACCGTGATCGCGCCGCCGCCGCGCCCCGCAGCGCCGCCGCCCCGTCCGGTGCAGACCACCACGGTGGCACCTTCGACGCCCCCGGCGACAACGACGACGGTGACCATCACGATTCCGCCGACCACCACCGTTGTCGAGACCACGACACCGAAGGCGACCACAACCACCACGACGGCGAAGACGACCACCACTGCGACCGAAACCGACGCGTCGACGACCACCACCGTCGAGTCCGACGGGTGAATGCGCGCTCCGTGAAGAACGGGCAATCAAGTCATAGATCGCACCTCGTCGGCGCACCTACCCGTTCGTAGCTTAAGGTGGGGCGCTGATACCGATATACCCCCCGAAGGGATTTCATGCGTAACGTGCTGGCGCACCGCGCCGCTGTTGTAGGCGCCTCGGCAATGCTTCTTCTGTTCCCGTTTTCCACTGCCGCCCAGGCCGATCCTGTTACGCAGGAGGACACCACCCAGCTCAGCGCCGACAAGCTCCCCGCCGAGCTGATCGAAGCGATCACCCGCGACCTGAAGATCAGCCCGCAGGAGTACCTCGACCGTGCGGCGAAGGCGCAGAAACTGGGCAGCTACGCCGAGGACTTCCGTGCGCAGCGCCCGGACGACTTCGCCGGCGCCTGGATCGGGCTCGACGGTCAGGCTGTCGTCGCGGTCACCTCGTCCGAGGCCGCAGAAGAGGCAGCCCAGGACGGGTACACGACCCGTCTGGCGCCGGTCTCCGCCGATGGCCTGGAAAAGACTTTGTCCGATGTGAACGGCTGGATCGCCGGGCTCCCGAAGGATGTCGCGTCCCAGGTGAACTCCGCGTCGATCGACGTGCTCGACAACCGCGTCGTGATCGACGTCGTGAACAGCCCCGTCGGCCGGGCCCTCAACCTGCCGACCCTGCTCGCCAACGTGAAAGTGATGCTCAGCCCCGGTGGTGGCGGTCCGGTGGAAAAGGGCCCGCTCGGCGGCGACACCTACATCACCACGGCGGGCGCACTGCGCGAGACGCCGCTGTCGGAGATCACCGTCTGCTCGCTGGGCTTCAACGGCGTCGACGGTGGCGGGCAGGCCGTCAACATCAGCGCAGGCCATTGCAACCCCGCGGAGGGACAGCCCTCCCCCGTGTTCCTCCCCAACCATCAGAATGTCGACGACAGCCCGCAGATCGGCGAGTTCTCCCGGTCCTCGGTGGGCAACCCTGCAGACAAGCTGGACTTCTCGGTGATCAAGCTCAACGACGCCGGCGTGAAGGCCGGATTGAACCGCCCCGCGATCCGCGGCGCCAACGGCACCACCCTGGAGATCACCGGCACCGCCCGTCCCGTCGTCGGTGCTCCGATCTGCAAGTCGGGTCAGTCCTCGTCATTCACCTGCGGCGTGGTGGCAGCGGATAATGTCGAAACCCAACTGTTCGTCGCCGACGGCAGCAGTCGCGTGATCCATGGGTTCGCCGGCACGGCGTGCACCCTGGCAGGTGACAGCGGCGGCGCAATCGTCACCGGAACCCTCGCCCTGGGTATCACCAGTGGTTCCAACGCCAGCGGCGCACCCAACTGCGTCGAGGCCAACCTGGTGCTGGCACCCGAGGGCGGCACGGCCAGCCTGGGGATCCCGGTGGTGGACATCATCGAGTCCGCGGGGTCCGGACTGCGGGTGCGCACCAACGCCGATTAGTTCTCGGTTCTTCCGTTTGCCCGGTATTCGCTTCTCGCGGATACCGGGCAAACGTGTTTCTCCGCCGGGTTACCTCGCGT
>NZ_JBAQEO010000884.1:0-5650 GCF_049286785.1 Rhodococcus sp. (in: high G+C Gram-positive bacteria) | reverse complement strand
GCGTCGAAGACTCACTCGGGGTATGGGCGCGCGCCCTCGCCGGGGTGGAAGAGCCCACGCTGCTCGCGCCGGCGGACACCTCTTCCGACAACACCTCCACGGCCAGCGAACTGCTCGTGGAACTCGATGACGACCGGACCGAGCAACTGCGTGCGCTCGCACGCGAACACGGCCTGACGCTGAGCACCCTGATCCGCACCGCTTGGGGGATCGTGCTGGGCGGACTGGTCGGCCGCGGCGACGTGGTGTTCGGCGGGACGGTGTCGGGCCGGCCGCCGCAGATCGCGGGCATCGAATCGATGGTGGGGTTGTTCATCAACACCCTCCCGGTGCGGATCGATCTCGATCCGCGAGAGACCCTGGGGGAGTTGCTCGAACGGGTTCAGGCAGAGCAGGCGGCACTGCTCGACCACCATTACGTGGGGATCACCGACATTCAGTCGGTGGTCGGCAGCGGGTCGAATTTCGACACGTTGACGGTGTTCGAGTCGTATCCGGTGGAGCGCGAGGGGCTGACCGAGAAGACCGACATCGCCGGGATGAACGTGGTCGACATCCACGACAGCGCCAACGCGGCGCACTACCCGCTGGCACTGATCGCGTCGGCGCACGAGCATCTGCAATTGAAACTCGAGTACTTCCCGGCACTGTTCGACCGCCACGATGTGGCTCGAATCGGTGACCGGGTGGTGCAGGCGCTCATTGCGCTGGCCGAACGGCCCCACATGCGATTGGCACAGTTGAGGTTGCTCACCGAGGCCGAGGAATCCGAACTGGTTCCGGTCCGGGGCAGGCCGGGACGGTCGGAGCGGACGTTGCCGCAGATGCTCTCCGAGACCGCCGCCGCGGCCGGTGACGCCACCGCTGTGGTCTTCGGCGACCGGAGTCTGTCGTACCGCGAACTCGACGAACGGTCCAACCAGCTCGCCCGCGTGCTCATCGACCGGGGAGTCGGACCGGAAGACATCGTGGCACTGGGCATCTCGCGGTCCATCGAATCGATACTCGCGGTGTGGTCCATCACGAAGACGGGAGCCGCCTTCGTGCCGGTGGACCCGAACTACCCACGCGAGCGGGTGGAGCACATGCTCACCGACTCGGGTTGCACGTTCGGTCTGCGCGTCGCGTCCGATCGCGACCGGCTCCCGGCCGCGGTGACGTGGCTGACGCTCGACGACGCCGACACGGCCGCCGCCCTGGACGAGATGTCCGCCGCGGCCGTCACCGACGACGAACGGGTGGTGCCACTGCGTTTCGCGCATCCGGCGTACGTCATCTACACGTCCGGCTCGACCGGAACCCCGAAGGGTGTGGTGGTGACCCACGTCGGCCTCGACAACTTCGCCGAGGAACAGCGCGAACGCTATGGGACCGATGTGACATCGCGGACGATGCACTTCTCGTCGCCGAGCTTCGACGCGTCGATTCTCGACTATCTGTTGCCGTTCGCTGTCGGCGCGGCCATGGTGATCGTTCCGCCGTCCGTGTACGGCGGCGACGAACTCGCCGCACTGATCGCCGCAGAGAAGATCACCCACGGATTCATCACCCCGGCCGCGCTGGCCTCGGTGGACCCGGACGGCCTCGACTGCTTCCAGTACGTCGTGGCCGGTGGCGAAGCGGTGCCACCCGAACTGGTGACCCGCTGGGCGCCGGGACGCAAGCTGTTCAACGGCTACGGTCCCACCGAGACCACGATCATGGCGAACATCAGCGACCCGCTCGAGGTCGGGGAGACCGTGACGATCGGCGGACCGGTACGCGGGGTCACGGAAGTGATTCTCGACGCCCGACTGCAACCGGTATCGGTGGGTGTCGCGGGCGAGTTGTACATCAGCGGTGCGGGATTGGCGCGCGGTTATCATGCCCGTGCCGGCCTGACCAGCGAACGGTTCGTCGCGAACCCGTTCGGGGATCCGGGGGAGCGGATGTACCGCACCGGTGACCTTGCCCGCTGGCGTCCCGACCACACGGTGGAGTATCTCGGTCGCACCGACTTCCAGGTGAAGATCCGCGGCTTCCGCATCGAGCTCGGGGATATCGACAGCGCTCTCGCCGGCCATCCCGGCGTCGCGTTCGCGGTCACTCTGGGCCGTCCCGGTCCGGCCGGAGACACCCAGCTCGTGTCGTATGTCCTGCCCGAGGACGGATCCGCGCTCGAACCGCCGGAGCTCAAGAACTGGGTGTCCGGCCTTCTGCCGGCCCACATGGTGCCGTCGAGCATCATGATGCTCGACGAGATCCCGCTGACCCCGGTCGGCAAGCTCGACCGCTCGGCGTTGCCCGAACCGCTGTTCCTTCCCACGTCCGAGGATTTCCGGCCACCGTCGACAGTGCTCGAGCACACCATCGCCGATGTCTTCACCACGGTGCTCGGCATCGAACGCGTCGGTATCGACGACGACTTCTTCGACATCGGCGGTAACTCGCTCATCGCGACCCGCGTCGCGGCCCGGCTCTCCGCCGAACTGGACACCGACATCGGGGTCCGCACCCTGTTCGAGGCACCGACGATCCATCGGCTCGCCCGGCTGATCGAGTCGACGGCGTTCGCTCCGGCCCACGCGGGGGACTCCGCCCGGATTCCGCTGGCACCCAGGCCCCGACCCGAGCACGTGCCCGTCTCGCTGGCCCAGAAGCGGATGTGGTTCATCAACCAGTTCGACACTTCCTCTGCGGCCTACAACATTCCGCTGGCCGTACGGCTGACCGGACACCTCGATGTCGATTCGCTTCGCGCAGCGGTGACGGATGTCTTCATCCGCCACGAGGCGCTGCGGACCGTGTTCCCGTCCTACGACGGCGAACCGACCCAGGTGGTGCTCTCGCCCGGGCAGTGGACGCCGGATCTCGCAATCAGTGAGGTGACGGAGGACGAACTGCGCGAACGCATTGCGGGTCTCGCCACCGCCGGGTTCGATGTGACCGCCGAGGTGCCGATGCGCTCGGCGCTGTTCGCGCTCGCACCGGACGACCACGTGCTCGTGATCGTGGTGCACCACATCTGTGCAGACGGCTTCTCGCTGACACCGTTGGCCCGCGACGTCATGATCGCCTATGCGGCGCGGATCGCCGGCAGCGCCCCGCAGTGGAACCCGCTGGCCGTGCAGTACGCCGACTACACGCTATGGCAGCTCGAGCAGCTGGGCAGCGAGGAGGATTCGGAGTCTCTGGTCTCCCGGCAGTTGGACTACTGGACGGATCAACTCGCGAATCTGCCTGATCTGCTGCAGCTTCCGACGGATCACCCGCGCCCGGTCCAGCAGTCGTTCCGGGGCGCCCAGGTCGACTTCGCGATCCCCGCCGACGTGCACCGTGCCCTGGCGGCGTTGGCGCGCACCCACAACTGCACGATGTTCATGGCGGTCCACGCCGCCCTGTCGGTGCTGCTGTCGGCGCTCTCGGCCACCGACGACATCGCGGTGGGCACGCCGATCGCCGGACGCGGGGATGCTGCGCTCGACGACATGGTGGGCATGTTCGTCAATACCCTGGTCCTCCGGAACACAATCGATCCGGCGCAGGGCTTCGGTGATCTGATCGATCAGGTGCGGGCCACCGACCTCGCCGCGTTCCATCACTCGGACCTGCCGTTCGAGCGGCTCGTCGACATCCTCGCACCCGAACGCTCCACCGCCCACTCGCCGCTGTTCCAGGCGTTGCTCGAGTTCCGGAACAACGAGACACCCCGGCTCGAACTGCCTGAACTCACCGCGACCGCCGTCGACTTCGACCTCGAGGTGGCCAAGTTCGATCTGCAACTCAGCGTCGAGGAAGGCTTCGACGAAGAGGGCGGCGCATCGGGCATCACCGCGTCGTTCACCTACGCCACCGACCTGTTCGAGGCCCCGACGGTCCGCGCCTTCGCCGACCGGTTCCTGCGTATCCTGCGGGCGGTCACCACCGACCCGCAGCTGCCCGTCGGCGACATCGAGATCACCGACGCCGCCGAGCGCGCGGCAATGGCCGCCGAGTGGAACACCGTCGGAGTCGACGCCGGCGGCGACACCCTTGCGGATCGTTTCGCGCAGAGCGTTGCCCGGTTCCCCGGTTCGATCGCCGTCACCTCGGAGAACACCGCCCTGACGTATGCAGAACTCGATGAGCGGTCCACGCGACTGGCACGGTTGCTCATCTCCCGCGGAGTCGGCCCGGAGACGTTGGTCGCGGTGGCGCTGCCCCGGACCGGTGATCTGGTGGTCGCCTTGCTCGCCGTGATCAAGGCGGGCGGTGGCTATCTTCCGGTCGACATCACCTATCCGGCGGACCGGCTCGCGTTCGTGTTCGACGACGCCCAGCCGAACTGTGTGATCACCACGGAGGCAGATGCTTCGGCGCTGCCCGATTCGCAGACTCCCACCGTGCTGCTCGACGACCCCGAGACCGTGGCGGACCTTGCCGCGCTGCCGGACACGGCGATCACCGACGACGATCGGACGTCCCGGCTCGATCCGTCGTCGACGGCGTACGTCATCTACACGTCCGGGTCTACGGGCAGGCCCAAAGGCGTTGTCGTCACGCATCGGAACGTGATGACCCTGTTCGCGAACACCGACCACCTCTTCGGATTCGACGAGCACGACGTGTGGACGATGTTCCACTCCTACGCCTTCGATTTCTCGGTGTGGGAGCTGTGGGGACCGCTGCTCTACGGTGGCCGCCTCGTCGTAGTCGACTACTACACCGCGCGGTCGCCGGAGATGTTCCACGAACTGCTCCGGGGCGAACGGGTCACCGTTCTCAATCAGACGCCCACGGCGTTCTACCAACTGGCCGAGACCGATCGCATCGTCGCCGAGGTGGACGTCCACGCGGCGGAGTTGGCACTGCGGTACGTGATCTTCGGCGGCGAGGCCCTCGACCTCGGGCAACTGGGTCGCTGGTACGCCCGGCACGACGACACCGCGCCGACCCTGGTCAACATGTACGGCATCACCGAGACCACGGTGCACGTCAGCTTCCTCCGGCTCGATCGTGAGTTCGCGGAATCGGCATCGGCAAGTGTGATCGGCCGGGGCATCCCGGGATTGCGGGTGCACGTCCTCGACCGCCGCCTGCATCCGGTGCCGGCGGGCACCATCGGCGAGATGTACGTGTCGGGTGATCAGGTGAGCCGTGGTTACCTCGGGCGCGGTGCCCTCACCTCGGCCCGATTCGTCGCCGACCCGCTCGGCTCCGGCACCCGGATGTACCGCACCGGTGATCTGGCCCGCTGGAGCACCGCGGGCCAGCTGGAATACCTGGGCCGCAGCGATTTCCAGGTGAAGATCCGTGGTTTCCGAATCGAGCTGGGCGAGATCGAATCGGCCCTCCTGCGGTACCCCGGCATCGCGCAGACGGTCGTCACGGTCCGCGACGACGGTCACGGCGGCAACCGGCTCATCGGCTACGTCGTGCCCGAAGCCGGTGCCACGGTGGACGTGTCGTCCGCACTGGAATTCGTCGGCACCCAGCTGACCTCCTACATGGTGCCTGCGACCCTGGTCGTCCTCGATGCCCTGCCCCTCACCAGCAACGGCAAACTGGATCGCCGGGCGTTGCCGGAGCCGGATTTCGGGGCTCGGGTGTCGGCGGGGCGGACGCCGGTGACGGAGATGGAGGCGGTGCTGGCGGGGTTGTTCGCCGAGGTGCTGGGGTTGGAATCGGTGGG
>NZ_JBAQEO010000883.1:0-2058 GCF_049286785.1 Rhodococcus sp. (in: high G+C Gram-positive bacteria) | reverse complement strand
CTTGGAGATACCTCGTTCCCTAACTGCTCGGTCGACGCGTTCGATCAGAGTTTCCTCGATACCGACGCCGATTCGCTTCCATGGTGGTGTGTACGGCTCAGCTGGCATGGATATAGATATATCCGCCTCGAGTCCCTCGAGACCGTAGACACGCCGACGAACCACCGAATCCGTTAGAGGCTCACGTCGGGCGACACGAGGACTTCGACCTGAGTTGGGTTGCATCGCATTGCTGTGTCGATTTAGATTGCTCTCGCGCTCCCCGCCCGGGGGGTTTCCTGTGGTCTGTCGTGGTCGGCCCAGATGCAGCATGGTCGGTGCGGCACACCGCCCCTTTGCGGGGGTCGTGCTCTAACTCCCGGGGTGATCTTGATGCGCAACTCAATTGGCGGACTCACGATCTTCCCTGGTTATTCCGCCGCAGCGCCGACGCGTTCGATTGTGGCGCTGCTGCACATCGCCAAGTCCCTGTTCGCGACGCCCACCGTCGGGACTTCCGCCGGTGGCTACCTAGGAGGCCCGACAGGAGTCAGGATCCTCTCGCTGAGACCTTCGCTGTACCCGACAACAGCGGCGGACCCGTGTGGATACGCGGGTGAATCCTGGACAGCAAGTTCTGCTCAAGTCCAGGTCGGGCGGGGTGCGTGTTTCCCCATTACGCGCATCCTGCCCGTGAGCGGACGAACCCGGACATCGTCAGCGCGCAGGATCAGGGAAACTGTTACCTATGAGTAGCGACCAACCGACCTCGGGCAACGGGCCCTCGCAGCTCCACAAGCGAGGCACCGCGCCTGCCGCGGTGGCAGACATCCCAACGCCGAGCTGGCGGTTGCCGTTGCTGGGGGATGTGTTGCGCCTGGACCCGGTACGACCGACTCAGCGCGAGATGGAGATGGCTAAAGAGCTTGGCCCCATATTCGAGATCGACATCGCGGGCAAGAAGCTGGTGGTGGTGGCGGGCGCCGACGAAGCCGCAGAGGTTTTCGACGAGAAGCGATTCGCGAAAGCGATCGTCCCTCCCATTACCAAACTCCGCGACATCGCTTCCGACGGTCTATTCACTGCTTACAACAGCGAACCGAACTGGGAAAAGGCACACAACATCCTCGCGCCGGCCTTCAGCCAGGCGTCGATGCGGAGCTACCACGACACGATGGTCTCGTGCGTAGAAGACCTCTGCACCTATTGGGACTCCAAGGTCACCGAAGCGCCGGTTGACGTGGCCGGGGACATGAACAAGTTGACCCTTGAAGTCATCGGCCGCACCGGTTTCGATCACACCTTTCATTCCTTCGACAGCACCGAGGACCCGTTCGTGACTGCGATGGTCCGTGGGATGGAGTTCATTTCACAGACCTCCAACGACATCCCGATCATCCGCGAAATCTTCGGACGCAAGGCCGCCGCGCAGAAGGAAAAGGATGTGCGGTACCTACGTAAGACGGTCGACGAGATCATTGCTGCCCGCAAAGCGCCGGGCGCCGAACGGCACAACGACCTGCTGCAACGGATGCTCGAGACCCCTGATCCCGATACAGGGGAATACCTGTCGGACGAGAACATTCGAAACCAGGTGCTCACCTTTCTCGTCGCCGGCCACGAGACGACCGCCAGCACCCTGTCTTTCGCCCTCTACTTCCTTTCCCAGCACCCCGAAGTTGCTGAGCGTGCGCGGGCCGAAGTCGACGAGTTGTGGGCCGATCCGGCAGACACCAGTTCCGTGGCCTTCGAGCAGGCCGCTCGCCTTCGCTATGTGCGCCGCATCATCGAGGAAACTTTGCGCCTGTGGCCTGCTGGCCCGGCGTTCTTCCGCAAGCCGCGCGAGGACACGCTGATTGGCGAAAAATACCTGGTCAAAAAGGGTCACCCCATTCTCGTGCTGCTGCTGAGCCTGCACAGGGACCCGGCATGGGGCGAGGATCCGGAAGCCTTCGACCCCGACCGGTTCGAACGAGCAGCCATGAAGGAGCGCCCCGCCCACATATACAAACCCTTCGGAACCGGCGCGCGTGCATGCATCGGTCGCCAATTCGCCTTTCACGAGGCAGTTCTCGCCCT
>NZ_JBAQEO010000882.1:0-11417 GCF_049286785.1 Rhodococcus sp. (in: high G+C Gram-positive bacteria) | reverse complement strand
GTTCATATCGCGCCTTTCGGAGGTGGCGGTCAGAGGGTGTCTTCGTGGCCGAACAGCACCGAGCTCACCAGCGGCGCCATCGGGCCGCCGATGAACAGGGACGTCTTGGCACCGGTCACCGGATTGGTCGAGGTCCCCCGGATCTGACGGACTGCTTCGACCGCCAGGTTCAGGCCGTTGACGAACGAGTCGGCGAGGTTGCCGCCACTGGTGTTGACCGGCAACTTGCCGCTGGGCGCTGTGAGGTTGTCCACCGTCATGAACGTGCCCGCCGCTTCACCGGGCGGGCACAGCCCGTGATCGATCAGTGCCGCAACGGCAGGGCCACTGAAGTTTTCGTAGACCTGCACGACGTCCACGTCGTCCGGTCCGAGGCCCGCCGCGGACCACAGTCGCGCGGCCACACCGGGTTTGCCGTTGTTGGCGGGACCGAATCCGGCGGTCGAGTACTGCTCGCCGAGGTCGTTGTCGATCAGTTCCGAGAACCCGCCCGGTGCTCCCTGTGCGCCTGCCACCACGTATACCGGGTCGGGGCGCAGCGTCTTGGCGCGTTCGGCCGAAACGAGGATCAACGCGACCGCGCCGTCGCTTTCGCGGGAGCAGTCGAACAGGTGGAACGGTTCGGCGATCAGCCGGGAGTTCTCGTAGGCGTTCTCGTCGAGCGGACGGCCGTAACCCTGCGCGGTCGGGTTGTTCTGTGCGTGCTGGTAGGCGGCGAGAACCAGTGAGCGCATGGCCGTCCGGGGCACGCCACCGTGCTCGAGCATCCGCTGCGTGCGCATCGCGCAGATCTGTGCCGGTGAGCCGACACCGTGGGCGAGAAAGTGGCTGCCGTAGTGGTATTTCGCGTATCCGAGCCGACCGGTGTCGGCCTGCGACATGGCGCGGTAGACGACGACGCAGTCGGCCTGGCCGGTGGCGATCGCGGCGGCGCCGTTGGTGATCGCGCCCGCGACGCTGCCGCCTCCGCCACCCCACATCATGTTGGACCAGCGCAATTCGTCGATCATCAGGGCCCCGCCGAGGATCGCGCCGTCGTTGGCTCCTCCGGCGTAGGAGACGAATCCGTCGATCTCGCGGGGGTCGACGCCGGCGTCGGCGCATGCCGTGAGGATGACTTCGAGCAGCATCCGCTTCTCGCCGTGCGGGGCTTCGCCGCGCCGGTAGTGCTGTTCGGCGACCCCGACGACCGCCGCAGCACCGCGCATTCCTGCCCCGCTCATCCTCGTTCTCCTTCCGAGCCGGCACGTGTGCGCCGCCAGCGCAGCAAGGGCCACGTCGCGCCCTCGTCGTGTTCGATGGTTCCCCTCACCTCGTCGCCGATACGCGGATCACCGTCGAGGTCGTCGACGAGGATGCCCAGAACGCGGCGTCCACCGGCGTGCGGGAGTTCGACGAGCACGGTCACGTAGGGCAGCCGGCTTGCGTATTCGTCCATGTACGGGTACCAGCTGCGATGCCAGCTGTAGACGGTGCCGACCGGTTCGACAGTCTCCCAACCGAGGTCGAAGCTGTGGCAGTTGCCGCAGATGGTCTGCGGACCCCAGATCCAGGTGCGGCATCCGGTGCAGCGCTGCAGGCGCAGCTCACCTTCGACTAGGCCGTCCCAGTGGGATCGGTCGAGTCCGTCGGGCGCGGGTCCCCACGGTTCGAGCGCGGGTTCGGTCGAGGTCATGCGGTCGCGTCCGTTCCGGCGGGGAAGTTCTCGAGCTTCGCGGCGAGCCAACGTCCGTCGTGGAGTTCCCAGATGGAGCGGAGCCCGATCGACCGGTCACCTATGTCATAGACGGCTTCGCCCACCATGAGGTCGCCCTCGGCGCGGACGTCCTTGATCTCGAAGCCCTTCGCGGGTCCGCGGGGGGTCTCGACTCCGTCGAAGACCTGCGGAAGGTTCTCGGGGACCATGTCGCCGAGCGCGGCCTTCAGGTTTCCGCTGACTACGTAGCCCACGTGTTGTTCGTACAAGGCTCGAAAGTCTTCGACCGACATGGGATCTCCTCGATTCACGGACACGAACCGGCGCGTCCGACAGATAAATTAACCTTATGGTCTTAGATAAATTGCGTCAACATCACGCGAAGCGGAACAGGCCGTCCGACGCGATGGCAACCCGTTGTCCTGCGACGTCGTCCTTCGCGAGACGCGCCAGATCCTCGTCGCCGGTGGTGACCGCGAGTGTCCTCTCCCCCGTTGCCGTGCGTGCCGCGAGGAACCCGCGCTCCGGGTCGCCACCGCGTCCGTAGACCACCGTCCACGATTCGGCCGTCGCACTACCCTCGTACGAGACCAGAGCCCGGGTCGTCGGCTCGGCAGCCACCTCGGCCTGCACGTCCAGACGCCGGAATCCACCGGCGGGCGGCTCGGTGCTGTACACGCCCATGGCGTGCTTGGTGAGATAGCCGCTGTTGGCGGTCACCAACCCGTATGCCCCCGAACACTCCCGCAGCCGGGTCACCATGGTCGCGATCGAATGGCTCACGTAGTTGTTCCACGGGCCACCGCCGAACGTAAGCCCCCCGGTCACGGTGAGCGGGCGGCGCGGATCATCCAGTGCGAACCCGAGTTCGTTGGCCGCGACCTGCACTGCCGAGGGGAAACACGAATACACATCGACGTACGCGACGTCGTCGAGTCCGATGCCCGCGAGCTCGAGAGCTCTCGCCCCCGCGATCCGGATCGCCGGCGAGCCGTCGAGCGCCCCACGTTCCGCGATCGCGTACGTATCGTGCGATTCGGTGCCGGACTGCGGAAAAACCCAGTTCTCCCGTGGAATGCCCAGCCGGGTCGCGGTCTCGACCGAACACATCAGCAACGCCGCGGCCTGATCGACCATGTTGTTCGAGTTGAGCAGCTTTGGATAAGGGGTGGAGATCATCCGGTTGTCGGGCGACGGTGTCGCGATTTCGGCTGCGGTGTATTCGCGCTGCACCCATGCGTTCGAATTCGTCGCCGCGATCTTGCTGAACCGTGACCACAGCCCGCCGATGAACTCCCGATGCTCGCCCTGCGAACGCCCTGCCGAGATCCGTAGTGCCTGCTCGAACAGCGGATACACGTACGAGGGCCGGTCCAGACCGATCCGTCGTTCGCTCTCGGCGGCCATCGGCACGTCGGTCACCATGATCTCGGCCTCGGGCACCGACTCGTCCTGCACGGTCCACTCGGGCCGTATCTTCTGTGCGCGCAACTTGGTGCGGGTCCGCCATGATTCGGCGCCGCCGATGAGTACGACGTCGGCGCGGCCGGCGGCGATGTCCTCGGCGGCGCCGTTGACGAGCACTTGCGGCGTGCTGCCACCGTTCCCGGAGTAGCCGGTATGCCGCACGGTCGCGCCGATCCGTTCCCCTACGAGCACACCGGGGTCGCGGTAGCGCCACGACAGCAGACCGACCACGCGGACCGAATCGACAAGCTCGAGCAGCCTCGACGACCCGGCCTGGGCGGCAGCCTCGCGGGCGGCGCGCACCAGCAGATCGACAGGCTCCACGCCGCCGTCACGTTCGCTGATCTGGCCTCCACCGATCAGGATCGGAGTTTTCGGATCGAGGCTCACCACTGCATCGCTCCCAGGATGCACTTCGGGTGCGCCGGCGTCGGCCGCCCGATGTCCGCCACCGCGTCGGGCCGGATCGGTTTCGTGTCGCGCATGCAGTTCTCCCCGGGTACGAAAATTCGACAGGCGTCAGACTAATGACTTTAGATAAAAAGCTCAAGGAGCGAGCGCTGTCACGGGGCTTTGGCGGACGCGGCTGGATCTGGCGAACGTAATCTTCGACTACATCAAGATCTTCTTCGGGCCGTCAGAGTCGGCATTCGCAGTCGACTACGTCCAACCGATCGAGTACGAACTTCGCTTCGAGAAACCATCCGTTCCGACTTGATCGTCACGTCGCCCTGGGATAGCGAAAGTTGGGGCATGTCAACGAGTAAACCGAAGTGGGGCATTCCCGGCGGATAGTCCGCTGCTGCTGTCAGATCAGATGCGAGGACCGCTTGGGCCAGATCGACGTCTGATCCTTCCCTGGGTGCATGCGTTCTGGAATATCGACCGCGGGTAACCGGTTGGAAGGGTTCGACGGTGTCGCGCATATACCCCGGTACCAACATCAGAACCGTCGCCGCGATCGACCACTTGCCGAGAGGCGTTATCGCGGCGACGTCACCCGGAACTGGGTCAGACCTGCACTGCGCAGCGTTCCCGGAGAGATGTCACATTCGGCGGTCGCAACACATCACTGCGCGCCATACACAGCGCCCCGAGTCCACCGAACGAGGTCGAGCCCAGATGCACCGTAGCCACGGCCGCGGACATTGAGGCGGTGTGGCCAGGCAGATGGCAGCGGCGCATGCCGGAACGTGTCATCACCGAGGTACAAGCTCGCGCTGCGAACTGCGGAGGCATGCCACATCTGTGTCGATGACGCCACGGTCACCTCCGTATCCCGCCACCCTGACCGCGTACCCCGTCATCGACGCGTTTGCCGCAGCGGGACTACCCGCAACCGACCCTCAGGATCGAACTGTCACCGCGGATGCGCGGATCTGAAATGCACTCAGCGTGATTGCAGTCGACGAGGTCTCCGTTTACCTGTTCTCGGATGTCACGCGGCGCCCCGGACTACGTGACGGCGCCGGCGATCTTCAGCTCGATGAGCTGGTCGTCGTCGAGTCCGAGTTCGCGCAGAATATCGTCGGTGTGTTCGGCGAACAGTGGCGCGCGGGTCATTTCGACGGGTGCCTTGTCGAACTTGACCGGGTTGGCCACCAACTTCTGCGCGCGTCCGTCGGCGTCGACGACGTCGACGATTCGGCCGTTGGCGAGGAGAGCCTCGTCGTTTCCGATGTCCCAGGCATCCTGAACCGGCGCCCATTGGCCGGTCATATCCTTGAATGTGTTCGTCCAGTCGTCCAACGTGCGGCCTGCGATCGTGCGGGCGATCTCGGCGGTGACCACGTCCTTGGCGTCGGTGATCTTGGCCATGGTGTCGAAACGGGGATCGCCGACCAGGTCGTCGCGGCCGAGAACGCGGAAGAACTCGTCCCAGTACTTCGTGGGCTGGAGCATCGAGAACTGAATCCACCGGCCGTCAGAGGTGCGGTAGTGCCCGGTCAGCGGGTTCCCGGGTGCGGCGGTGGTGCGTTTCGTTTTGGGCAGAGGTCCACCGGTCATCAGTGCGAGGTTCACACTGAACTGGGTGGCCCACGCGCCGACGGCAAGGAGTGACACGTCGACCTCGGAGGTCTGTCCTGTTCGCTCTCGTCCGAAGAGAGCCGCGGCGATGCCTCCGGCGATCGTCATGCCGCCGATGTTGTCACCGTAGGCACCGGCAGGCATGAAGCTGACGGCGTCGGCGTCAGCGGGCGTCGTGCCGTCTGCACTGCCGCCCCGAGCCCAGAATGCAGTCGCGTCGTAGGCGCCGGTGTCGGTGTCGGGGCCCTCGCTCCCGAAACCGCTGCCGGCGACGTAGATGATGTCGGGGTTGATCTTTCGAATGTCCTCGACCGTCAATCCGAGCTTGCGGCGGACACCGGGCAGGTAGTTGGTCAGGAACACGTCACTTCGTTTGACGAGTTCCTCGAAGACCGGGCGCGCCTCCGGCTTGTCGAGCGCGATACCGATACTCCGTTTGCTGCGGTTGGGTCCGTCCATGATCGGCGCGAATGAGGATCCGGCCTTGCCGGCCTCGAGTCCGAGTACGCGCACGAGTCCACGTTGAGCATCGCCGGTCTCGGCGTGCTCGACCTTGATGATGTCGGCACCCCAGTCGGCAAGGACTGCGCCGGCGGCGGGGACGAAGGTGAACTGGGCGACCTCGAGGATCCGGACGCCTTCCATCGGACGATGCATGCTGTTTTCCTTGCTCGGTGGTTCGGATGGGTGACTGAAGCTGCGAGGTTCTCGGTTACGGGTTGCGGAGCAGGATCGCACCGGCGGGGACGCCGCCTCCGGCAGTCACCACGGCGACACCCGCGTCGCTGACCTGTCGGCCGTGCGCTTGCCCACGCAACTGCAGGACGGCCTCCCGGAAGAAGCCGTAGCCGTGTGTCCGACCAGCCGACAACTGCCCGCCGTGCGGGTTCAGCGGCAACTTGCCGTCTCGCGCGATGCCTCGGCCCTCGTCGATGAACTCTCGGGCTCCACCGAATTCACAGAATCCGAGGCCTTCGAGCCAAGACAACGCGTTGAAGGTGAAGCCGTCGTAGAGCAAGGCGAGATCTACGTCGTCGGGCCGCAGGTCGGTACGGGACCACAGATGCGCCGAAGGCCCCAAGGACTGCGGCAAGTGCGTCAGGGTTCCTTGATCCCAGGACAGCGATTCCATGATCTGTGTACCGACGGCCTCGACGAGCACCGGCGGGTTCGGCCTGTCCGCAGCGGTCTCGACGGCGGACACGATGATTGCGACCGCGCCGTCGACCGGCACATCGCAGTCGTAGATGCCGAAGGGAGTCGACACCATTCGTGCGGAAAGATAGTCGTCCATCGTGATCGGGTCGCGGTAGACGGCTTCCGGGTTCAAGCCTGCGTTGGTGCGAGCGTTGAGCGCGATCCAGCCCAGGGTTTCCCGGTCACCTCCGTACCGATGGAAATAGTGCGATGCCTGGCAGGCTATCCAGTTCGCGGCGGACATCGCCCGAAGGGTGCCCGTCCTTCCATCATGCCGGTGACCCGACCCTCGGTAGGGTGCCAACGTCCGTCGCGTTGCAGTGCCGCGTAGCTGGACTCCCATACGGTTCGGAAGCAGAGCACGTGCCGACACAGTCCGGAGGCGACTGCGAGCATGGCGGCGATGATCGACCCGTTCTGACCGGGTAGATCTCCACCGCCGTTCACCCACGTCGGCCGGATCTGAAGGATTTGTTCGACGGGCATGATCCCACCCTCGGTCATCCCGCCCACCGACGCCCCGGGGTAGGTGGACAGCCCGTCGATGTCGTCGAGCGACAATCCGGCGTCCTCGATCGCCTGCAGGCAGGCATCGACCGTCAGTGAGAGCGGATCGACCATCAACCGCCGACCCACCGCCGACTGGCCCACCCCGGTGATCGCGACCTTGTCCTCGAACTTCGTCGGCGATGCCATCGGTCGTAGGCGGCTGCGGTAGTCCTCCGGCTCGGGCAGGGCAGCAACTTCACCCGCGGCCGAAAGGTCCGGTTCGAACAGCGGGAGATAGACCTCGTCGGCCGACTTCTCGAAGAGCACGCGCACGCGCATACCCACATACACCTTGTCAGGCGCGCAACCGACGACGTTGGTGGTGAGCCGGACAGAGTCGTCCTCGTCGAGCGCAACGATCGCCACGACGTAGGGCGGCGCGAAGCCGGGCAACCATTGCTGGGTGTTGACCGTGCAGCCCACCACGACCGCCCGGCCGGACACCGGTGCCATCGTGATCTGACGGCCCCGGCACTGCGGGCACATCACCGACTGCGGATGCATGCGACGGCCGCATGCGTCGCACCGCGCGATTCGCAATACCCCATCTTCGCCCGACGACCAGAACGCGGCGCTGGCCAGGGTCGGCTGAGGTAGCGGGCGTCCGGTGCCCTCGGGTTCCACGATGGTTCTCCTCGAAAAGTAGGTTCCTATCGACGATCTGTGCGTCGATCAGCGCGATTGCTGCGCACGAAGTCGGTCGCGCGCGGCGATCATCGCAGCTAGACGACGCTCCATGTCGGCACGGCTCGCAACGGCGTCCACTGGTGATTCGCCACGATCGAGTTGTGCGAGACGAGCGCGTTCGGCGGCGATTTCGGCGTCGAGCAAGGACCCCGCGAGGTCCTTGGTGAGGAGGTCCTGGTCGACCCAGTCGTCCTCGGCAATCTGCTCTTCCATGTCACTCTTCCTCGGGGATCTCTTCGCGGTGTCGGTCGCGCCGGTAGTTACACGCGGGGAAAATTGAACAGGGCGCGGGCGTTCAGTTCGACCATCTTGTGCACGTCCTCGTCCGGGACGTTGATCATCATGTCGTGGACCACTTTTCGGCTGTTCGGCCAATTCGAGTCCGAGTGCGGGTAGTCGCCTTCCCACGTGATGTTGTCGATACCGACCTTGTGGCGGTTGTCGACACCGAACTGGTCGTCGATGAAGCAACCGAAGAGGTGCTTCGCGAAGAGTTCCGACGGGCGGACGGACTGGTTGATGTTCTGGTAGAAGCGGTGCTTTTCCCAGGTCTGGTCCATGCGTTCGAGCAGGTAGGGAACCCAACCGATCCCGCCTTCGGAGAGGGCGAACTTCAACCGGGGATGCTTGTGGAACACCGGCGAGAACACGAGGTCTGCGGTGGCATACATCGAGTTGCACCCGAAGAGCGCGATCATCACGGCCATCGGAGCTTCGGGGGCCGTGATCGGAGCCTTACCGGACGTGCCGAAGTGGATGCACAGCGGCTGGTTGGTCTCCTCCGCAGCCGTGAATACCGGGTCCCAGTGATCAGTATGAAAGGACGGCAGTCCGAGCGGCACGGGGTTCTCCACGAAGGAGATCGCCTTCGAACCCTTGGCCGCAGTTCGGTAGATCTCCTTGACGGACTCCTCCACCGACCACAACGGGAGAATCACCATCGGGATCAGTCGATCCGGTGCGGCGGCGCACCATTCGTCGAGAGCGTAGTCGTTCCATGCCTTCACACTGAGCAGGGCCAGTTCCCGGTCTTCGCCCTCGAGGAACACGGAGCCTGCGAACCGGGGGAAAGACGGGAACGACAGTGTGGCCTGCACGCCGTCGATGTCCATGTCCGCAACGCGCGCCTTGGGGTCGTAGCAGCCGGGGATCATGTCGGCGTAGCGGGTCGGCTCGACTCCGAATTCTTCCGGCTTCTTCCCGGCGACCGCGTTGAGTCCGATGTACGGGTAGATCCGACCTTCGTACTCCCACACCTGCGCCAGGCGGGTGCCGCTATCGAGTGCCCTGTTTCCGTCGCCGACGTGCAGCGCTCGCGGCAGTTCCTTCTCGACGATGCGCGGCCCCGCCTCGCGAAATTTCGACGGCAGGCGATCCGACCAGAGTTTCGGGTGCTCGATGAGGTGGTCGTCTGTCGAGATGAGTTGCATGTGATCTTGGAGCGGCATGGGAAGAATCCTCCTCGAAGGATGCGACAGTTCGGGCGGGTCCAACAGTTGCACTTATTTATCTATGTTGAATATAGCGCCCGGTGTTGCGTATGTCACTATCCAAATTCGCGGCCTCCGCCCCGGCCGCCGGTGCATCTCCCGCTTCGATGCCTACGCTCCACTACCCGCGCCGAGCCTGCCGAAAGTCCTTGATGGGCCATACATCCTGGTCCTCTCCGAACACGGTCTCGCCGTCGACGTCGAATTCGAGCAACGTGTTGACACAGACGCTGGTGGCGTTGGACAGGATGAAACGACTCCGAGCGGTCCCTGTGGCGGTGAACTCGGTACCGTGTTCGTCCACGACCGTGATGTCGAGAGCGTCGACCCATGCGTGTGACGGATCGCGGGTGACCTTTCGATGCCCGCTTGCGACAGGCCGCAGGTCGGCTCCCGTGCGCAGATAGCCGGAATGGATGTCGTCAGTGGTCGGGGTCGGTGACGAGTAGGTCAAGAGGCTGCAGCCAGGACTGGCGAGCCAGGTGTAGCCGACTCGGCGGTAGCCGCGCTCCGTTCTCGGCCCCCACGAACGGTCGCGCATGGCGAAGCAGTCGACATCGATTCGTTCACCGTCGAGCACCACGGTTCCGGTCACGTGGCCGGTCTGATCGTAATGCGACGCAGCCGGGTAGGGCGGGGCGCCCTGCCGCAGCGGAACCGGTTCCTCGAGTCCGCGGAAGGTCAGATCGACAGTGATCCGATCGCGGTCCTCGTAGTGCAGGTCATATACCATGCCCGGTTCCACGACCGAGACCGAGGAACCGGTAGGGCTGCGCACCGTCTTGTCGACGGTTTTGGGAAGTTTGAGCGCCGAAAAGTGTTCGTAAAACGGGATATCCCACGGATTCGTGGCGGTGTCGTCCCACATCCACAAGCCACCGGCCGTGACGCCGGCGTTCTGCCGGACGCTGGTGTAGATCCATGCGCCGATGTTGCGTTCGGGCACGAAAAACGAGAACCAGTAAGTCTCCGACTCGTAGAAATTGTCGGAGACGGCGTGGAGGTAGTCATCAGCGGCCGTGAAATGGAGGCCGAGTGAGGCCATGACGTGTCCTTTCGAGGAGCACCGGAGCAAGGCTGGATGGAAGAGTCGACATCACCTAGTAACTAGCTTACTTATTACTCTAGGTGATGAAACCATAACGATCCGCGACCGATCGCTGCCGAATGAGTACCCGACCTGACCTCCGCGGCATTCGACCGCCGCCTGCGCGGCCTCTCTGTTGGACGGCTGCGAGATGGCGGGGACACCCTCGGGGTTGATCAGCCCGATCTTGACCGGAGTGCTCTTGGCTCGGTTGTCGGGGAAGGCGCCTGCTGGCGCCTCGACGGATCCGCTTGCGGAGTCATGGGAATCGCTGCTGCAGGCTGCCGAGAGGGCGAGGGCGGGTACTAACACAAGCAGGCCGAGGCGGCCGCCCTTCCGCATGGTCAGGAGTGTTGCGACCAATACTCGAACCCGCCTGCCATACCGTGTTCAGTTTTCAGATGCCACCGACAGGAATCACCGCTTTTCGATATGATTCCGGAACCGCGCTACCCCGCAGGGCGCTGCGACTTCGGTTATACAGGGCGGGATTTCGGGGTATTGCGTCCTATCGGATGCACGACGTCGTTGTGGTCACCGGCTCGCGGGTGTGGCTTCGAGGATGGCCCTCAGGCGAGCGAGGTCCTTGTTGTTGGCTCGGCGCATGGCGCGGGCCATCACTGGTGCTGCAAGTCGCGAGAATCCTGACGGTTCACCGCGGTTGCGAAGCGTCATCCGGGTGTTCCCGTTCGATGCGTGGCTCCACTCGTAGGTGGTCTCCATCGGGAAGGGTCCTTCGGCCGTGCGCATAACGAAGCGCTCGTCCGGCACCAGTTCTACGACCTCATACGTATAGGTCAGACGCCGACCGAGAAACTGTGCAATGAAGACGATTCGGGAGCCAACTTTCGCCGGTCCAGGGGACTTCCACTGCACCTCTTTGATATTCGCGTACCACGCTGTCGCGTTGTCGGGGTTCGACGAATAATCCGCGACCTCGTGCCGCGGCCGCGCAATGGTGATCTCGGTCTCGACGTCTACTGATGCCATGCCATGACCTCCCTTTTCCGGGCCTGCTCGGCGAGCTGGTTGACGAAGTCCGCACTGGATGCGGTCCACGACTCGCAAACACCCGACTTTAGCTGCAAGTGGTGCTGAACCGTGAGGAGCCGACGATGACGGGGGCACCGTCGTCGCCGGCGTTCACTCTCACTTCAACGGAGGGAATGCGGGTGGACCCAGGTGTCGCGGCCCGTTGCCGAGAAGGGGTCGGTGT
>NZ_JBAQEO010000881.1:0-1964 GCF_049286785.1 Rhodococcus sp. (in: high G+C Gram-positive bacteria) | reverse complement strand
CCGCGAGGTCGCCGACCCCGACCGACCGCTGGTCGGCACCACCTGGGTCGTGCACAGTCTGGTCACCCCGAACGCGGTCAGCACATCGGCGGCATTGGAGCGCGCGGCGCCGCACCTGCGTCTCGATCCGGACGGCACCGCGGCAGGCAGCACCGGCTGCAACAACTTCACCGGTCCCGCAACGATTTCCGAGTCCAACGGCCGGACCACTATCGAATTCGGACCGCTCGCGACCACCCGACGGGCCTGCGAGCCCGACCTCGCGGAGGTCGAGCGGGCGGTGCTCGCCGTGCTGTCCGGCACGGTCGAGGCCACGGTCGACGCCAGCGAACTGCGGCTGCACAAACCCGACGGCACCGGCCTGCTGTTACGCGCCGCGTGACGCGCGCCCGCGCGAGACCCACATCGAACAGCGGTCGCGCTTCGTCGAGCCACTGCGCCAGCACCGGGGTGAAGTCCACCCACACAGCTCAGCGCGGGATCTCCGAACTCACGGGTTATCTCTTAGGAGGTCGACCAGCCCGCCCGCCTGTCCTCGTCAGCGCGTGCGAACGCACTGAAGCCGAACGCATCTGGGATCCACATCTCGATAGCGTGCCATGCACGTCCGGCGAGCTCGCGTACCAATCCAACCATCGCGCGCAGTTAGGCGGCCACGTCCACCGTGCTGTTACGGAGAGCGTCAAAGACGGCTCGGTGTGCGAACCCATGTCCACCGTCGGGTTGTCGATCTGGTCGAGGTGTCGGGTAAGGAGCCCCGGACAACGCGCATCGGGATCGAGTACTCGCATCGCGGCGTGAACTGCGCCGAGCATGTCGCACAACTTGTGGCCCCGGTCCTTCGGATGGGACGCCGACACGATCGACCGCAAGGTGAAGACCTACCGTGCGCGCGTGGAGGCGGAGGTGCAGTCTCAAGCCCAACCGGACGACCTCTCTGCGGACGCTTTGCGGGCGGCGGCACCGAATCTCGCGTCGAATTGCTCGAACCGCCGGTCAGTGTGTCAGAAGTACCTTGACCGCCACGATCACTGCGGCAACGAGCGCCAGGCCGATCGCTGCCCAATGCGTCAGGTGGGTGACTTCCTCGCGCCGCAGTCGCCTGATCACGTAGCTGATCGAGCCGATACGGACGATCATCACGATCTCGGCGGTCAGCTGTGCGGAGGAGGCGTCCCACCAGCCGATCAGGGCGGTACAGAGAATCGCACTCGGCACCACCGCCGAGGTCAGAATCGGCAGGGCATCGCGGAGTTCGCGGATCCGTTCGGCACGAGTCGGAGCGAGGCCGAGCAGGAGCGAGTGCCCCACTGATTCGGCGAACAGGTGAGCGAGAAACGTCGACAGCGCGGCTCCCACGATGACGGCGATGCCGAGTGTGTCCTGTGAGTGCGTCACGGGGACGAGCGCCGCCAGCACCAGGATGTTGCCGTAGATGTATGCACTGATCCGGCCGGCGGCCGATTCGGGTGTCAGGGGTCCCTCGTGGACCAGCGGCGGGCGATTCAGGAGTCTCGGAAGATTCCACTCCATTCTGAGAGCATTCCACGTGCGCTGGGTCACGTGCACACAAGGAACGAGATGGGGTCCGCCGATTCCATGCGCCCGGCACAGGATGGTTCACCGACGTACCCCACGGTGAAACGCACCGGGTACGACAACCCCCAAGCGAACAGGCTGGTACACACCAAACCGCTACCGAGCCCGAGAGTGGTTCCATCAGTATCAGTGTCCGCACAGGATCAACTTCGCAATCACCAGTTGCACTATTACCGCGACCCGGTCGCCCGACCGCCGCCCGGGACTGTTCGTCACGGACTTGCTGCTTCGTCGTTTGGTGGAACGATCGACGGAGACGGTCGCTTCCAGATGACCACCAAATCAGGGCAGCTCACGGAATCCGGCCACTGTTCGATGACAATGAAGGAACCATCGAGGCAGCCACCATTCATGAACTGCTGAAA